>JBAPRX010000686.1:0-13481 GCA_049281335.1 Promineifilaceae bacterium (SeqCode)
GAGATAATCAGAGCCAGGCCAACGGCCGCTTCCGCTGCCGCCACCGTCAAAACAAAAATGGCCCAGACAATGCCAATTGGCTGCGCTGGATTCTCATATCGCCAGAAAGCAACCAGATTAATATTCACTGCGTTGAGCATCAACTCAACTGACATCAAGATAGCAACCGCATTTCGTCGAGCCATCACCCCATATAAACCGATACAAAATAGAAACGCGGCAACAATTAAGAACCAGGATAGTGGAATCGAACTCATGACTCTTTCTTCTCCTGAAAAGCGATAAAGATAGAACCAACCAGCGCCGCCAGCAGGAGCACTGAGGCCACTTCAAACGGCACGACGTAAGCATTTGGGCTGACCAGAACAACACCTAATTGGGAAATGGTACCCCGAAGAACATCCGCTCCAACGTCGGGCGGCGCCGGAAAATCAGAATCCGGCCAGGCCACGACAATTGCCAGAAACAGCCCCACGAAGCTGATAACAGCAGCCACCAGCCCCGAAACGCTTTGAGAATTAAAAGGCGACTCGACTGACTGCATCAACCGCCGGGTCATCATAATGGCAAAGATAATCAAGATTGAGATCGCGCCGATGTATACCAGAAGTTGGGCGGCAGCTAAAAAGCCCGCTTCCAACAAGACATACATTCCGGCCACCCCAAAGAATGATGCCATCATTGCCAGCGCCGCATGAAATAGATTGCGGTCCGTGACGACGATCAGCGCGGCCGTTAACGTCACAGTGGCAATGATGAGAAAGATTATTTGTTGTGGAGTCATTCCTTCCGCCTAAACATAGTTGATTGGGTTGATGTCCTACCAGTAGTAGGCTTGTTGATTGGGTAATAAAATAAACCTAATCAACTCAATCAACAAGCTAACTCTATAGTTAGTCGTTAGCCATCAACCAATTATTTTAGAACCATTCTAATGCCCCTTTCTGCCACGCATACCCCAGCCCAACGGCCAGGATCAGGACGAAAAGGACAACTTCAAACACAGCAAAGAATGCGAGCTGGTTAAAAGCGGCCGCAATTGGGAACAAAAAGACCGCTTCAATATCGAAAATGACGAAGACCAATGCGAAAATATAATATTGGACTTTAAATTGGATCCAGGTATCGCCCACCGTTTCGATGCCACATTCGTAGGTCGCTTGTTTGATAGGATTCGGTTTTCTTGGGCCGATAAAACGAGAAGCAACGAGTGGCATACCAGGGAAAACGGCGGCAAGTGCCACAAAAATACCAATGAATTGCCAGTCACTTAGCATATAAATTTTCCTTGTGCGAAGGTGATTGTGAAATCTATCTCATTTATAGCACATGCCTGAAACAGCGGCAATGAAACATGACAAGGATTCTAACAGAAACGAATATCAGGGCAACGTTTTCAAAACCGTTTTTCCGTTCCCGCCTGACCACCACAATGGCGACTCTATCTTCGGCCGTTTACCAAAACCTCTACCACCCAAAAAGATAATGGTATAATCCTGTATCTTTGCGTTATGACGCCTCGGCGTGCGATTTGTTTCGGAGGAGACAACATGAACCAACGCTTCATTGCGCCGTGCGCCACTGTCAACGAACACTTTAATCCTTTGCGCCTTTGCGTGAGATTCATTTTTAGAGGAGAAATCCATGCTACTTGCCGGTGACATTGGGGGAACCAAAACCGTTCTGGCTCTCTTCACTCAGGAAAACGGCCCCCATCATGCTCTGGTTCTGACCAGATTTGAAAGCGACAAATACCCCTCTCTGGAAGCCATCGTTAAGAAGTTTTTAACCAACAATAATGCCATATTGAGCGCAGTAGATTTAGGCGCGGCCGTTTTTGGCATTGCCGGTCCCGTTCGTAACAGGCGCGTTCAAGTCACCAATCTACCCTGGACCGTAGATGCTGACTCTCTGGAGGAAGTTGTGGGTGCGCCTGTCACCCTCATCAACGACCTGGAGGCCATTGCCAACGCCATCCCCTACCTGATGGATGAAGATGTTTTCCTGCTCAGACCCGGCCATGCAGAAGATAAAAAACCAATCGCCATCATCGCCCCCGGAACCGGGTTAGGCGAAGCCTTCCTCGTCTGGAGCGGAACCCACTACCAGGCACTCCCCTCCGAAGGCGGTCACACCGACTACGCCCCGGCAACGCCTCTGGAATTAGAACTGCTGACCTTCTTGCAGCCCCGTCTCGGTCACGTCAGTTATGAGCGGGTCTGTTCCGGCATTGGTATTCCCAACCTCTACGCTTTCGTCAAGGAACACGGCCGTTATCCCGAACCTCCCTGGCTGGCCGAAGCGTTGGCCGATGCCGAAGACCAAACACCCTTCATCGTTGACGGCGCTCAACAAAAAGAAGAACCTATCTGTCTGGCTACCTTAGATCTCTTTATGGCCATTCTCGGTAGCGAGGCGGGCAACCTTGTCTTACAACTGCTGGCAACCGGCGGTGTCTATCTGGCTGGCGGCATCCCGCCCCGCATTTTGCCCCAGTTAAAATCCGGCACATTTGAGGAAGCCTTTCTCCGCAAAGGCCGGTTCACCGGCCTGCTGCAAACGATTCCAATCTACGTTGTCACTGACTCCCTGGCTGCTCTTTACGGCACGGCCGGTTTCGGCCTCCGCCTCCTCGAATCAGAGTAGAACGATTTGATAAATCGTTCACGATTGCCTTAGAAAATGACCGTAAATCAATCCGATTCAATTTCCAATAATTTTTCTCGATCATTGCATCCTGTCGTCTCTGCGTTAAAAATATGAATATCGAAATCTTCTCCTCCACCAAAAGCATCGCCCGCTTCGCCCTTCACGAAATCCTGGTAACGGCCGACACCGCCATCAAAGAACGCCGCCTCTACAGCCTCGTCCTCTCCGGTGGCGGAACCCCCGAACCCCTCTTCCGCCTCTTCGCCACCCCACCTTTTCGGGACACCATCCCCTGGCAGCACATCCACCTCTTCTGGGGCGACGAACGCTGCGTGCCACCTGATCAGGAAGGCAGCAGCTACTTCCAGGCGCTCACTCTCTTTATCAACAGCGTTCCCATTCCTCCCCAAAACGTCCACCGCGCCCAGGGCGAACTGCCGCCCCAGGAAGCGGCCGAAAATTACCGCCGCCAGTTAGCCCAATTCAATCATGACTACAATATGAAGGGTGACATCCCCCGCTTCGACATGGTGCTGCTCGGCATGGGCAGCGACGGCCACACCGCTTCCCTCTTTCCCGACAAAGTCCCACTCGAAGCCGCCACCGAAACCGTCGTTGCCGTCACGGCCGACTACGACGGCCGTCCCGCCAACCGCGTCACCATGACCCCGCCCGTCTTCAACAACGCCAGAAATATCCTTTTCCTTGTTGCTGGTGAGAGTAAGGCCCAGGCCGTTTCGGCCGTCCTGCACGGCCCCCACAACCCCCATCACTACCCCGCCCAACTCATCCACCCCACCTCCGGCCAACTAACCTGGCTTCTTGACAAAGCCGCCGCATCACTTATTGACCCGAATGAAACAAATCCCGAACCATAATTTGTGGTAATTTGTGTCAATTCGTGGCTATTTCTTACAAAATTCCTTCCGTGAATAGTGTTATGAACGTACAAGAAAAGACCTTATACCACCAGATTCACCCCGCCAAGCTCGCCACCGATTGGATCGGCGGCTTCATAGCCCTCTATCCATTTTAGCAGCACCAACTGATTCTCGGTCTGGTCATTGCATTTGCTCCCTCTATCATCGTCGCCTGGCTGCGCGGCGTCCTCCTGCCCGGTTATTAGTCATTGGAAACGGCCGAATAAATGACGAATTCAGTTACGGCCGTAGTCCTAAGAGTGATTTAAGACTAATTACTGTCCCTGGTTGACCAAATTGTCGCAGTCCAGGGCCGATTTTACTTGGTGTTTTAGATGTATCTATGAAACGATTCGTTCTCAACCACCTTACTGAAATGAAGGACATCCTCAATACAGAAAAGGTGATTTCAGTTTCAGCGATGGGGCCACATTTTTCGGTGTCATGGGTGGCTTCATCCGTGTAACTTCGCGTAAAAGAAATCGTCCAGTAGCGGGGCATAGGTGGCTTTGTATGTAACTGCGGTGGAAGCGGGGTCATTTCCAGGTTGTCTAGTCCACCTCCGGTAAATTGGACTGCATCTGAGAATACCAGGCCGTTGCAGGGACCTTGAGGTTTATATCCCAATGCCTTCCCAACCGGGTCCCCGATAGCGCCAAGCGCTGCCGCAATTCCCTCTCCAATTAACCCAAGTCCACCGGTAAGACCTCCAACCGCAGCCGTACCAAGCGAGCTAAGTATCTTCAATTCAATTTCATCTAATTGCTTTGAAGAAAGGCTGCTTAGATTTACATCGCTGATATTCATTCCAGAATAAATAACATGAACATCGTCCCCTTCCAATATTTCTAACGGTCCAATTCGCCATTGCTGTCCATTAATGTTTAACTTGTTTCTTGGCGGAACTGCTTCTGCTGGTGTGGGGTTGGGTGATGAAACCAACGCTGGGAAGGTGGCTGTACCATGCCCTCGATCCAATTGATTGACAAAGACGCTAAAAGTTACAACGTCTGAATCCGAAAGGATGCCACGTTGTTGCTTTACGCGGATCTGATCAAGCTTAAAAATATAAAAACTCATTTGATCCAACCTCTATATTAAGATGTGCAGTTTTCTTTCTCCTGAAGCCTCGTAAAATTCTTGGTCCCATTTTGCTTCAGTACCCTTACAGTAAAAAAAGTTGTCGGGTATTTGAAAAAATTATTGAAGGGCAACCAAAATAGGAATCATCGCTTGTCCTTCATTTAGGGGACGGAGTGCCTTCCCAATTACAGCGCCAAAAGCCTTAAACGGGTCCTTTGCTGCCATTGCAAAGCCAGGCGTAGGAGAAGTAGTCAGCAAGTCACCCATTTCGACGGCGCCATATTGAGCATCAACCTTACAGTAAACCTTTCCCATTAACGCAATCGGTTGTCTGTTATTCTGCGTTTGCTGTTTATCCAAAACAATGCCCGGTTTGTAGCCACCTGCACCGGAAACAACCCCAGCCACACGCTTGTCGTAGGCTCGTTCACTCTGACAAACTGTTCCTTCGTCACTTAAAACCATCACAGTCCCAGGCTCAACATCAGTTCCAGAAACATTGAAGTCTTCCGCGCAGTCAGCATTAATCAATCGAATATCACCCGTAACCTCAACATCGCCATCAAAGAAACCGGCAAGTTTTCCACCTTTGGCATGGATACCAACCCCTTCATCACTGGTTGCGTAAACAGCAATACCGCCCCCCGTGTTTACACCGACCACGCCGCCATGATGGCTGCTCTTGGCAGTCCCACGAACACCTTCACCCCGAGAACTTTCAAACCAACCACCATTTCCACCGGCTCCCGGAGAATCGGCCGAACTCCAATCATTAATACCAACGACGCCACCATGAGAAGAACGGCTAACACCTCTGACACCTTCAAAATCTTGGCTTTCCCCATAAGTTCCAATCCATTTATCGCTATGGCCGGAGACGCCTGCTCCTTTGTGTCCAACACCTCGAACACCTTCAGATTCCTTGCTCTCGCCATAGACCCCAATCCATTTATCGCTATGGCCGGAGACGCCTGCTCCTTTGTGTCCAACTCCCCGAACACCTTCAGATTCCTGGCTCTCGCCAAAAACGCCGAACTCACCGGGATTCGTACCTGTCCCGATTACTGTAGTCATGAATATGCCTCCTGGGTTTGTGATAAATCAATTATTGGTGAGTAAAATAGCTATGTTTTCTTCTTTGAAAATTGTATCTTTGCAAGGAACAATTAACAACAGGAATATGCTAGGTGGAATAAGCTTCTTGGCTGCCTGATGCACTTGTTATTTGCTTCCCCGCTTACTTGCTTACTTTCCCGCTCATTTGCCCCCTCGCTTCCTTTTTACCAACCCAATTAACCAAGTTACTCAATTACCAATCACCAATCATCAACTACCAAGCTAACCTATGGTTAGCCAATTACCCAATTACCGATTAAAATTCTCCTATGTCCGAACGCAACTTCTATCATCAAGTTTACGCCGTCGTTCGCCGCATCCCATATGGGAAAGTCACCAGCTACGGCCGTATCGCTGCCATGCTCGGTGCGCCCAATGCTGCCCGCGCCGTCGGTTACGCCCTCCGCGCCCTCAAAGATAAAGACGACCCCAATTTTGAACCCGTCCCCTGGCATCGCGTCATCAACAGCCAGGGCCGCATCAGCATCGTCAACCGTGAACACGGCGCTCAACGACAGGCCGAACTCCTCCGCGCCGAAGGCATCACCGTCAGCGACGAACTCCGCATAGACCTCAATACCTACCTCTGGCCCGGCCTTCACTTTCTGGAGATTGACGACCTGCTTAAACAGAGTAGGCAGTGAAAAGTGAATAGTGGGTAGTTTTTTTCGCGCAGAGGCGCGGAGACGCGGAGGAAAGGGTGGTAAGAAAACGCTGTTTAGTCATGCTGTTGAACCTATTTCAAGATGTCTCCATGAACAACAATTTTATTCGTGTAATTTGTGAAATTCGTGGCTAAAAAAAATCCATGAAGCTCCTCATCCAAATTCCCTGCCTCAACGAAGGCGAGACATTATCGGCCGTTCTCAGCACCCTGCCCACCCATATTCCCGGAATAGACTGCATCGAAACCCTCATCATAGATGACGGCAGCCATGATGACACCATCGCCGTCGCCCAGGCGCACGGCGTTCACCACATCATTTGCCATCCCCGCAATCTCGGCCTGGCCCGCTCTTTCTCCGACGGCCTCGAAAAAAGCCTTGAACTGGGTGCCGACATCATTGTCAATACCGACGGCGACAACCAGTATCCTTCCGACGCCATTCCCGACCTTATTCCACCCATCCTCAACGGCCGTGCCGACATCGTCATAGGCGACCGCCAGATACACCAGATTCCCCACTTCTCCCGCACCAAAAAGCTGCTCCAGTGGCTCGGAAGCTGGATGGTACGCACCGTCAGCGGAACCGGCGTTCCCGACACCACCAGCGGTTTTCGAGCCTACTCCCGCGAAGCCGCCCTCCGCCTCAACGTTCTCAGCCGCTTCAGCTACACACTTGAAACGATTATTCAGGCCGGGAAGATGGGTCTAGCCATCGAGAGCGTCCCGATTACCACCAACGCCCCAACACGGCCGTCCCGCCTCCAACGGAACGCCTGGCACTTTGTCAAAGCCCAGGCTGGAACTATCGTTCGTCTTTATGCCTTTTACGAACCCCTCCGCACCTTCACCTATTTCGCTGCCCCTTTCCTCTTATCTGGTCTCTTCCTCCTCGGCCGTTTCGCCTACTTCTACCTCATTGGCAACGGCGACCGCTTTGTCCAATCCGTCACCATCGGCGTTGGCCTGCTGCTGGTTGGTGTTATCATCGCCGTTTTCGGCATCCAGGCCGACATCGTCAGCAAGCACCGCCAGCTAACCCAGGAAATGCTCTACCGTCTCAAAAAAGCCGAACTCAACCGCAAATCGGCCGACCCCATTCCTCCCTCTGACTCCTGACGATCCCCTCTAGCCTCCTCTAACTATTTGGCGTATCATTGATCAACGTAATTCATAATTTGTAACTGGTAAGTGGTAATTGATTCCAGTCAATCACCAATCACCAAGCTAGCCATAGGTTAGCCAATCACCAAAATCTCTTTCCATCACTGTGTCTCTGCGTAAAAAAAGGAGTGACCCATGTTACACGGCTTCACCGGTAAAATACTACATGTTAACCTGACCACGCTCCAGATTGAGATCGAAACCCCTGACGAGTCATTCTATCGCCAATATCCGGGTGGCAGTCTCATCGGTTTGTACTATCTTTGGAAAAACACCCCCGCCGACGCTGATCCGCTTTCCCCTGAAAATACTCTGACATTCGCTCTCAGCGCGACCACCGGCCTGCCCATCAGCGGTCAAAGCCGCTGCACCGTTACCTGCAAGTCCCCCAGCAGCGGCGGCGTAGCCGACAGTCAGGCAGGCGGTTTCTGGCCTGCTGAATTGAAATACGCCGGTTTTGATGCCATTGTCGTCAGCGGTGCGGCCGAATTGCCTGTCTACCTCTGGATCAAAGACGGCGAAGTCAAACTGCGAGACGCTTCCCACCTGTGGGGCAGGTTAACCCACGATGTAGACACCATTCTCAAAGACGAATTGGGCGACAAACGCATCGAAATCGCCCAAATCGGCCCATCCGGTGAAAAGTTGTCCAACTTTGCCGCCATCATGAATATGAGCAACCGCGCCTGGGGTCGCACTGGTGTTGGGGCTGTTATGGGCAGCAAGAAGCTCAAAGCCATCGTCGTTCGCGGCTCTAACAAAGTCCAACCGGCCGATAAAAAAGGCGTCCTTGCTATTGCTAAGAAGGGGGCGAAAGAGTTCCCCGACAGTGATATGGAAGCTTTCGGCCGTTATGGAACGGCCGACACTGTCATGGCAAACTTCGGCTCCGGCGGCTTACCCACCAACAACTGGGATTCCGGCGTCATGGCAACCGAAGCGGCCGAATCCATCAGCGGCGAACGGCTTTACGACGAACTGCTGCGAGGAGCGGAGGCGGGCAAGCAAGACAAGCAGGGCCGCGATACCTGCTACGCCTGTATCGTTCGCTGCAAGCGGGTCGTCGAATCCGAATGGCAAAAGAAAAAGCTGCTCCCTGAATATGGCGGCCCTGAATATGAAACAATCGCCACTTTCGGCTCCTACTGTGGTGTAGACGACCTGCAAGCCGTTACCTATGCCAACCAGTTGTGCAACCAGTACGGCGTAGACACCATCTCCTGCGGCGCGACCCTTTCCTGGGCAATGGACTGTTTTGAGAATGGGGTCTTAACGGCCGAAGAGACAGACGGTATCGAACTCCGGTTTGGGAACGCCGAGGCAATGGTCGCCATGCTCGAAAGGACACTCAGAAGGGAAGGCTTCGGTGACATCTTGGCTGAAGGCTCTGCCAAAGCGGCCGATCGCCTGGGCAAAGGCCACGATTATCTCCTGACCGTGAAAGGGCAGGAACTCCCGGCCCACATGCCCCATGTCAAACGCAGTCTGGCCCTAATCTACGCTGCTAACCCCTTTGGTGCCGACCACCAATCATCAGAACACGACCCCATGTACCACCCCAAACTGTATGCCAGCACCTACCATCGCTTTCTGGATCAGATTGGCCTCAACAAGCCCCAGCCCACGAAGGTGCTAAACGAGGAAAAGGTCGAATTTGCCCTCAAGACTCAGTACACGTACAGCGCCGCCGACACCTTGAGCCTGTGCCAGTTTGTCTATGGCCCAAGCTGGCAGTTGTTCGGACCGCAAGACATGGCCGATTTGCTTTCGGCTGCAACGGGTTGGGAGATCACGGTGGACGAGTTGCAGGAAATCGGCCGTCGTCGTCTCAATCTCATGCGGGCCTTAAACGCCCGGTACGGGTTGGCCCGCGACAACGATACCCTGCCCAAGAAACTGTTCAAGAAGGCGCTGAAAGGGGGGCGATCTGATGGCATTATTTTGGATGAAACCGAACTGGCGGCCGGGTTGGATATGTATTACCAACAGGCCGGTTGGGACATCGCCACCGGCGTCCCGACTCGCGCCACCCTGGAAGACGCCGGGCTGGCCTGGGCGGCTGAAGAGTTGAATCTGGCCGTTTAATCGGCCGTTTTGTCTGTGATTCGTTTAACTTCATATCTGTTCGCGGCTGGTGTTGCTCAGTCCTCTGGAATTTCATTGAAGTAGCGAGAAAAATCGGAATCAAGGGCAAAGTTAACTTCAGGTTTCCAGGTGAAAAACTTCGGTATCTCCGTGTCCTTGTCCTGATAAATACCGAAATACGCCTGGCCCACCTTTTCGTCGTCTATCAAAATCTCGACAGAGTAAACGCCAGGCATCCAGTTTCCGGCCTTCGCCCATCCCCAGCCGTGTGTGTGCCAGGACTCTGCCCATCCTGATTTAGAACGCGCCTCCCACTCAACCTCCGTTTCGCTTCGGTCTGGCTTGCGGATTTTGGCAACCATCTTATGGGTATGCTCTAAAAAATCACGATTGCTGGTGCAAGAAACCTCAAAATAGATATATCGGGTTGTGCTTTGTGGAAAAAACGTTTGATAAATGCGCTTTGAATGTTTAACGCCTTGATAATCACCTTCATAGAAATGAAGTGATTCAAATGTTAGTTTTGGCTCCGGGAGTGGTGAATAACTTCCTGAACGGCTGCTTTCGGTTAATTCATTGTACCGGAGCGCCCACTCGGCCCCGGCCAATCCCCGAATGGCATTAAATGTATCATTGTTGCGGGCGGCCTCCCATCCCATCTCTCGGTCGCGTTCTTGCTGTCTCCGCTCAAACGCCCTATCCTCCCTTTGGTACTCGTACTGCCTGTCCTGTTCGCGGTTGAACTCATCCATTCTGCGATGATATTCATAAGGATCGTCACGATAACTCATCGTATGGCCTCCATAAATGGTCGGGAATATCTATAACTTCTTCATCATATCGCTTTCGTGGCGAGGTATATGACAAATAAATTACAATCCAAGAGTACAATAGGTCATGAAAATTTTAAGGTAGGAACTTTGATATTAGTCTTCGGCCGTTCATTCAATGTGCTATACTTGGCGGCTGTGGGGTAGTGCAACAAATTGGGATTAATTGTCTAGGCATCAACATGATTGGCTGCACACCACTAACGAAAAAAAACTCATAATTCGTGCCAATTTGTGTTAATTCGTGGCTATTTATGTAGGAGAAACCGGGAAATCCATGTCTGAAAAACCATTTGTCCACCTTCACGTCCACAGTGAATTCTCCTTGCTGGACGGATTGAGTCGTCTGAACGACCTTGCCAATCGGGCCAAAGAACTAAATATGCCCGCGCTGGCTTTGACCGATCATGGCACTATGTATGGGACAATTGACTTCTACCGGACGTGCCAGCGAGTTGGCGTCAAGCCGATTTTAGGGGTGGAATCTTACGTAGCTAACAGACGTATGGCGGACAAAGACCCGGACAAGGATCGTGACCGATTCCATCTTCTGCTGTTGGCTCAAAACCAGACCGGCTATCAGAATTTGCTTCAAATTGTCAGCGCCGCCCAACTGGAAGGTTTTTATTACCGTCCCCGCACCGACCGGGATTATCTGGCCGAACACAGCGAAGGAGTGATCACTACTACCGGCTGTATGGCTGGGGAAATTCCGCGAGCTATCCAAAACGGCAACATGAAACGGGCCAATGAACTGATGAGCTGGTATGTGGATGTATTCGGCCGAGATCGCTTCTTCGTTGAACTCCAGGAACACAGCATCCCCGAACTCACCAAACTCAACAAGACCCTGATTGACATGGCCGGTCGCTATAACCTCAAATTTTTAGCGACCAACGATGTCCACTACACCTTCGCCAACGAAGCCACCCCCCACGATGTTTTACTGTGTATCCAGACTGGCAAATCGGTCAGTATGCAGGACAGAATGCGGATGTCCGACCAGGGCTACTACTTAAAATCCCACGCCGAAATGGAAAAACTGTTCGGCAATATTCCCGGTGCGCTGGACAACAGCCTCTTGATTGCCGAAATGTGCGAGGTCAATCCCGAACCAGAGGGCTATCACCTGCCACTTTTTGAAGTGCCTGAAGGCTACACTACCCAGACCTATCTCCGGCAGCTTTGTGAAAAAGGGCTGATCTGGCGTTATGGGAAAGAAAAAGCCACTTCCGACCCGGTTCTTCGAAAGCGGCTGGATCATGAATTGACCATCATTCATAACATGGGCTTCGATGCCTACTTCCTCATTGTTTGGGACTTGTGTGAATTTGCCCGTCAGAAGGACATCTGGTGGAACGTTCGCGGTTCCGGGGCCGGTTCTATTGTGGCCTATTCACTCGGTATCACCGGCATTGACCCCCTGGCAAATGGTCTCATCTTTGAGCGCTTCCTCAACCCCGGCCGAGTTTCGATGCCTGACATTGACCTCGACTATCCCGACGACCGTCGCTACGAAATGATCGAATATACCATCCAGAAATACGGCTCCGACAAAGTCGCCCAGATCATCACCTTTGGAACGATGGGCGCTAGAGCAGCCATTCGGGATGTCGGCCGTGTTTTGGACATTCCTCTGCCCGAAGTAGACGCCATCGCCAAGCTCATTCCTGCCATCCCTGGCAAGCCGGTCACCATCAACAACGTTCTCGACAAGAACCACGAATTCTACTCCCCTGACCTGGATCAACGGGTCAAAACAGACGAGCAGGTCAGCGAACTGGTCGAAACCGCCAAAAATTTGGAAGGCGTCTCTCGCCATGCCTCCACCCACGCCGCCGGGGTCATCATCTCCGACATACCCCTGGTCAAGTACACCCCCTTACACCGTCCAACCAGTGGTGGCGACGGCGGCGAAGGGATCGGCGTTGTGACTCAATGGCCGATGGAAATTCTGGACTCCATTGGCTTGCTCAAAGTTGATTTCCTGGGGTTAAGCACCCTGACTATCTTGCGAAAAGCGGCCGAACTCATCGAAAAACGGCATGGTGTTCGGTACACAATGGAGAATATCCCCTACGACGAGGGGCAGGTCGGACCAGACCCCGCCAAAAAACCGGAAGCGTTGTTTGAAATGTTGGGCCGGGGGGAAGTTTTGGGCGTTTTCCAGGTTGAAGGGGCCGGCATGCGCCGCCTGATGACCGAAATGAAGCCCCACCGCTTTGACAACATCATCGCCGCTATTTCGCTCTATCGTCCTGGCCCAATGGAAAATATCCCCGAATATATCGCTCGGATGCACGGCCAGAAAATAGTTGACTACCACCACCCTGACCTGGAACCGATCCTAAAAGATACCTACGGCATTCTGGTTTACCAGGAGCAGATCATCCGTATTGCCTCCGATCTGGCCGGTTATGAACCGGGTGAAGCCGACATGATCCGCAAGGCAGTTGCCAAGAAAAAACAAAAGCTGATGGACGAGCATCGGATCAAGTTTACCGAAGGCGCAATGGCACGGGGCTACTCCCAGGAAGTGTGTGATGCCATCTGGGGTGACATAGAGTTTTTCGCTCGCTACGGCTTCAATAAAGCCCACGCGGCCGATTATGCCGTCATCACCTGTCAGACCGCTTTTCTCAAGGCCCATTATCCCGTTGAATACATGACCGCTTTGCTCAGTGTGGAGCGGAACAATACCGATAAAGTCGCCCTCTATCTGGCGGACGCCCGGCGGATGGGCATTGATGTCGTGCCGCCCTATATTAACTCGGCCGAAATAGATTTCAGCATCGAAGGCACTCAAGATCAGCCAATTATCCGGTATGGTCTGGGAGCTATTAAGAACGCCGGAATAGGCGCGATTGAACTGCTGTTGCAGGAGCGAGAAGCCAACGGCCCATTTACAGACCTGGCTGAAATGTGTGATCGGGTAGATTTGCGCCGGGTTGGCAAACGCGCTCTGGAATC
>JBAPRX010000687.1:0-4584 GCA_049281335.1 Promineifilaceae bacterium (SeqCode)
CCTTGAGTCTATCCAGGCCGCTGTCATGCAATAAAACAAAAGTCTGGTTGGCGAGGGTCATCGTTAAGGCCACGAGGCCGACGCCCAGAAAGGCCGAGAGGGAGCGCAGTCCAAATTCCGTTTCCCCAACCAGCTCCCGCCAGCCGCGCAGGAGCAAATAGTAGAGCGGTGGATGAATGTCGCTGGCTGTCCCATCAATGATAAGGGGAACACTCCGCTCGCTGAGTCGGGCGCTGTTGCCTTCATCGTTCCAGAATGATTGGGCATCCAGGCGGTAGAAGCGCAGCCCTGCGGCTAACAGCAGGATTACGATAGCAGCCAGCAGAAAACGGCCGTTTCCCCTCTGCCTCATCATCGCTCTCGCCAATCCATGAAACGGCCGACCAGCCAGAAGCTGACCAACGCGAAAACGACCAGCGCCAGCAGATCAACCAGCAGTTCGCCCGTTACCGGCCCAATGAGCGTTTGGCGCAGCGCGGAAGCGGCGTAGGTTGCCGGACTAAGACGGCCGGTAAACACCAACCAATCCGGCAGCCGGTTTGGTGGAATAACAACCGGCCCCAGCCCCATCAGCAGCAGCGTCAGGAGAAGATTAAGAGTATTACCCTCCTGTGGGTTTCGGGCGCGAACGCCAAGAATGGCCCCCACACCCGCCAGGGGGACGGCGCTGGCAGGAATAACCAACAGGGCAAGAGGGTTGATAGAGAGAGGAATGTCTAGGAGGAGTGCGCCGACCCCGATAGTGACAACCACCGACGGGAGCGACAGCAGCAGAAAGGCCAGAACAGCGGCCAGGATCAAGGCATATTTGCTGATTGGCAGAGAGGCGAAATAGTCCAGCCCGCCCATGAAGCGCATAAAGACAAAATGGTTGGTGACATTGCCCATAATACCAAACATAAGGGCGGCAACCACGTTTCCGGTGAGGATATATTGCAGCGCATCAGGGCCGGTGTCACGAGCGAAGACGCCGAGGGCGAGGATACTCAATAATGGGGCAAAAGTAGCGGTGGTCAACATGCCCCGCCATGACCAGCGCCAGTTAGTTAGCTCGATGAGCAGCAGGTCAATGACCTGCGCCGAAAAGGGCAAAGGTTTACGGCCGTTCTGCATAATGGAGATACAAATCCTCAAGGGTGGCAGAGTAGAGACGAAAATCATCCAGACAGGTAAGGTCGAGACTGGTCATCACGGCCCCAACCTGCTCGGAGTCCAATAAGACCAGCCAGCGGCCCGGCTCGATGGCGTGGTAGTCGCAGTCGGGTGGGAGGACTGGCGCTCTTTGTGGGTCGAAGAACAGTTCCAGGCGCAGCTTGCTGTCTAACTGCTGTTTAAGCTGACCGGGACGGCCGAGTGCGACGAGACGGCCGTCCCGCATGATAGCCACTCGCTGGATGATCTTCTCCGCTTCGATGACGTCGTGGGTGATAAAGATAACGGTAACGGCCGATTCCTGGTTCATCTGCCGCAGGGTGTCCCAGACCATTTTGCGGTGTTGAGGGTCCAGGTCGTTGGTGGGTTCGTCCAGAATTAGTACCGGCGGCGACCCGGCCATCGAGACTGCCAGCCGCAAGAGCCGCCGCTGCCCGCCGGACAGGCGGGGGGTGTAATGGTCGCGGAGCGATTCCAATTCCCATAACATTAGCAGCCGATCACGCTCCTGCCTGGCCTCCTTGCGGCTCATACCTCGCAGGTGGGCGGAGAAGTACAGCGCTTCGCCAACGCTCAGATTATTGAGAGCCAGCGCTTCCTGGGGCATGTAGCCGACCTGGGTGGTGACTAAGTCTGGATGATCGGCAACGGAACGACCGAGAAACTCGATACTGCCGCCGGAGGTACTGAGCAGATTGACCATCTGCCGCACCAGCGTGCTTTTCCCGGCGCCATTGTCCCCCAAAATGCCAAAGATTTCGCCCTGAAAAATCTCGAAAGTAATATCCTGGTTGGCGGGCTTCTCCTGCCCCGGATAGGTTTTGGACAGGTTTTGGATATCGTAGATGATCGGCCGTTGCATGGCCGATAGTGTACCCAGCCCCTTGACTATGTGCCAACGGTCAGACCCTATTATCCATCTACGAGCAGCATATAAAAGACCAATAGAAGATTGTTCGCTTCCATATTTCAATATATTCGTCGTGAACGGTCTAAAAAAGGACTGACAGGCGACGGCCGATTATGACTTTCTTCAATATCCGCTGTGCTTTTTATCACTTCTACAATCCCGGTTAACCCTCTAAAATGAAATTCGAGGAAGTGGGTCAAACTTATCGGGCAAAATTGACCACGAAAAACTCTGAATGAGTAAACAAACCAGTCACACGGCCGTAAACAGCCAGTCCCTCCTGCGAGCGATCCGTCAAAGAGAATCAACCATTGCCCGCAAACTGGCTGCTGCCCACGATTCAACCGAGAAATCATTGGCAGAAGCTCAAGAAAGGGCCTACACAATCGTGGCCGCCGCTGCTGATAGAGGTCGCCTCGAAGGTGAAGCCGCCCGCCAGGGAGCCTTTGACGAAATCGAGCAAGAAGCCAAGACGATCATCGTCCGAGCCAGGGAAGAGGCCGAGACTTTTCTCAATATAAGCGATGATGTTCTGGAAACCACTGTCAATCGGGTAGTAAATATCGTTATCGGCACAAATGGATAACCGATGAAAATTAACATGGCCCGGATCCAGATCGTGGGCTTGAAAACAGAGCTAGACCCGACCATAAACGCCTTGCAGCGACTTGGCTGTGTTCAGATTGAGGACATATCCGAACAGAACGACATCTCCATACGGCCGATGCAGTCCGCCAGGGAAACGGTTAAAAAACAGGAGCAGTTAGCCAGCCTGGTCAGCCGTATAGACGGACTGATGAACACCATGAAAGAGACTGTCCCGGCAGGAGAAATAAACGATCTCCCAATTGATACGGCCGTTGAAAATTGCGTTGAGGAAGCGGAACGGGGCGTTGAATCCCTATCTCAACAGGTGCAGACTCTCGTTGCCGAACGGGACGACCTCCAGGCCAGGCAGACCTCCTTGCCCCGCTACCAACAAATTCTAAGTAAATTACTGACCATCATACCTGAATCGGCCCGGAAAGAGGAAAACATGTTCACCGGGGTTCTGGTTGGCCGCCAGCATCAATGGGTCTTAGACGCGCTGACCGACGAAATTATGAAAATAACGGCCGGACAGGGTGAAACGGCTAGCAAACCCGTTGACGATGATACCCTGGCTATGATTATCATCTTTCCAAGAGAGACGGCCGCTCAGGTCGAAAAATTGTTGGGGCAGAAAGACATCTCCCGCCTGCGCCTTCCCGAAAACGTCGCCGGAATCGGGCCGGAGGAGGCGGTCGAGGCCATTCGCAGGCAGTTAGAAATCATTCCCAAAGCATTAACTGACATTCAATCAGAAATAACCCAACTGGCCCAGGCGTGGCTGCCCCGCTTGCAAAGCTGGCATTTTTGTTTACGCAACCGGTTGGAAAAACTACGTATCCTGGAAAAATTTGGCGAGACAGAACAAACCTTCGTTCTGGTCGGCTGGACGCCCCAGGCGAAGGTAGAGATGATTCGTGAGAAGCTCAATGAGGCTTCAGAAGGGAAGGTTGTTGTTGATAGCCTCCCCTTCCGAGATGAAGATTATGAACTGGCGCCCGTCGTTCTCCAAAATCCTGCCCCGGCTCGGCCGTTTGAAAGTCTGACCCTTCTGCTGAACCTGCCGCGCTATCAAGGGATAGATCCAACACTTCTCATGGCCGTTTTTCTCCCCATCTTCTTCGGCATGATTTTGGGAGATGCCGGATATGGTCTTGTCCTACTGCTCATCTGTTTTTATGGTCTGCACCGTTTCAAGGCCGAAGGAACCCTGCGAAACTTGATTAAGGTCTTGGCAATTGGTTCTGTCTGGAGCGTCGTCTTCGGCCTGCTGTATGGTGAAATATTCGGAACATTAGGCGAGGAATTTGGCTTCCACGCCCTCTGGCTGGAGCGAGGCAGCGCTGAACAGGTTCAATCTTTGCTCCTCTTTACAATCGGCGTTGGGGCGGTTCATATCGTGCTGGGCCTGCTCCTGGGGTTGCGCGAGGCTTTCAGGCAGCGGAGCCGCAGCCATATGATGGAGCGAGGTGGTATGTTGGTTGGATTAGCCGGGCTTTTCCTGATTGTAGCAACGGCCGTTGAACAGTTACCGCAAGGCTTTATGACCCCCAGTGTAGCGATCCTGATTGTCGGTGTGGTCATCCTCAGCGCATCTCAGGGGTGGCTCGGCTTGCTGTTAGGGCCAATCGAGTTCCTGGGCCTGATCGGCAATATCCTCTCTTACCTGCGTATTGCCGCTATTGGCCTCGCCTCTGTCTATGTCGCTCGCCTGGCGAACGATTTGGCCGGCAGCTTCGGTAGCATTGTCATTGGTGTAATTGTCGCCGTCCTCATTCACGCCCTGAACATCGTCTTGGGTGCTTTTAGCCCGACTATTCATAGTATGCGTCTTCATTACGTGGAATTTTATAGACGATTTTACGAAGGCGGCGGACGGCCGTTTAAGCCGTTCATCGAAGTAGATAGTCGTCAGTAAATGGTAGACCGAATAC
>JBAPRX010000688.1:0-2920 GCA_049281335.1 Promineifilaceae bacterium (SeqCode)
GTTCCAACCCTGGAAGGTCCAGTCAAGCTGACCATCCCTGCCGGAACTCAAGGTGGCCGTACCTTTCGCTTACGCGGGAAAGGGATGCCCGATTTGCGCGACAGTGAAAAATATGGCGACCTCCTGGCAGCAGTCAACATTAAAGTTCCCGAAAAACTAACCAAAGAAGAGCGTACGCTCTACGAACAACTGGCTGAACTGGCCGCTAATAAATAACTCAACCTTTCCTGGAAACCGGACTTCCCTCATAAGACTATCCGGTTTCCAGCCATTTTCCGAAGGACACGCCCATGACAACAAAGAGCCGTTTAGTCATTTTCCTCTTCATCATAATACTTCTGTTAACGGGGTTGGCCTGTTCGTTGAGTTCTGGGAACGGTGACAACTCAACCGGCAACGTTGCCACCGCGACAGCCACTTTCACAGAAACAGCGCCCGACAGCGTCCCGGTCGAGTCAGTTCCTGTTGTCCCCGCCCAAAATCCAGTAGTGTCGCCGGAGCTAGAAGGCATCCTGATTGACCTTTACCAACGCACAAACCTTTCCGTCGTTGATATTCTGAATTACAGCAACGCCAGCGATCCCTATCCAACCAGCAGCGGCAGTGGATTCGTCTACGACGCCGAAGGCCACATCGTCACCAACAATCACGTTGTAGAGGATGGGGCAGCATTTGAAGTTATTTTTGCAGACGGAAATCGGCGGCGGGCCGAGGTGATCGGCAAGGACGTTGACAGCGATCTGGCTGTCATTCAAGTAGAGTCACTGCCAGAAGGCGCTTTACCCCTGGCGCTGGGTAACTCTGAACAGATTCAGGTGGGCCAGTTAGTCGTCACCATTGGCAATCCATTTGGAGAGCAAAGCTCAATGGCAATGGGGATTATTAGCGGGTTAAGCCGCAGTCTCGATTCCCAGCGGGCGCTTGAAGATCCAACGTTGCGCTACTCATTGCCGGAAATTATCCAAACGGATTCTCCAATTAACCCGGGTAATTCCGGCGGGCCGCTCCTCAATTTGCAAGGTGAAGTTCTGGGGGTAAACAGCGCTATCCTCAGTACAACAGGCTTCAACTCCGGGGTTGGCTTCTCGATTCCGGTCAATGCTGTACGGCGCATTGTGCCGTCCCTGATTACAAACGGGGTCTATGTCTACTCCTACATGGGTGTTCAGATTAGCTCCTTGAATCTCAATTTGCAGGAACGGTATGACGTGCCGCAGGTAAATGGCGCCTATGTCGTTGGGGTCACGCCCGGCGGGCCGGCCGACGAAGCCGGTCTGGTTGCGGCCGACGAAACCAACCGCCTCGGCGGGGACCTTATCACCGAGATAGATGGCCAACCCATTATGGATACAGAACAATTGATTGCTTTCCTGGTTTTCAATACCGAGGTCGGGCAAACCGTTAATCTGACGGTCATTCGTGGGAATGACACCATTACCGTTCCCCTGACGCTTGCAGCCCGCCCTTAGGTTTTTTGGAAGGTTATACCTTTTTCGACAGTACCTTTTGGGGTATTGTTTTAATGATAGGGCAGGTTAGATGAACATCATCTGGTGTTTGGGGCATCCGACCTCCCACAACTCATGATAGGAGGAAACCACCCATGATAACACAAGCAGAATTACAAGAACTTATGGCTTTTGATGGAGGTGACTCACCAGTTATTAGCGTCTACCTAAATACAGATACGGGCGAACAGTTGAGCGAGACGATTAAGCTCCAGGCCCGGTCTATGTTGAAAGAGGCCGGTGTGCCTTCGGCCGATTTTGACAAAATCGGGTCATATCTCGATCTCTCCTTCGATTGGACGAAACCGGGACTGGCCCTCTTCTCCTGCGCCGCCCACGATTTCTTTCGGTCGTTTCCAACGGCCGTTTCCTACCGCAACCGGGTTCGTATCAGCAGCAAACCACACGTGAAACCACTGGCCCATCTGTTAGAGTATTACGCCAATTACGGCGTGATTGTGGTGGACAAAGTCGGAGCGCGTTTCTTTGAATATCATCTGGCCGAATTACAGGATTCAGACGGCACAATGGGCGAGGAAATTCGGCAAACCAAACACGGTTCCGGTTCCAGCCCTGCCGGAGCCGGAACGTCGGCCACCGGCGCACGTGGCGGAAAAAGCCGTAGTGACGATGAGGCCATTCAACGCAATCTACGAGAAACGGCCGATGCTGCCGGACGCTTCTTCGCCGGGAAATCCATTCGGCGGTTGTTTATCGGCGGAACGGCCGAAAACGTTGCTAAGTTCCGAGAGTGTCTCTCCAAGCAGCTTCAAAGTTGCATTGCCGGAACCTTTGCCATTGATATGACAGCCGGAGAACATGAAGTCCGAGAACAGACAATTAAGCTGATGCGCGAAGCCAATACCCACCGGGAAGAAGCGCTGGTTCAAAAGATGATTACGACGGCGGCCAAAGGAAGCAATGCCACAATCGGCCTTACCAACACCTTGAAAGCGGTTGGAGAAGGTCGGGTTCAGACTTTGATTATCAGCGATGGATATCGGACCCCTGGATTCGCTCACACAGATTCTCCCTTCCTGACAGTTCAAGATGGTGAAGAAACCTCATTTGGCGACGGGCAGTTATTACCGGTTAACGACGTGATTGAAGCGGCCGTTCACCGGACAATGAAACAGGGCGGCCAGGTAGAGATTGTCAGCGAAAACCCCCAGCTCGAAGAAGCGGGTCAAATTGGCGCTTTACTACGCTACTAATAATAGTGGGTAAGTAAGTTGATTGGGTTGATTGATCAAGTTGATTTCTTTCAACCCAATCAACATTCCAACCACAGGTTGGACAATCAACATTCCAACCGCAGGTTGGACAATCAACATTCCAACCGCAGGTTGGACAATCAACATTCCAACCGCAGGTTGGACAATCAACATTCCAACCGCAGGTTGGACAATTAC
>JBAPRX010000689.1:0-1958 GCA_049281335.1 Promineifilaceae bacterium (SeqCode)
GAGCCGGAGCAGGGTCGCTTCCCTCAACCAGCCGAGACTGGCTTGAACCAGGATCGCGCCCGCCACCAGCAGGACCAGCGGTCCAAGCCAGCTTTCCAGACCCTCGACGAGAACCTGGTCGACGAACACCACCGTCAATCCGGGCACGACGAAACCCGGGAGGGCGATCAGGGCACCGATCAGAAGAACGAACCCGAGCCGCGTACGAAACTCGACGGCCTGACCGACCAGGCGTGAGAGGAGCTTGGGCGGCACGCCACCTGGAAGAAAGTCAGGGCCTTTCTCGAAGGTCAGCACGACCCCGGAATAGCTCAGGTCGAACTCGTCGCGTGAGACCGTGCGCCGGCCGAGGGCCGGGTCGTTAATCCGAATGCGCTGCCCCTCACTTCCCTCGACAACCAGGAAATGGTTGAAATTCCAGAACACGATCGACGGAACCGGACCTTCGAGCACGGATTGGGACAGGCAGCGAACCCCTTTGGCAACCAAGCCGTAGCGTCGCGCGACAGCGAGGATCTTTCCCGCCTTGCTGCCATCGCGCGATACACCGCAGGCGACGCGCAATCCTTCCAGAGGTACGTGGCGACCAAAGTAGCCGAGGACGATGGCGAGTGATGCCGCGCCGCATTCGACCGCCTCCATCTGAATCACGGTGGGGGTACGAACGGCGGTTCTCGGAATGAATGGCAGGACGCTGCGCAAACGCGCCACGAACCAGCGGATCATCGGCCGAGCAAGTCCGCGAGCGCAGGGACCACGAATGTAACGGGAGCGTGCTCGCCAATCACGATATCGACCTTTGCCAAGGTACCAGACGCCACCGCGAAGGGCGGACCGGGCCCCGACCACCACGCGAAGCCGCTCGGGTTCCCGGGTTGCTCGATGAGTTTGATCCGGGACATGTAGGGCGCGCCACCGCGGGTAAACGCATCGGCCAGTTCCGGATTGCGCAGCAGGGCGTCGACGGCCTGCGCCGATGTCGGCAGGTCCGAGACGAAGGCGACCTCGCCGCGCATCGTCCCATATTCCGCCTGCCTCACGGTGGATGGGGCAACATGCACTGGCATGCCCTTTTCGACGCGACGAGCGTATTCGGCTCTCAAGAACGCCATGACCTCAAACCCCTCGCCGTCGCCGGCGATGGTCATCAGAAGATCACCGGGTTGCACGACCTGCCCGATACTGGCGAAGATTTCCTGCACAGTACCATCGACCGGCGCACTCGCGTAGCGCGAGAGGTCGTACTGCGTCTTGAGCCGGGCAACCTTGTCGGTCTGCTCTTCGACAGTACGTCGGTCTGCCTCCAACTCGTTCGCGACCCGGGTCTGGAAATCTGCCAGCGCCGACCTTATCCGCCACGCTTCGAGGTCGAGATCAGTCGTCTGAGCCTGCCCCTCGGTCTCGAATTTGCCATCGGCCTTGGAGATCTGCGCGAGCTGTTGCTTTGCTGCTTTCTCACGGACGTTCAGGTCGGCCTCAAGGCGCGCGGCCGTTCGTTCCTGGTCGCGCTTCGATCTCGACAACTGCTGCTCTGCCAGCGAGATTGCAGCTTCCAGGTCGGGTTGCCGGACATCGGCGACGATTTGATCGGCGGCGACCTTGTCACCAACCTTGACGCTAATCGCGGCAATTGCCCCGCTACCGGTGCCCTCGACGACGAACATCTGCTGCCCGCCAAGGAGCACGATGCCGTCGCCTCTAGCGAACGTGGGAATCGATCCGAACCAGCCCCAGATCATGGCGCTCGCGAGAACCAGCATCAATGCCGCCACGAGCAGCTTGTGGGCTCGCGGAACAAAAGTGATCCGCAGATCGAGCGCCTCTTGCGAGCGCCGCGGCCGGGCTCGCGGGATTCCGTCGTCGCGTTCCGTCGTGTTCCTCTCCTTTCCTAGGGTGCAGTCGGCCTCCATTTTTTGCCGCACCGACAGCCGCAAATCCCACAACAGCCACGTGCATCC
>JBAPRX010000690.1:0-3252 GCA_049281335.1 Promineifilaceae bacterium (SeqCode)
CATTTCCCTGTTGGCCTGGAAAGCTATTTCTTCAGCCTCCTGACTAAGCCACAGCACGAATGGGCCAGGGCAGGTTGGTATTGGCGCAACGGCACACCTCTGCCCGTTGGCGCAGTCCCTCAAAATATCTCCCCAAACGGCTGCGTAGACATGAGCGGCAACATCTGGGAATGGACCTGCAGCCTCTACAATCCCGTCCTGCCCGATTTTCATGTGGTGAAAGGCGGCTCCTGGGGGTATACCATACACCATGCCCGCTGCAATGTACGCAGCGCATGCAGCGTCACCATCAAAAGCGCGGATTATCGCGCTCAGGGGACCGGCTTTCGAGTGGCGATTGATCCCTTCCGAGATTAGCCGCGACAGTCACATACAAACTTTCTAAGAATCTCATTCACATACTTAAATAAGGAGCCTGGCACTTGAATTGTCGTGATACAATAGTCCTTGTTTGGACTTAAATACCGCAAGGTACTATTGATAAACCAGGTAGTCCGAGGTCATCATTAACTCTAAAGGCACGCAAGGAAATCCTCGCACCGACTGCTTTGGAGGTTTTAATGAATCGCAAACTACTCCCTCTAATAATTGGGATGCTGTTGATTGTTGGTGTTACGGCCGTTCTGGCCGACGGCAATCCCAACCTGGCGAATAACCATTCTTTCGAAGGCCAATATTCGCCATACATTCCCCCAAACGGCCACCCTGACTGCCCAGCCGGAATCTGTAACACCGCTCAAATGGCCCCTGGCTGGACCCCCTGGTGGCGCTCCCATAATCCAGCGGACCCGGACTATATCATTCGGATGCCGGAATATGCCCCCGCCAATCCTGTCTTCACCGACCCGTCCCGTGTCCGCACCGGTGACGCTGCCCAAAAATATTTCACCTTCTTCAGCACCCACGAAGGCGGTTTCTACCAGCAAGTATCTGTGGTTCCCGGTGTCGCTTACAAATTTCAAATCTGGGGCCATGCCTGGAGCGCTCAGGATGATAATGACGCTTATTCAGGGCCGCAAGACGGTTCTCTCTATCAAAAAGTTGGCATTGACCCAACCGGTGGGGATGATTGGCAAAGCAGCAATATCATCTGGAGCGCTGAACGGTTGCAGTATGATACCTACGGACTCTTTGAAGTTTCGGCTACCGCCCAGTCGTCAACTATGACCGTCTACGTTTATTCTCGGCCGAATTACGCAGTCAAGCATAACGACGTGTATTGGGATGACGCCCAACTCCTCTCGCTGGATACACCACCAGTTATACCTCTGGCTATTACCTTGCTGACCAATGCAGACGCGCCTCAGATAGAAGATTATACAGTTTATATAAACTGGCTGGGTGATCCCGGTACTGAATGGCATGCTGCACTAGACCCGGCTGGCACCGTTACGCCTATTTTAAGCAGCGACAGCGGCATGGACGGTGACCCATTGATAGTAACGCTGGACACCGATGGCTTTTCGACAGGCACGTATGCAACAACGCTGACGGTGACGGCCGATCCGGCCGTTCCCAACAGTCCCGTATCTATTCCGGTAACGTTAATCGTTGCCGAAGAGATTTCGACCAACTACATGCCAATGGTTCTGAATAATTAATTCGTTTGGGCAGGGTTAGATAAGAAAATAAATTGATTGGGTTGATGGCAAACCAGCGGTTCACTGGTTGATTCGTCATTTAGAGCAATCAACCAGTCAATCAATCAACCAATCACGGCTCCCTAATCTGCTTTTTCTTCTTTCTCTGTCTCTTCGGACGAGTCTTCTTTGGAGCCGTCTTTGATGCCCTCGCGGAAAGCGCGAACGCCCTTACCTAGCTCTTCGCCCAGCTTACCAATTCGGCCGACACCGAAAACAAGCAAGACAATAACTAAAATAATGACCCATTCCCAACCACCTAAACTAGGCATAATCTTTTCTCCGTGTAAGATTGGTTCACCTTTTGCGGATTGAACCAGTCTCAAAAATTCTCAGTGCGTATACTGTCATTATAGCACCAGCAATCCCCAACGCAATCTGTTATTATCCATTCCTAAATCGGGCAGCCAACCTATTCTCTCAATGCTGGTTGCCCGACCTCTGGCTCAGTGCTAAACTAAACTCATATGTCTCAAGCCCTTTATCGTAAATGGCGGCCGTCTCGCTTTGACCAGGTGATCGGCCAGGAACACGTCACTCATACTTTGCAAAACGCCGTTGCTGCCGGACGAATTGGCCATGCCTATCTCTTTTCCGGGCCACGTGGAACGGGCAAGACAACGACTGCCCGGCTGCTGGCAAAGGCGGCCAACTGCCTGCATCCAGATTTGGCGGAACGGCCGTGTGACGAATGTGGCCCTTGCAAAGCAGTCGGTCAAAACCGATTCCTCGATCTGATTGAAATAGACGCCGCTTCTAACACTGGCGTAGACGACATCCGCGATCTACGCGACAAGATCAACTTCTCTCCCAGCGAAGGACGCTTCAAAGTCTATATCATTGATGAAGTCCATATGCTCTCAACGGCTGCTTTCAACGCCCTGTTGAAGACGTTGGAAGAGCCGCCCCCCCACGCCATGTTTGTCCTGGCAACCACCGAAGAGCATAAGGTTCCCCTGACGATTAAATCCCGCTGCCAGCAGTTCAATTTCAGGCTGCTGACAACCCAGGAAATTATCGGCCGTCTGGACTGGCTGGTTGAACAAGAAGGGCTGTCGGTTGAAAAAGAGGCGCTGCTCATGATTGCTCATCATGGCGCAGGCAGCCTGCGAGATGCCGAAAGCCTGTTGGACCAACTGGTGACCGTTCCGGGCGATACAATCACCCTGGAACGGGCGCAAATGGTGTTAGGGACGGCCTCAAATGCGGCCGTTAGCAGTTTAACAGATGCCGTTCTAAGTGGAGATGGGACCGCGGGACTGGAAGTGATCCATCAAGCGCTTGGCTCTGGCACCGATGCCCGCCAATTTGCCCACCAGATGGTGGCTTACCTACGCCAGCTTTTGCTGCTGCAAACGGCAGGCGGCTCGTTGGAACTGGATATTACAGCCGAACAACAGGCCGAGTTAACCCGACAAGCCCAACATGCCGACCGTAAAAGCCTCATCGAAGCTGTGAAGCGGTTCAATGAGGCGGCGACAGGCCAATCAACAAGCCTGCAACCACAACTGCCCCTGGAACTGGCTTTTATCGAACTGCTGCCGGAAATAACCGGCATTGTGCGAACGGCCCCGCCGGTCATCCAGGCAAAAGAGCAATCCACACCGGTAAC
>JBAPRX010000691.1:0-2995 GCA_049281335.1 Promineifilaceae bacterium (SeqCode)
AGTGAAAAGGCGGCAGCGAATAAACCGTACCAATAAGAAAAGCGAGAAAAACCGTCAGAAAAAGAAAACGCCCCAGCCAGGCCCCCAACAACAAGGCAGCCAGGCCGGTCAAACCAACAATCCACCGCCCCTCCCCCACCGAGAAATCCCCCGAAACCAGCGGCAGATAAGGCTTGTTGATCCGATCAATCTCAATATCCGCCAGTTGATTCAACCCAACAATATAAACATTCACCGCCAGACAGCTAACCAACGTCAGCGCCAACACCGGCCACTTCTCGGCCGTTCCGAACTCCAGCCCGCCAGAAATAACAAACAGCCCAACAACCTGCAAAGTCGTAGCAATAATCGTATGCGGCCTGGAAAACCGAATAAACGCCCTGATCAATTCCATCCCTCACAAGTGCCTGGCACTTCCAATATCTTTCAACGCATCCACAATAAGTACAACCATCCCCTCATCCAACCCAGGTGCCTGGCACTTCCAATAACCCTCTGGCTGTGGCCGGTCTCCCGACCGCGCCACCCACACCTGTAAACCAGTTTATTATATTTCGGACGCTAAACGGACGGTCGGCCGTTATAGTATCTTATATTATTGATTCTAGTTAGGAATGGAGGTAAAACCCAATGGATATTTCAGGTTTAGTAGCAGGAACAAGCGCATTAATAATCATTTTGACAATCGGCGGCATCTTCGTCTCTCTCGCCTTCACCATCCTCATGATCTTCGTCATTCGGAAATGGGTGAAAGGCGCATTTGGTCCCAACGAAAAGCTCCTAAAAGAAGGCGTCGCCGCCAACGCCACGATCTTGAAAATTTGGGATACTGGCGTTACCCTTAATGACAACCCACAGGTTGGAATGTTACTTGAAGTTCAACCCATTGGCAGCGAACCCTTCCGGGTCGAGATGAAATCAATTATCTCCCGTATCGCTTTGCCCCAGGTACAACCCGGCCATGTGGTTCCCGTACGCTACGATCCTGCAAACCCGTCGAACGTTGCCCTGGCTTTCTAAAACGGAGAAATAATGTCTCAACTTTTTAACTGCCCCTCTTGCGGTGCTTCGCTTGATTACGATGGCGGCGACCATGCCACAGTTCGCTGTTCATACTGTGGCAACACCGTCGTCGTACCCGAAACGATGCGGAGCAGGTCCGCCACCGTTACCGGTCTCTTCAGCCGTTCAAACCAGTTGACAGAAATCATCAACCTGATTAATAACGGCAATCATACCGAAGCAGTAGACCTGTACAGCAGAACCTTTGGCGTCAGCCATGAAGAAGCCCACGCGGCCGTTGGTCGCCTCGCTTCAGGCCTCAGTCTGGCCGCCAACCATGTAAGCGTTCAGAGCTACAGCATCAGCAGCGACCCCAACATTCAAACCTACCGCTCCAGCGACAATACCGGCCGAACCATTGGCTGCCTGGTGGGAGGCATTCTCCTCATCACCATCGCCATTATCCTGGTCACGACCATTGTGCCGATTATTGCCAGTGGGGCGGCTCTATCCTCTATCTTCTCCAGTGACGATCCCTTTGAGCAAGTCGGACAGATACTATCAACTGTAGAAGCATCTGGCATAACCACCGATCCAGGCAGCACCGGCGTCTCAGGCCGCACCGATCCCGGCAAGCCAGACGCCACCCCAACGCCCGGCACGGCCGATCTCCTCCTCAACTTCGGAACGGAAGGAATCGCCCCCGGTCAGCTAAACGACGCCCGCACCCTCGCCGTCGCCCCCGATGGTAACATCTATGTTGCCGACCGGGACAGCGGCCGTTTACAAGTCTTCAACCCCCAGGGACAGGTACAAACCCAATGGCAAATGGACAAAGACAGATTCATTGACAGCATGACCATTGACCGTTCCGGCCACCTTTACACCGTCGAGTCCAGCGACATCTACCAATACGATCTCGCCACCGGACAAATGATTAAACAGCTTCAATACACGGGGACCATTGCCTCCTTCAACAGCGTCGCCGCCACCGCAGATAATCAGGTCGTCGCCGTAAACTGGATCGCCGGAGAAGTCGTCCGCTTCGACCCCAACGGCACAATCAACCTGACCATCCACGTCGAAGACGTTGCCGACGCCTCCGGCTTCGATTTCGCAACCGTAGACGGCAGTGGCAACATATACGTTGTCGGCACAGGTGAAGACATTCTCGGCGACCGCCAGGACGTCGTATTCAAATTCAACGCCGAAGGACAATATGTCACCCGTTTCGGCCAATCTGGAAACGAACCCGGCTCCTTCCGCGCCCCGGAAGCCATCGTCGTTGACGGTCAAGGCCGGATCTATGTTGGCGACGTATTCGGCGTTGACATCTTCGACAACAACGGCACCTACCTGAACAACTTCGATATAGAAGGCGTCGTCTTCGACATGAAATTCAACGACCAGGGCGACCTCCTCATCACCAACCGCACCACCGTCTACAAATACCACCTCAACCTTCAATAACACCAAAGAAGAATGGTTCAATCTGACGGATTGAACCATTCTTCCCTCAAAACCAATACCCCATATGCCAAAGGTTTACTCACACAATGCGAAAAAGCATTATTCCTACAACCCTATTTCTCATGTTAGTTCTGGTTGCTTGTATCAAGGAAGACTCTCCACCGGCGCCCACCTTAACCACCTCCTCAACCCAATCCGCCCCTAACGAAAACACGGCCGACTTCGACACCCCCTTCACACTTAAACCAGGCCAAAGCGCAACCATAAAACAGACAAACCTGACCATCACCTTTGAAGGCGTCAAAAGTGACGGCCGTTGTCCTTCGGCCGTTGACTGCGTCGAAGATGGCCCCGTCATCGTCGTTGTCTCTGCCACCCTCGACGAAAGCGGGCCAAATCAGGCCGAAAGCCAGACCTTTACCATGAACCCCGACCCCCAAAAAGCCAAACTATCAGGCATCCCCCCAAACATTGTTACCTTCGAAGATTACGATATTGAACTAACGGCCGTAGAACCCTACCC
>JBAPRX010000692.1:0-1692 GCA_049281335.1 Promineifilaceae bacterium (SeqCode)
CAGAGTTGTTTTATTCCTTCAGACACCTCCCTCATGTTCACCGATTATTCTCATCTTGAAAACAAACAAATATTGTTGGAAGTGGAAGCATTGGGTAGTGGGCGTGTTTCCCTCAACGGACATCAAATCGACAATTGGGATGGCACTCTTCCGCGCGCATTATTCTTTTATCTAGTGGATCGCGGTATGAGTCGCCGCAATGAGATTTTTGAAACCTTTTGGCCCAACCTTACGGTTCGAGAAGCGACCAATGTCTTCCATGTCACAAAACGGAAAATTAGTGAAGTATTGGGTTTCGACCTGACCAAATATTGGTCGGGTTTTTATCACATTTCCCCAGACATACAACTCCGCTACGATGTCGAGATTTTTTCCCAGCATGTGATGGACAGCGCAGTCGCTTCCGATGAAAGAGCTCTGGATTTGTTATCGAGTGCCATATCACTGTACAAAAACGATTTTTTGACCTCTATTCCTATGTCATGGGCAGAAAAACGTCGAGAGCAACTTTTCTCCACCTATGGCGAGGGTTTAGCTCTCCTTGCGCGGGTTACTGAGAGTTCTTCGGAGAAAGAAGATGCACTTGGATTGTATTTGCGTGCTTCGGTAACGAACCCTCAACGGGAAGACATCGCGCGGAATGTCATGCGGTTGTATGCTTCCAAACAGATGTATGACGACGCTGAAGGAGTTTACCAGCAGTTGGTATCAGCACTGGAGACAAATTTGGTAGGTGTGGGTCCTTCTAAGGAAACACAAGAACTGATTGGGCACATCCGGTCAGAAATAACTATGCTGAAATAACTCCGCTGAGTGTTTTCTCAAACTAAGGGAGAGATATATCAGACGAATTGAGTCTCCTTATTCTTGTTCCACATCTGGCATTACAACCTGTGCCTGGTAGTTGATGACAGCCTGTACCTTTTCGTTGGCCCGAAGATTGAGAATAATATCACCCCCTAATCTACCGCGCGGAACTTGCACTGCACGGCCCAGTCGCATATAAAGCGGCTTGTTCTTGTCTGTGAGGACGACAATGTTGTCGTCAAGGCGTCCAATCGTGGCTGCGGCCAATTCATCAGCGCCCTTTGGCAGACGCATCGCAATTACACCACTACCTGCGCGTCCCTGTGACGGATATTCGCTGACGGGTGAAATCTTTGCAATCGCATCATCTGTAATTGTCCAGACGTACTGATTTTCGACGGCGACTATTGCACCAATCACGCGGTCTTTTGACCCGGCGAGTTTGATGCCACGCATACCTCCGGCTGGAAGTCCAGTTGGGCGTACATCATTTTCACTAAAGCGGATGGCCTGCCCCTGGGCAGTGACCAGAATTATCTCGTTCTCCCCGCTTGTGTACATGACCCAACCTAGTTTATCGTCTTTTTCGACGTTCATCACGCTGAAGGTGTTGGCACTCATGCCGGGAACGTCTTCCAGGCGCAGCCGTTTGACTTCGGCAGCTCTGGTTGCCAGGAAGAGATACCCATATTCGGCGTTGGCGGGGATGCTAACAACCGCTGCAATTTCTGCTGTACCAGGGAGAGGGCATAGACTGGTAAAATGCGTTCCCTCCGATGGTTCGTGAACCTGGGGCAACTGGTGAACTGGGATGGTGGCGCATTGTCCGTCCGCGGCGAACATATAAACGATTTGGGCAGTGTTACTATCCAGAATGAACCGTGG
>JBAPRX010000693.1:0-1687 GCA_049281335.1 Promineifilaceae bacterium (SeqCode)
CGCCCTTGACGGTCGGTGTCTTTGGGACGTGGGGCAGTGGGAAGACGAGCCTGATGCGGATGCTGCGGGATGAGGTTGAGTCAGACAAGAAGTATGCTTTCAGAACGGTTTGGTTTACTGCCTGGAAATATGACCAACAAGATGCTCTCTGGCGGGCGCTCCTTCTTCGGGTTATTGATGCCCTTTATCCACGTGAGACTGGCGATGGGTCACGCGAGGATAGGGAAATTCTGGATGAAGAAAAGCAATCAGATGAACAGAAGGATCTGGTTCGATTATTGAATCAATTAGAAGAGAGCGTTTATCAAGCGGTGGATTGGGAGGAGATCGGGCCGCGAAATATTAAATTGTTACAGTTTTTAGGTGGCGTTGGTAAAGCGAGTGCAGAAACGGCCGCTTTCCTTAGTACAGCAGGCTTCTATCAGCAAATTAAAAATGTATTGGGAGGAAACGACACGCCGGTTGATGATATTCAAAAGGCTGTTAATGCCATCAGTAAGGAAGCGAAAAAGTATAACCGCCGTCAGTTAAAACATATGGAGGAATTCGAGACAACGTTCCAAAAAGCAGTGAAATTAATTGAAGGGGGCCGCCTCATTGTTTTTGTGGATGATCTGGACCGTTGTTTGCCGGAGAAGGCGATTGAGGTGATTGAGGCGATTAAGCTGTTTCTGGAAGCGCCGGGGGTGGTTTTTGTATTGGGGATGGACAAGGATATTGTCCAAGAGGGCATCAAAGCTCATTATGGCGCTCATTTTCACCAAACCCCCAACGACCAAAATGAACTTCCCATAAGCGGTGACAGCTACCTCCAAAAAATTATTCAGATTCCCTTCCACCTGCCCTCTCTGGTGACCGATGACCTGGACAAATTTATTGGTAAACTGGCTGGTGGGATGAATGAACATACCCGTCAGGTAATCGCCCAAGGAGTTATCCCCAACCCGCGCCAGGTAAAGCGGGTTTTGAATATTTTCAACCTCTTACGGACTATTGCCGACACCCGTTTTGGCCCTGAGAGCCATCAGATTGCCGACCCGCTGCTTGCCAAGACAGTATTAATTCAAACCCAGTACCCGCGTCTTTACCAGTTGTGGCGACGTCATCCGCTGGCAATCCAGATTTTGGAAGAAAGCTACGATCGTGACCGCATCAGTGACGTGGAGATGTTGACAGGCCGCCGCCCATCTCGCTCCGCGCCAAAAGCCCCAGCGGAAATGGAAACAGACGCCGAAACTATACCGAGAGAGCAGAACGGCCGTAAACCATTGTTGTTTGATTATCTAGAGAACCGGGTACAGTATGCTCTCTTGGCTCAAATGTTGACTTATCCACCTGTGGGCGAAGCCGGGGAAGGACGAATGTTGGCTCGCTTTGCGGGACTGGATCTGGCTCAGTTAGAAGCATATGTGCGGCTGGCAGGGGCGGTGGAGAGTGAAACGGCCGAAGCGCCGCCGATAGAGATTCCGGCTGACTTTATCGACCAATTTCTGAGCGGCGATGAGCTTATAATCCGAACCGCCGCGTCTCAACTTGAGAGTGAGGAACCGGAGCAGCAGGAAGCAAAGCGGAGTGCAGTGCAGGAGCGGTTAGTTCAGGTCGTTACGAATCCAGCACACCTAAGCGTCGAACGAGTCAGTGCGGGAAAAGCTCTGGCTTTTATAGGGGATCCACGTCCGGGAGTTGG
>JBAPRX010000694.1:0-15720 GCA_049281335.1 Promineifilaceae bacterium (SeqCode)
TTTCGCCGAGCGGGGTCGTTTTTATTTCGGGTGCATAGCTGACAACGTTGTCTGCGGCCGAAAGGTAGGCCAGGAAGTCACCGCCGGGCGCGAACAGACCTGAAAAATCATCAATAGGCTCCCATTCGCCGGTTCCCTGACGAGCATAGGCTACGCCGTCGGCAACCTTGATTTGCGTTCCCGTTTCCGGCAGGAGGACGCTGCCGCCGCCTTTCCATAGTGTCAATTCGAGGGAATCGGCCGTCAGGTCAGCCTCACCTTCGAGGTGAACGCGAGCCCCCTCGTTTTCCGATTGTGAACCGACTGCCTGGTTGAGATCGGCACTGAAATGGTACGCGCCTGATTCACGGACTTTTTCCCAAACTTTTTGTAAATCTGCGGCGTCTGGTTCATTAGCCATAACAAATCGGGGAATCCCAGCTAATATGATACCAATTGAAATAAAAATGATAAGGAAATGAAATCGGTTTCGCTTCTGCATGAGGATGTTCTCCTGGATTTAGCAGTTATTTCAATGTAGATTGCATCATTGATTATGGCTAACGCTTTTATTAAGTTTGGGAAGGCTATTTGCCACCTTTATCAGCTTATCAAAATCAGCCATATTTGTATGTCGATCGATCTAGACATCTGTGTCGGTCAAACTCGACGATTAGTACGTTGAGGGAGTATTCCGTCGAAGTGGAAAGGAATTATGGTTGTGGGGAAACTTGACACCGATCTTTCAAACTAAGAATATACCAGATTTCGTCAAAGCCCCTATCCTTCCGTTCATCTTAATGGCTTTGAATGAGAGAAAATCACGTCATGTTCACGACCATCATTAACGCCTGCAAAACTACCATCAATCGCATCAAAAACAAATTAAATATCTAACCAAACTTGTAACACCCTCTCTGGTTGTTGGCACAGTCTGGTATCCGTATTTTGTCCCCTCAACAATGGCCGGAGAGGGACAGTATCAGATGCAGTATTGTACGATGTTGATCGATTTGGATGGGCAGTGTTTTTCTCCTTAATCTCGTGTTTTTCATCGCGGGTTCGACCCCCCATCGCTCCCGCTTTGGGCGCATCGCCCCAAACTGAAAAAGCCCTCGAGTAATTCGAGAGCTTTTTCATCAAAATTCAAGACTGGAGCGACAGGGCTGGAGGTCTCTCCAGGCGCAGGTGTGTTGTCTTTATGGAAAGGGGAGATTCTTATTAAGAAAATAAATTTGTCGGTGGAGTGGGTTGAGGAACGGCCGTTTCAACCCAACACCACATCCGATCCGAAGCATAAAGAAATAGAAGCTGTACTGACTACCTGGCGCATTCATAAATTTCTACCAAACTAAATACCGAAAAACCGTAAGCCGCGTATCCCTGTGCTTGTATATGTTAGGGGGAACCCCAGTTCAGCCGAGCACTTTATTGCACCAGCATCGTGTACTGATGTTGGTCCGGATTACTTAATCTGTAAAGAGTTTATCATGTCGTCCAACTGAGTTAAATCCGGGGTAAAGGTGTTTGCGGCTTGTGGATTCAAGCTATTAACTACATTTTCCAGATAGGTCGGGAAATCGCTGGTGAATTCATCTGGTTCATTTCCCGTGACGGTTTCATTTGCCGGGAGACTAGGATGGTTGACCGGCAGTACGACAGCCACATAATATTTCCCATCACTGGTCAATCCCTGGTAAGTGTAAATCAGTTCGTGGTTGTTGATCGGTACGAATCCTTGATCAAACTCGGTCAGGTAACGCACTCCTTGACCATTCTTGAAATCCAGGTATTGAATCTGCGCATGTATCACCTGAGCGGCATTGAACAGGGGCAAGAAAGGCATGTTGGCGATTTCCTGGGGTGACTGGATCAAGGTTTGCAAGGAGGCAACAATCTGACCGGCACCGTCGTTGACTTCCTCTAGTTCCTGCACCGGATAGATGAAAATCTGTGACATCATGAGATGGTCGCTAATAGGATAACCCTGCAAGGTTACCAGCAGATACTCAGGTAATACTTCCCAGAAGGGAACATCACTGCTGTTCGTTTGGGAGGCAACTACCTCGGTCTGAAAGTTGGTGGCGATATTACCAGTATCCAAAGATACTTCGGGTAAACCACTGGTGGCAGGAACGGCCGTCCCCTCTGGAACGATTGCCGTTGGTTCCGCCGTGACTGGCGGCGCTGAAGTCGCTGTTGGGTCGGGTGTCGATGAATCGCCCGTCGAACAAGCCGAAAGCAGGATAGAAAAGACAAGCAAGCTGATTATCAGCCGCAAAGTAATACTGTAAAGCTTTGTTGTAAACATTATTATCTCCTACTTTAGAGTTTTTTTTGACTCGCGTCCGGAAAAAATAGTTCGTATCACCACTTTTAGCCGGAAAAGCCGATTTCATTCAGGTAAATAGCCCCTGCAATGGTTCCATCAAATAAGAAGCGAATTATTTGCAAGTGTGAAAGGTTAATGGCTGGATCGGCCGTCTGGAAATCAGCCAGAGGCGGGGTGTAGGATGAAGCAGGCGAAAGCGCAGCCCCACTATTTTCCAGAGCAGAATGGAGATCCCTTTCCCAGCCGAAACGATAGCAAAGCCTAACAATCCCATGACGGCCGACAGGGCCGCGACCAGTGGGGAGAGCAGAGCCGTAAAAAGGACAAGGATGGCGGCGATGATGCTCATGGTGCTTTCTTGTTTTTCATTCATTGGTAGACCTCTAAAAAGCGGAGCTTTCGACTATCTCGCTGGGTTATTCCCAGAGAAGAAGAACCCCGGTTTTATTTCAGAGTAAGAGCAAAGGATCATTTTGTCCTCTATCTTTGGATAGAGTTGGGGTTATAGTTTTGGGAATGTAACTTAAGTTAGAGGAAGGGACGGCCGTTTTATGTCACAGTGCCGGTGATTATGAACCAGAAAACAGAACCGATACCGCACATTGAACAAGAAATAGTGACTGTTCGCCCCATTCAGGAAGCAGATTTCGAGCGAGTCCGGCTTTTGCTGCTGGAAAGCACAGCCCTGACGCCGCCCGGCTTTAACTGGAATATCCGGCGTTGGGAGGGCTGCCGCTGGTACAACCCCGCCGCAGCTGGTAATCCAGACTGGAACCGGAACAGTTGGCTGTGGGAAACTGCCGCCGGACAGCCGGTCGGCCTAGTTCACCCTGAAGACCAAAGCCATGCCGCCCTCCAAGTCCATCCTGATTATCGCTGGCTGGAAACGGAAATGATTAATTGGGCCGAGCAAACTCTGGCGGAAAACGGCCGTCTTCATTTCTTTGTCTACGACTATGACATCCACCGCAGGCGAATTTTACAAGAACGTGGCTACTGCAAGACGGACGAAAGCGGGGGCTGCTATCATATTCGCGTTGGCCAGCAGTCATTGACCACTACACAATTAGCGAACGGTTATACACTTCGGGCAACAAATCCTGATGTCGGCCGTGATGCCCAGCAGATTGCCGATCTGCTGAATGCGGCTTTTAACCGCACCTTTCACACTGGGCTGGAATACCAGCAGTTTACCCGAAACGCGACCTGCTTTGTCCGGGAACTGGATTTGGTGGCGGTGGCTGAAGACGGCCGTTTTGCGGCGTATGTCGGGATTCCCTATGAGGGCACTAACCGGCGGGGTATCTTTGAACCGGTTTGCACTCACCCTGACCACCGGCAGAAAGGGCTGGCAAAGGCATTGATGGTGGAGGGGCTGCGACGGTTGAAGGCGCGAGGGGCGGTTGATGTGATTGTGGAAACGGGCGATATGATTCCCGCCAATGCCTTGTATACCAGTCTGGGTTTTACCGAGTTGTACAAGGGCTGTTACTGGTGTCGGAATAAACCTGAGAGACGCCAGACGAATGTCTGGTAGCCTGATTGTTACGATGAGGATAAACGATGCAAGGATACAACCTGCTTATTGAAAAAAAATTACAAGCTTGGCCAGGCAGGATGAAAACATCCGGGCTGCGATCATCATTGGTTCCCAGGCCCGCATCGACCATTCTGAAATAATAATCTTCAATGTATAGGATATAACCAGGCTTGACGGCCGTTCTCTATCTTAAGTTATAGGTGAGGGTATAGGTTTAAATAATTTATGGCATATTCCAGCAAAACGTCCTGGTGGTCAAGTCGAAGCTGGCGGGTCGTTTTATTTGAGTAAAGCGGCCGCCAGGAAGGTGAAGATGGCGACGTCGCTCAGGAAATGGATCCACCAGGTCCAGAAGAAACCACGCGTTTCGATCATACCCTTGCCCAGAATCCAACCCATGAAGATGGAGAGAACCCCGCCCAGAATGCCGCCAGGGGTGCCGAAATAGTGGGCGATGCCAAAGAAGTAAGCCGAGAGCCACAGCGCATGGCTGCTGCCGGTGACCGGCTCCAGGGTAGCCAGCATCGGGGCGCGGTAGGTAAATTCTTCATTGAAGGCATTCAGGGCAGCGTAGAAGAGGATGGAAGGAAGAATTGGCAGGACTTCGAGCATCAACTCGCCGTCTGGCCGGATGGCGAAGTATTGGATAACGGCCAGGGCGGCTGCAATGTAGAAACCCCACTGCAAGCCGAAGCTCGGCCAGGGGTCAGCCTTGGGGAAACCCATGAGGGGTACAGGTTTGATTGGGGCATGCAGGTTGCCCAGGGTTAGGAAAAAGTGCCTGCGTTTGTAACCCAGGATGAGCAAGAAGGCGATCATCGCCAGGGTGACCGCCAGTTTGCCGGTCTGTTCGGCCTGCATCCGGGCGTCAAAAACGGTAGCGCCGAACAGCTTTTGCAAGAAGGGCAGGGTAAAGTCAAGGCGATGGCTGAATTCAAAAAGGCCGAAAAAGGCGAACATGACGATAAAATAGTGTCGCAAGGGCCGGAGTGGTTTCCAGGCCAGGGCGGTGAGGGTCATGGCAATTAATAAGCCCATTTTGACCGGAACCAGCCACGAGGGAACAGCCCCACTCAGCTCATTCAGGATGATATCGGGTACAGTGCTGATGAGGATGGTTGTACTCCAGGCCAGGAGGACAAGGATTCGGCCGTCTCCCAAAACGGCCGAGACGACCGACGGTGACGGCTTTTGTTCGATTGTCGTATCAAGGGTTAATATGGCTTCTTTTTTCATCATTCCTCCAAGCTAAGTGAGAGACACGCTTCACTGAACCGTGCTTTAAGTATGATAAGGCAAGGGGCAAGCAGCTACCTCTATCAAAAGTTAGGGGTTGGGTTATATGTTTGGTAGGGAGGATTATTTTGTTGTGTTCTATCACCTGGAAAAGGTGATTTTCTTCACTGTTGTGCGGGCGTTTTTTTCATAGACTAACAGGTGGGTTATTTAGATTGTGGAGCTGGCTAGAGTCCGGCGACTTTGTAGATTATTTGTCCTTGATAAGGGGCTGCGTGGCTGATCTGCTTCTAACGACCAAGTTGTATTTGCCGAAGGTTCATTCCGAATTCATCTCCCGTCCTCGCCTCATTGAACAGCTGAATAATGGCTTAAACGGCCGTTTTACGCTCCTTTCTGCTCCGGCCGGTTTTGGAAAGACCAGTTTGCTGGCGGCCTGGATAGAAAAGCTGATTGAGGAACGGGAAACGGAACCGGCTGGCGGCAGCGGTGCGTTGGCCGGGGTAGCATGGCTGTCAGTGGATGGGCATGACAACGACCCCAGCCGTTTCTGGCGCTACCTGGTGGCAGCGCTCCAGAGGGTGGACGGTCGGGTCGGCCAATCGGTCCTGCACCGGTTCCAATCTTCCCAACCGGTGCAGACAGAAACATTGCTGACGCTCCTGATTAACGACCTCAGCCAGCTTGAGAGCCGGGTGGGGCTGTTCCTGGATGATTATCACCTCATCAGTAACCCAGTAATCCATACCGCCCTGGCTTTTTTGTTGGAACACACCCCGCCTCAGCTGCACCTGATTATCGCCGGGCGCAGCGATCCGCCCCTGAGTCTGTCTAACTGGCGGGTGCGCTGCGAACTGAATGAGATTCGGGCGGTGGACTTGAGTTTTACAGCCGAAGAGAGCAGCCTTTTCTTCCAGCGGGTTCTGAGTCAGCCCTTACCGGCAGCGGCGTTGGAGACGCTGGTCGAACGAACAGAGGGCTGGCCGGCGGGCATGCAGTTGGCGGCCCTTTCCCTGCGTGGGCTGAACCCGGCCGATACGGCCGACTTTGTGGCCACATTCAATGGCACCAACCGCCATATTTTCACGTACCTGGTGGAGGAGGTTTTCCAACGCCAACCGCCGTTGGTACAGGAATTTCTGCTGCAAACAACGCTGCTGGAACGGCTGTCTGCGCCGTTGTGCAACGCCGTAACCGGCATTGATTCCTGGAAAATTGAAGATAATCATTTAGAGGCGTCCCCAAATTTGCCTTTACGATCCCAGCCGATTCTTGAATATCTGGCCGAAAACAATCTGTTTCTGAGGCCGCTGGATGGGAGCAGCCAGTGGTTTCGCTACCACCCCCTTTTTGCAGAAACCCTCAAGGCCCGACTGGTGGAAAGCCAGCCGGCTTTGATTCCGGAGCTGCACCGTCGGGCAGGAATGTGGTATGCGGCCAATGGCTTTTCCGAACAGGGCATTCACCATGCCCTGGCAGCGGACGACCCGGAAACGGCGGCCAACATTATTGAAAAAACGGCTAACCAGTTCCTGACCCAGGGCCAGTTGAGCACCCTCTTAGGCTGGCTGGAGACGCTGCCGGAGACACTGCTCTCCGAACGACTATCGTTGAGGCTGCTGCACGCCTGGCTCCTCTTTCTACAAGACCGCTGGGCGGAGGCTTCACGCCAGGTGCACCAGGCTGGACAGCAGTTGGCGGCGCTGAAACCGGATTCGCCGGACAAGCAGCGATATCACGGCCGTTGGGCAGCGATTCAGGGAGCAATGGCTGCCCACCAGCAGGAAGCGGCCAATACTATCGCCTGGATGGAGACAGCATTGGAGCATCTACCCCAGGATGAGGTTCTGTGGCGACAGGTGGCGATGATCGGTTTAGGGTTGGCCCAACTGGCGGAAGGGGAGGCGGCGTCGGCCATGAACACCCTGCACAAGTCGGCCCTGGCCAGCGAACGGGCCGACGATATATACCTGGCCTTTGCTGGTTGGTGGCACAAGTTCGAGGCCTGTCTGGCCCAGGGTCGTTTGCGGCAGGCAGCCGAATGTTTGCAGCGGTTGGAGATGCTGGCTGAGCGAGACGAGGGCGACTGGCTGGCTTTGTGCAGCAATGCCGCTGTTGGGTGGGGGATGCTGGCCTATGAGCGAAATGATTTAGAGTCGGCCGAACAGGTGATAACGGCTGCTCTGCCTGAAATCTGGCCTAGCGGCCAGCCCCGGGTGGTGCTCCAGGCTTATCTGATGCTAGCCCGAACGGCGCTGGCCTACGGCGACCGGGCAAGGGCGTCTGACCAATTGAAATTGGCCGACCAACTGGTGCAGCGTTTTAATCTGACGGCCGAAAACCGGCTCCTGGCAATGGTCACTGCCCGCCATTACCTGGCCCAGGGGATGCTGTTGGAAGCGTATTGGACCTTGGAAAATCTGGAAATAGGCCCAGAATCGGCAGCCAGTTTTCGTAACGAAAGGGGACTGCTGACGCTGGCCCGAATTTACCTGGCCGAGGGACGGATCGGCGAGGCGTTGGCGCTGTTGGCCCGGCTGCTGCCTATGGCTGAACTGGCCGGGAGGAATGGCTCACTGATTGAAATTTGTCTGCTTCAGGCCCTGGCCCTGGCTCGAAACCACCAATCGGATCGGGCGCTGGCCTGCCTGAACCGGGCTTTGGCGCTGGCTGAACCGGAGCAGTACGGCCGAATTTTCCTGAATGAAGGACGGCCGTTGGCGCTGTTGTTAGGTCAGATTGCGCCTACCAGCCCATACGCAGCCCATTTATTGGCCCAGATGGCCGAACCGTCAGCCCAGTTAGCCGACCCCCTGACTGAACGGGAGCTGGAAATTTTGAACCTCGTGGCGGAGGGAGCGGCAAACCAGGCAATTGCCGACCAGTTGTTCATCAGCCTGGGAACTGTGAAAGGCCACCTCAATCATATACTGGGTAAATTACAGGCCCGCAACCGGACCGAAGCGGCAGCCCGCGCCCGGGAACTTGACCTTCTCTCGTAACAGTATAACCCCGAATATAACCAAAGATAGACGCTATAGGGTTCAGAGCGATTTATGATGTTGATAAAGTGCCTGGCGCTCACCGGTTTTGGTTAAAAACTGGTCTGGTCAACAGCGTCAGCCATTTTTTAACCGAAAGCAGAATTAGAAGGTGCAATATGCTTGACCATTTACGCCAGCGGGTTGTTGATATTTTGAGTTCGACCCACCACATGACGTTATCTACATATGGTGCGGCCGAACTCCAGGCCACTTCCCTGCCGTGTGAATCAGCGGGGATGGTACTCTACATCTTGCTGCCGGCAACATCCGACCACCTTTTGAACTTGCAAAGCAACGCCGAAGTGGTCGTGACGACTACAGACTGGCAGCTTCGGGGAACCGCCGAATTATTGGATAAACCGCCGGAAAAAATAATGAACCGGTCTGGACGGGCGCCCGAACTGGCGCTACTCAAACGGCCGGAAGCACAGTGGAGTCGCCTGTTAAAAATTAGTCCCTACCGGCTCCATCTTCGCCGTCAAAACGGCTGGGGATACAGCGAAACGATTGATATTGATATGAGCTAAAAAGCCTGGCTTCCGAGAGGCCAGGCTTTCCGAGAGAAGGAAAATGAACCAACAAATTACCAGCTCTCAACGGCGGTATGAACTGGACTGGCTGCGGGTGATTGCCATTTTTCTGGTTTTTCTGTTCCATTCGGCCGTTTCGCTGACGATAATTGTGATGCTCTACGAGTTTATTATCCGGCGCGTTAACCTGCTGCGGGTTCTTTTTGGAATGAAACCGCTGTTCCATAAGAGCGCCGATCTGCGGGGAGAACCAGCATTAGGAGTATGAATGATGACGGATTGGATGATTGAGGTTGATAATTTTAGCAAACATTATGGTGATTTTGTCGCGGTTGATGATATTAGCTTTCAGGTTGACAAGGGTGAGATATTCGGTCTATTAGGGCCGAACGGGGCTGGTAAAACCAGCACCCTGGAATGCCTGGAGGGATTACGACCGTCCAGCAGCGGCCGTTTGCGGGTGGCGGGTGTTGATCCGACGGCCGAACCGCATAAGCTTCGTAATCTGATAGGCGTCCAGTTGCAGTCGGCCGGTCTGCCGGCCACCATTACGGCCGATGAGGTCATGGAACTCTTTTGCGCCTATCATGACATTGCGCCTCGTTTTGATTTATTGGATCGGTTGGGCTTGCAGGACAAACGGCGGGTTGAATTTCAGGAGATGTCTACCGGCTTGCAGCGGCGGCTGGCGCTGACCCTGGCTGTTGCCCACGAACCGCCGGTTCTATTTCTGGATGAGCCAACGGCCGGCCTGGATGTATCCTCGCGAGTAGAACTCCACAATCTCATGCGCGAACACCGGGAAAAGGGCATGACGATTATTCTGGCGACTCATGATATGGCCGAGGCGGAAGAACTCTCGGACAGGGTTGCCATTTTGTTAAATGGCAAGGTGGTGGCTATTGACAGCCCGATGGCCATTACAGCCACAGGGGCCGATTTAACCAAAGTGTCGGTTAATACCAGGAAAGGGGTGCTGCTATCCAATCACCATCCCATTCCGGCCGTGAACCAGTATCTGGTCAAAGATCAATATGCCATTTACTTCAGCGTTGATATTGGGTCGACAGTGGCAGCATTAATTGATGTGGTTCAAGACGAAGGGGACATGCTTATTGACTTACGGGTTGAACGACCTTCATTGGAAGACCGTTTTCTGGAATTGACAAATGGAGGGAGAAAATGAACGCCTTTACCAGCCATTTTACTTTTGAATTTCGCGCCGGTATTCGCAATAAGAATTTGCTACTGATGAATTATCTTTTCCCGTTGGGGCTGTACTTGATGATGAGCCTGATTATGCCGGGCATTAATCCCCTCTTTAAGCCGATTATCATCCCGGCGATGGTGACGTTCGGTATTCTGGCTTCTACCTTGTTGGGGATGCCGGACCCGTTGGTCAACGCTCGTGAGGCGGGGATTTTCCGTAGTTATAAGATTAACGGCGTTCCGGCGGTTTCTATTTTGATTATTCCGGTTCTTTCCACGATTCTCCACATCCTGATTGTGGCCTTCATCATTGCTATCACTGCCCCCATTTTCTTTGATGCGCCTGCGCCCCAAAATTACGGCCTGTTTGTGCTGGTGGTACTGGGGATGGCGGTGGCCTGTTCGGGATTGGGGGTTCTCATCGGTGTGGTTTCCCCTAATACACGGCTGACCGTCCTCTTTTCCCAGGTCATTTTTCTGCCTTCCATGATTATTGGCGGCGTTATGATCCCCTTTGATATGCTGCCGGGCGCGGCCGCGAAGGTGGCGCTGCTGCTGCCTTCGACTTATGCCATGAATGCTTTGAATGGGCTGGCAATGGGCGGAACGGCCGATTTTTCACCCTGGGGTGCGATTTTAACGCTGTTCATGGGCGGGGCAACAGCCTTCTGTTTGGCCTGGTTCCTGTTTCGGTGGGACAGTCAAAACGCCGGCAGGCGAGGCCATCCAGCCCTGGCTTTGTTGGCCCTGGTTCCGTATGCAGCCTGGCTGTTTATTGTTTGATTCCAGTGTGGATTATTTTCAGAAACCAAGCGCCTTTTGCCATGAAAACAAATTGGGGCGCGAGAATTCGACCAGGCTCATCACGAGCTTGGCAAATCGCGGATTGATTTACCAAACAAGTTCCGGAAACTAGTTTACGAAGGAGACTATTATGACGACGCACACTGTTTCACTCCCGGCGGCGGAATCCCGGAAGCGACCGCACCGCTTTTTGCGGGCAATGCTGGTCAATCTGGCGGGGGTGATTGTGATAACGCTGCTGTACCTGACACTGGTCTGGCCCTGGATGAGTACCTGGGGTGCGACGAAAGAGGAGCAGGAAAAGGCGCTGCCGGGTGACGAGCTGGTTCCGGCGGCTATGATACAGACAACGAAAGGGATAACCATTCAGGCCGGGCCGGAGGCAATTTATCCCTGGCTGCTCCAGATAGGGGTGGATCGGGGTGGGATGTACAGTTATGACAGGTTGGAAAATTTGTTTGGGTTGAACGTCCATACCGTTGATACCATCGTCCCAGAATATCAGCAGGCAGCGGTGGGCGATTTCTGGCGCTTTACGCCAAAGGATTATGTGTTGAATCCCGGTCCTGGTCTGTGGGTGAAGGCGTTGAAGGAGAATTCGGCCGTTCTGCTCTGCTTCGGGATGGAGAACAAACCAGATGATGCCTGTATTGACACCTGGCAGTTTGTTCTGGAACCTCAGGCCGACAGTTCAACGCGGCTGCTGCTGCGGTCTCGAATGGCAATAGAACCGCAGTTGCCCATTAAGCTAACCTATCCCGTCCAGTTCATTATGGAACGCAAGATGCTGCTGGAGATTCGTGAGAGAGTGGAGACTTATTCAAACAATTAAAACAACCATTCAGGTGAGTGGCGCCAGGTATATGCTTGTGTTTTGGGTAAAGTGCCTGGCGCCTTTGGACCATTTCAAGAGGGAAAAAATTAATGGCTGGTTGGCAGCGTATAATTTTGGCGCTCGTCCTGGGCGCTCATGGTATTGGCCATGTTTTATTTCTGGTTCCACTGTTAAGTACGGCCGAATGGGGCAATCAACCCACTCCTGGCTCCTCGGTGACGGCTGGCCAGCAAAGGGACTGGGGAGTTTGATCTGGTTGGTGGTTATCGTCGGGTTCATTGGCGCAGCTGTTGGTATTTTTGGAGAGAGTGAATTGTGGCGGCCGCTTGCTGCTGCCGCCTCGGTAATTTCGGCCGTTGGACTGCTTTTATTCTGGGCCAGACCGGTTAATTCGCCTGTCGTGTCGGCCCTGGTGGTCAATCTGCTGGTTTTAGGATCGCTCTTAATCTTCCATTGGCCGACTACAAACCAACAGTAATCGATCGGAATGAGGGGGAAAGTATTCTTATGAACCTGAATTAGCAAGCTGCTGCATAAGCGCAGCTATGGCATGCTATTGAGCATAGGCCTAGCGATCACATTGTTTTTGCCAATGCACTCCAGTTTCATTATGCCACTCAGTCGTTCACGATAAACATTTGCCTTCGGCACCTGGAAAGGATGGTATTTCTCGATACCAGTGCTCTTGGCAACAGCCGAGAATTTCGTGCCGAATTTGTCGTCGTCGTTGCGAATGGGATTTTTCGGCCGGTTATCTTGGAGTGTCGCTTCACGTAACTCCTGGACCATCCATTCATCGGTTAGTTTAAGGGTAACGGTCACTTCCGACGGGACTTCGGCGAGCTCAGTCGAGCCGCTCAGTGCAGGCTGTATGGACAATGCGCCTGGATTCGAGTTCCATGCCACACTTTCCGTTCCGTTATTAGAAGATTTTCTGTAAATTACTTAAAGAGGGACCCTTTAAATAGACAAAAAACCGGTTAATAGGCAATTGTTCACTTCACTGTGAAAGAAGTGTGCATCCCATGTTGGTAGTGCATCTCATCTGAATCAATGTTACAGACCAGCACGTAATTGCCTGCGGTGAGATTTACGGTCAGATCCGTGCTCGTGCCCGGTTCAATATCTTCGGCTTCGTCAATCAAGGTGATACTGTCGGCCTCTTCATCCACGATTCCTTCTTCAGTGAGGGGTAACTGGTCCTCAGGCAAATCAGTTTTGAAGACAACGAATTCGTGTGTTTCATCAGTCGCATCATTGTGAATGTGGAAGGTAACCTCACCCGCATTGGCCGAGTTCGTATCTGGAGTGATATTATACGTAGTCAAGGCAACGTCTATCGATTTCGAGCTACAGGCGGCCAGTACAGTAACAAACAGACAAGCCAGTATGAGGAAGGTAAGCCGAGTTCGGAATTTCATTCTTTTTCTCCTTTTTAGGTAACTATTTGTAACATAGTGATTTCATCCTACATTGATATTATTGCAAATATGACCACCTCCTGTCCTTATAACAGTCATCTATTGACTTAATCTCAAGTTAAGCAGGATATACGACACAATTAATAGACAGGTCAAATACCAGGTTAATTTCGGAAATCGGGAGGAACAGAATGTTGTACCCGAGCTGGTTGAGTAGAGCGTCAATCTGATCCGATGAGAAATCAGGGAGTGGCCACCAGGGGAGAGTGACGTCGTAGGCACGTGCGGTGGCCAACTTATCTTCCTGGACAAGCCCGATTAGCGGCTCCTGCAAACGATTTGACAGGCTGGTTGTGTAATCGATGAGGCCTTTCTCTGCGACCACATCATTAACCAGCAGTGCCATCTTATGGATCTCTGAATCCTCGGACACAATCCATAAAGGGCATGACAAAGCCTCTAGAAGTTGGTCCGCGCTTTTCTCAACTTGAATAAGTCGGCCGGGCACGAAAAGACCAGCACTGCCAGACGCATGTTTGGCCACCATCTCCACTGTGAAATCTGTTATTAAGCGGCTCCGTATAGCCAGTCCGGCAGCCCGTCCCCCCACTTCGACCTGGGCGGCTCTCTGGGCAATCATTTCGTTGTCAATGGTTGGGTCGACCAGCAATACCAACAGAGAAGCGCCCAGTCGAGCAGCAACGTGGTAAGCCAGGTAGACAACCTGCCATCCCTGGTTACTGCCATCGTGGAAAAGAGTAAATCGCTGCATCAGAGGATAACCATCTAAACTAAATGGTTTATATTTTAAGTATAGGGGATGGTTCGTTACTCTACCTTAATGGAGCTTACTGCTTACCTTCGGACGAATTAAGCATCGGCCGTGGGCAAGATCAGCGTCGCCAGGGTGCCGCCTTCGGGGTCATTTTCCAGGGTCAGGCTCCCGCCGTGAGCCAGGGCCAGTTGACGGGCTATGGGCAGGCCCAAACCCATACCCTGTTTGACACGTCGGCCAACGTCCCCCTGGTAAAAAGGCTCAAAGAGGCGGTTGGTTTCCTTGACCGAGATGCCCTGGCCACCATCATGTACCTGAAAAGAGATTTTAGCATCGCCAGCCCGCTCAGCGGATAAATGAATGGTCATGCCGGGGGGCGTAAACTTAATGGCGTTATCCATCAGGTTACCGATAATCTGGTTGAGGCGTTTTTCGTCCGCCAATACCGGGGGTAAATCCGCTTCAACTCGGACGTCGAGCTTGAGTTCCCGTGAATTGGCCCGCGACCAGTAGCGCGTGGCCACTCCCCTTAGAAACGGTTCGACGGATAGCGCCATGCACTGCAGTTGGATCGGATTACGCTCGGGCCGGGCGGCTAACGTAATGTCATCGATTAAATCTTCAAGGCGGCGGATAGTCTGCCCCATATTCACCAGCATGTCGTCGGCCAATTCAGAGTCCTGGATTGCACCTTTGCGCAGACTCTCAATACCCAACTGCAATCCAGCTAACGGCCGGGCTAGCTCGTGGACCACATTGGCCAGCAGAGTCTGGCGCATTTTCAACTCCTCTTGCAATTCATCCGCCATCTGATTCAGGTAATGGGACAGGTCACGCAGTTCAGACGGACCTTCTTCAGGAATACGTATCTCATAGTTTCCATTAGCAACCGACGCAGCCAATTTCTGGGCACGTGAAAACTGGTCGGTGAAGAAGCGGTTTAGTATGAGACTGACCCCCACACCCAACAGCATAACGATGCCAATTGCCCCGATCAAAACCAAGCGTTGACGCATGATGAAAGCATCCAGGTAGCCAATCGGCATAAGCATACAGACTGTGCCAATAACTTGATTTTGAGCATCAACCACAGGCGTAGATACATATATACTAGTTGATTCAAACTCTGAATGAATCAGGGTAACATAGCCATCATTGTCAACGGAATGCTCGCTTTTGAGTCGCCGGAATAGCTCCCCAAGAGAGGGGCTGACGGTACCAGGAACCAGCTCATACATGACGTCGGAATTATTAAAATAAACAGCCAGAAGATCTTCATCCAGTTCCAGCACCGGAAACTCGACCCGGCCCACAGTGAACGTATCATGTTCTCTGATTTCATGACTGACAATGTCCGCCAGCAGGAAAATGCGTTGGCGCATCAATCCCTGGAGTTCCCCGGTGATTACCTGGTATTCGTTTTGTGACCAGATGAATCCAATTACCCCGAGCGAAATAGCTAACAAAAGAGCGTGACTGAGACCCAGATAAACTCTAATGCTAAGTGATTTCTTCATGTGGTAAACTTATAACCGACGCCGCGCAAAGTCAGGATATGTTTGGGGTTAGATGGATCATCCTCAATCTTCATGCGCAGGCTCCGCACTTGGACGTAGAGCACCTGCGGCTCGCCGGCGAATTCCACACCCCAAACCCCTTCGACCAGTTCGTCGCTGGTGAAAGCACGGTCGGGATGTGACATGAACATGCGCAAAAGGTCGAATTCGCGTGGAGCAAGATCGAGGCTTCTATCGTTCTTTTGTGCAGTATGGGCAATCGGATCCAGTTCGAAGGGACCGACAGCTATCGGTTTTTCAACCGGCAGGGGTTCGATGGTCGGTTTGGACACTCGTCTCAAGACAGCGTGCAAGTGGGCTAATACAATGTCCGCGCTAAAAGGCTTGGTAATATAATCGTCAGCGCCAATTTCCAGACCGATGATCTCGTCCAATTCGCGCCGGCGAGCGGTCAAGAAAATGACAGGCAAATCCCGCCCAGTTTGCAGCCTCTTGCAT
>JBAPRX010000695.1:0-5934 GCA_049281335.1 Promineifilaceae bacterium (SeqCode)
GGTCCATATTCTGCTGATGCTTGCGGTGCCAGGTTGGGAAACCGGTCTGTTGCTCCAGCTTCCACGCTTTGGCAAAGGTACCGTCCTTGATATTTTGGACAATTCGCTGTAATCGGCCGATTTCCACCGCCTCCTCTTCCGGCAGCATTTCAGAGGTCACTTCCTGACCATATTGACTGGTGCTGGAATGGAGAGGAAGCTGGTGCCAAAGGCCAATGTCGGCGTATGCCTGGGCCAGACGCGCCTCTTCGCCAGAGGCGTAAAAGCCGATGATGGCCGCTTCGGGACTGACCCCGGCCTCAATGAGAACAGAGATGACCCGGCGGATGTGGTAGAGGACGCCGGAGTGTTCGTACATCAAATCAATGAGAGTTTCCTCCTCAAAGCTGGACATGATCGCGCCCAGTTTCGTGGAGCCGCTGGCTTTGGCAATGGCGAGGGCAATCTCCTGTGCCTGGCCGGTGGCGTCCTGCTCGACACCAACAAGGGTAGCGTAGCCTTTGCCGTTCAGGAAGTTTTCGCGGACGCCGACGCCGATCATTTCCGGCGCGACCATGACCACATCCACCGTTTCCGGCGGCCGAATAAAGCCATAGTAGATATTGAAGCCGCTGGCAAAAACCAATGCCTTGCCTGCCGTTAAGGTTGGAGCAATATCTCGCTCGTAAATTTCAGGCTGGACTTCGTCGGGGGCCAACATGAGCAGGACATCCCCTCGTTCGGCCGCTTCGGGCAGCGACACCGGTTCAAAGCCATCGGCAATGGCCTGGTCCCGGTAACTGTCCTCCCGGTTGCCGACGACGAGGTTGAGTCCTAAATCACGAAAGTTCAGAGCCTGGGATCGTCCCTGATTGCCATAACCGAGCGTCGCAATTGTCTTGCCCTTCAATACACCCAGGTCTACATCGTCGTCAAAATAAATGTCAGTCATTTTCTTTCTCCGTGTTTTCAATATTCGTTATAGCCGTTCTCAGGGCTGCAATTCGGTCGGCCGTTTTCGTGATGTCGCCATCTTGCAGCAAGGGCATTGAAATGAAATGTTGGTAATTATGCCGTTGAAGCATTTGCAGCACCCCGATGAAATCAAAATCTTCGCTTTGATTTGAAGGCGGGTTGCGCTGCCGGTCGAGAAAGTGGATATGCCTGAGCAGGGGCATCGCCACCTCAAAGGCGTTGGGAAGCGATTCGTTTTCCATGGATAGATGAAACGTATCCAGCATAAGCGCGATATTCGGCCGACCTGCCTGTTCGACCAGGGCAATCCCATCGGCCGTTGAATAGATGAAGGGGAACTCGAATTTGTTGCCGGGTTCCAGGACCAACGTCACCCCAATATCGGCAACTTTATCGGCCGTTTCCTGTAATATCGTCATGAGTTGGGAAGCAGCATCGGCCCGATTTTCAGGGGCAGGGAGTCCCCGAAAAACCCCAATATTGATAGGAACCTTGAAAAGGGCTGTTTGGTGGGCCAGGGCCAGAAGCGCGGCTCGACTGGCTTCACGCACATCAGCATCCTCCGATACCAGTCCCAAACCATGATCAAAATAAAGACGGCCGCTGTTTATTGCTGCCACCTCCATGCCAGTTCGTGCAGCAGCTTCCTGTAAGGCCCCAAACTCATTGGTGTCGGGGTGGTCAATCAATATTTCAACCCCATCAAAGCCCATTTCGGCCGCAAGCGCAAGCGTTTCCTTATACGGCCCGGTAGGGACTTTGACGTAGCTGTCTCCCGGTATTGCATTTGGGGCGTCAATCATCAATGCCAACTTCATCTATTTTTTCTCTTTGTTTCTACTCGTTAGGATGTCAAGAGACTCAGTCTCAGATAGTAAAACTTGCCCCCTGGGCTAATATTTCAACGGTGATACCGGCCGGTTCCAACATCTCAATGAGAGGGGCCGGGTCATCCAGAAACTCTTCCCACAGATCATAATGCTTGGGGATCAAAATGCGCGTCCCTAACTCCTGGGCCGTGCGAGCAACATGGGCATGGTTCATATAGTAGATTTCACCAGGCGGGTTGCGGGCGAAATTGAGCAGGGCCACGTCAATATCAAACCGCTTACCGACCTGGATATACTCGGAATAGTAAAGAGTGTCGCCCCCATCAAAGAGGGTAACACCGCCAGATTGCAGGACGTAGCTGTTCGCATCAGGGTCGAAATAATCGTTGCAAGGCATGGCCCAGATGCGGAGGTCTTTTAGCTGGATGGCCTGATGGGCTGCCAATTCAACCATTCGGCCAGGGTCAAAGTCCCATTCGCGGAACAGTTTGGTGCAGGAACGGGGGCCAATGAGCAGGGCGTCGGTATTGGCATGAATGGGGGTCAGGGAACCCTGGTGGCAGTGGTCGAGGTCGTGATGGGTGCAGAGGACGGCATCCACTTTACGGATGGCATTGGGGTCCACGATATCTTTGGTGGCTTTGTGAAGGGTGGCTTCGGGCGAGGGGCCGGTGAACAGGTCAAGATAGACGGTCGTTTCAGGGGTCTGGATGATCGTGCTGGGGCCACCCAACGCCCAAATCGTGATGCCGGACTGAGGGCGGTTGGATTCGACTTGATTCAGGAACTCTGTTGAAATTGACATGCTAATCTCCGTAGAAAATTTCTATCCTCTTGCGCCGTAAATGCCGCCATCTACGGGCAGAACAACGGCCGTAACAAATCGGGCTTCGTCGGAAGCAAGGTAGACGGCCGCATAGGCAATATCTTCGGGGGTTCCGGTTGTCTGGAGCGGCCGATCCTTGGCCCATTCGGCCAGCGTTTCATCTTTTGTTTCCGGGGTGTAGAAAACGTCGTGCATGGGGGTGAGAATGGTTCCGGGGCAGATACAGTTGATCCGGATCCATTGACCGGCATAATCGCGGGCCATCTGTTTGGAAAGGTGGATGACCCCGGCTTTGGCAGTGGCGTAGGCGGCGAGTTCGGCGGCGGGCAGAAGTCCGCCGACCGAAGCGATATTGATGATGGCCCCTTTCCCGGCATTTATCATCACGGGCAGGACAGCTTTAGAGCAGAGGAAGACGCCTTTGAGGTTGGTTTGAATAACGTCGTCCCAATCTTTTTCCGAGGTTTCGAGAACGGTTCCGACCCGGATGATTCCGGCGTTATTGACCAGAATGTCAATTCGGCCGAAGTGGTCGAGGGCGGCCTGGGCAAGATGCTCGGTATCGGCCGTTTTTGTAATGTTACAGTACACGAATTCGGCCGTGCCGCCTGCTTCCCGAATGTGGGCAACGGTTTCCTCACCGCCTTCCCGGTTCAGATCGCTGACGATCACCTTTGCGCCTTCGGCGGCGAACTTCTGGGCAATGCCCCGGCCAATGCCGGAGGCAGAGCCGGTAACAATGGCTGTTTTATTGGCTAGTCTCATTGGGTTTCCTTTGTAATAATCATGTCCTGCCAGGTAGGAGCGATGCCGCCCCGCCAGCGCTCGGAGACATTGATAACAGGCTGGGCAGGAGGAACCCCATTTTGGATGAGAACATCAAAATAAGGTTCCCGACTCTCTGCCAGCAGACGTAACAATTCTTCTTTTAGCCGTTCCCGAATTTCCGGTTCACTGTCGGCGATATTGTCCATTTCGTAGGGGTCGTTTTGCAGATCGTACAGGAGTTCATGGCCGGTTTCAAAATAAGCGTATTTCCAACGGTGAGAAACGCTGGCCCGCCAGTCAATGAAATCGAGGCTCCAGCGAGGGTTATTGTTCATTTCCAACAAAACCGACGCCGGGCCGGAGAATGGCAGGCCGAGGCAGGCCGGGGCAAAGCTCTGGCCCTGAATATGACCGGGGATGGCCTGTCCGGCCAGGTCAAGAGTGGTCGGCAGCATATCAATCATGCTGAATAGGTCGTTCCGCATGGTTTGGGCGGGTATCTGTCCAGGCCAGTGAAAGATAAGGGGGATACGGACGCCTTCCTCATGGGGATACTCCTTGCGGGCGATAAGGCCATGACTGCCCATGTAATCGCCATGATCAGAAAAGTAGACGGTCAGGAAATTGTCCTGAAATCGGCCGATTTTTGAGATCGATTTGAGAAGACGGCCGATATTCCAGTCCAGGTTCTCTATCATGGCGTAGTAGGTGGCTAACGCCCGGCGCATTTCAGGGGTATCGCCAAAATTCGGCCGTGTCTGCATCGCTGCCGGGTCAAATCGCTCAAAGGAGGAAGGCGCCTCCAGAGGAAAATGGGGCGGCTCAACGCTGAGAACGAGAAACAACGGATTATCAAGAGAATAATCTTCCAGATAATTGATAACCATCTCGGTCAGGAGGTCGGTCTGGTATCCACTGCGGCGGATGGGATTAACAGCATCCTGCTCGTAGTAAGCGAAGTTGAAAGGGTCATCATTGAGTTCAAAGGCGTACCAGTCCTGAAATCCGGCACGGTGATATTCAGGGGTGCGGCGAAAGTAGTCTATTTCGGGGTAAACGGTCGGATTTTCACGGACGGCGGGGGACATCTGGTCCCGCACAACGCCGAGGTGCCATTTACCAAAGAAAGCGGTGCGATAGCCAGCATCGCGCAGCAGGGTGGCGGTGCTGGGAGCGGTGGCTTTATACACATCGAAGAAGTGCTGGACCGGCCCGGCATGGGAATGACGGCCGGAAAACAACGTTCCTCGTGACGGCGTACAAATGGGTGAGTTGGCGTAGGCGTGGGAAAAAGCCACCCCCTCGGCAGCCAGACGGTCGAGATTAGGGGTGCGGAGGTTGGGGTCGCCCATATAGCCGGTGGCGAATCCACAATGTTCGTCGGAAAGGATATAGAGGATATGGGGTGGTCTTTTCATTTAGTTAGCCACAGATTGCTGCCAGGTTTGACGCATAATTTCAAACTTTTGGTCGGTCAGATAACTGTAGAAGTTGACCCACATTCCATCCACAGGACTCTCGCGGATGAGGGCGACCATTTGCTGCCACTGATCGTCAGGCAGGTATGGATGGGCAATGGGAAAGAGCCGGGAACGGCCGTTTACCTGATCGGCCGTTTCTTCAAGCCGCTGGCTGTAGGTTGAGAGGTGGGCCGGGTGAGGTTGGTCGGGGGCGGGAATGTTGTAATCGGCAAAAGTCGGCCGTTGGATGTCATCAGGCAAATTGAGCCAGCGTTTAACAGCCTCCAAAATAAGCGGTTCCGGCAAATCAGGGTTCCATTCCTGAAGCGTCTGACCCAGCCAGCGTGGCAGGACGGCGTGGTCGAAGGTGAAAAGTTTGGGCAAGACGGCCGTGCAAACCTCAGCCAACCGGCGATAATCCATGCCGCTGGAACGGTTCCAGGGAGAAATCCAACCCCGCGCCGAAAGCCCAACCTTATGAAAGCCCCAGTTGTCTAACAACAGCCGCACTTCCCGGTAAAAGTTGACAACGCAGTCGGCCTTGAACCGTTGGAAATTGAGGATGCCTGGAAAGGTCATCAACAGCTCTGCCAGTTGAGAGGGGTTGGAAAGCAAACGCCGTGATTGGGCGAGGTGCTGCGGGTCAAGATGGTGCAGCAGTTCCCAAAGCGTCTGGACATCCTGGTGCATTTCCTGCCAGTCATAGCCCATCGCCAGGGCTGCCTGTTCGCAGGCGGGACAAAAGCAAGTGAAATGTTCTTGCAGGCGATACGCGCCAAATTCAGCCCAATCAAGAATGAGGCCATCCAGGTCAGGGTAATGGCAGATGAAATCTTGAATGGCAGCCAGGGCATAGGCCCGAACCGCCGGGTTGTTGAGGCAGCCATTGTTGGCGACGTAGGGCGGTTGGAAAGGACGACCGTCAATTTGGACGGGCCGGTCTTCGTCTCGAACGCCCGGTGGCAAAAAGGGAGCCAGCCCCATGTGCGCCTCCATTCCCCGGTCGTGGGCGGACTCAATAAGCTGCCGGGGAATGTGGCAGTCTACTGCCGGAGGAACGGCTTTTTGGGGCGGCTTATAGATGGTATCGCTGTAC
>JBAPRX010000696.1:0-5702 GCA_049281335.1 Promineifilaceae bacterium (SeqCode)
GGCCGATGCCATCCGCCAGCGCCTGACTGATGCCGCCGCCCGAGACGCCCGCTGGCGGGATGGTCGGGTCGCCAGTCTTGTCTACTACGCCTCCGAAGATATCCTGGAAGTCGCCAAAGCCGCCTACCTCCAGTATTTCTCAGAGAATGGTCTGGGGCTGAAAGCCTTTCCCAGCCTGGCCCGTTTCGAACGGGAAATCGTCGAGATGCTCTCGAACCTCTTTCACGGTCTGGCGGCGGTAGGCAGCGTCACCAGCGGCGGCACCGAAAGCAATTTATTGGCCGTCAAGACCGCCCGCGACCAGGCCGCCGAACGCAAGCAGGTTCCGGGCACACCCGAGATTGTTATGCCGGTCACCGCCCACGCCTCTTTCGACAAGGCTGCCCATTATTTCGGCCTGAAGGCCGTCCGGACCCACATCGGCCCGGATTTCCGGGCTGATGTGGCGGGCATGCGGGCGGCGATTGGCGAAAAAACCGTCCTGCTGGTCGCCTCCGCCCCGAGCTACGTCCATGGCGTCATCGACCCGGTTGAGGAAATTGGAAAACTGGCCCTTGAATTTGACCTGCCCCTCCATATCGATTCCTGCATGGGCGGCTTTATGCTGCCCTTCCTGGAACAAGCCGGTTATCCACTTCCGCCCTTTGATTTCCGGGTGGCGGGCGTGACTTCGATTTCGGCCGATATTCACAAATATGGTTTCGCCGCCAAGGGGGCGTCGGCCATTCTTTACCGCGACCAGACGACCTACCGGTATCAGCCTTTCAGCTTTGAAGGCTGGCCTTCCGGACGTTATGCTACGCCGAACATTCTGGGAACTCGATCTGGTGGGGCCATCGCTGCCGCCTGGGCCGTCATGAACTATCTTGGCCAGGAAGGTTATCTCAGGCTGGCCCGCCAGATAATGGACATCACCAGCCAGTTTATCAACGGCATCAGGGCCATTCCGGGGCTGGAGGTCTGGGGCTTACCCCAGATGAGTCTCTTCGGTTATGGTTCGAGGACGCTCGACATTTTCGCTGTGGCCGAGGAGATGGAGGCGAAAGGCTGGTATGTCAACCGCCAGCAGGACCCGCCCGGTATTCATCTGACTATCACGCCCGTTCACCAGCGTGTAATGGCCGAATATCTGGCCGATTTGGCCGGTGCCGTCCGCCAAGTCGCTGCCGCCGGCAGAAAAGCGACCGATAATACAGTTAATTACGCCTGATTTAGCCCATTGAGGAGAAAACCCATGTCGTCCCCCACCTTCCCAAAACTATCCGACAAAGAAAGAGCCTGCATGTTGGCCCTACCCGATGGTCCCGTGCGGCTCATCATCGACACTGACACCAAAAACGAAATCGACGACCAGTTCGCCCTGGCCTGGGCCTTGCTTTCACCGGACCGGCTCCAAATAGAGGCCGTTTATGCTGAACCGTTTTCTTCAGAGTTTCGCCGAGAGGCGATGATAGAAACCTACGAACTGATCCAGGCCGAGAAGCCAGTACCGCCCTTGCTCGACCGTTACATCGCTCTACTGAACGGCCTGGTCGGCCCCGGTGAGCATCCCAAAGATCTCCTGTACGATGGTCCTGACATCGGTATGGAACTCAGCTACCAGGAAATTCTAACCGTCTATGAAAAGCTGCGCCTGGACCCTGAAGGCTTGGTCTTCAGGGGTTCAGAACGGTATTTGACCTCGTTTGACGACCCGGTTGAAAGTCCGGCAGCCCTGGACCTGGTGGAGCGGGCAATGAAGGCCGGCGACGAGCCGCTCTATGTATCCGCCATTGGCTGCGTCACTAATGTGGCCTCAGCAATTCTTATGGAGCCGGAGATTATCAGAAAAATCGTTGTCATCTGGACCGCCGGTTACCCCTCGACCGTCGACCTGATTAACTACTCCTTCAATATGGAACAGGACATGCTCTCTTCGCAGTTGTTGTTTGAAAGCGGCGTGCCGCTGGTCTACCTGCCTGGCCATCATGTCGGCGCCCAACTGCGCATGTCGCTGCCGGAACTGGAAACCTGGGTCCGCGGACGTGGGGCGATTGGAGATTTTCTTTATTCGCTCTATGTGGATAATCCGGGCTATAAAAAACGAGGCATCACCGACCATTTCGGCCGCTCCTGGGTCATGTGGGATTTAATTAACTTCGCCTGGCTCATCGACCCTCGCTGGGTTCCCTCCGAGATGGTCCGAACACCGAAGTTGGGCAATGACAAGGTCTGGCATCGCGACCCTGGATATCCCTGGAGGATGCGGGAAGGCTACGGCGTAAACCGGGACGCCATCATGCGAGACTTCCTGGAAAAATTAAAAAAAGCCCCGGCTTGAGCCTTTATCCCAGTACCAGGGCAGGATTCTGATTAGGAAAGCAAATGGCAAACAACCAATTTGAAGGCAAAATCGCAGTTGTTACAGGCGGCGCCAGCGGGATTGGGCTGGCCATTGTCGAGCGGCTAACCAAGGACGGAGCCAGGGTTGTATTGAGCGATATCGACGAGGAAGCGGGCCGGATCGCCGCCGAGCGGTTGGGCTGCCGCTTTATTCCTGGCGATCTGAGTCGCCGTTCGGCTTGCGCGAGCCTCATTCAGCAAACGGCTGACGAGTTCGGTTCGCTCCATATCCTGGTCAACAGTGCTGGCTTCCAGCATATCGACCCCATCGACCAGTTTTCGGAGGACACCTGGGAAAAAATGTTGGCCGTCATGCTAACCGCCCCCTTCCTTCTGACTCGTTATAGCTGGCCTTATATGCGGCAGCAAAGCTGGGGCCGGATTGTCAATATTGCTTCCCGGCTGGGCACCCGGGCGGCGACCTTCAAGAGCGGATACACGGCCGTCAAGCATGGCCTTGTCGGTCTGACCAAAGTCACCGCTCTAGAAGGTGGCCCGCTGGGTATTACTGCTAACGCCGTCTGCCCTGCCTTCGTGCGGACACCGCTCATGACAAATCAGATTAGCGACCAGGCCCGCACCTGGGGCGTTCCGGAAGAAGAAGTTATTGAGAAGGTAATGTTGGGGAAATGCGCTATAAAGCGCCTGATTGAGCCAGAAGAAATCGCCGACATCGTAGCCTTCCTGTGCAGCGAGGCCGGGTCTGCCATGACAGGTTCGCCTCTTCTAGTCGATCTTGGCTCTTCGATTGCCTGAATACTATTAACCGGGTTGAGGAGATTATTTTATGAAAGATGGTACGACAAAAAGTGAGGATTTCGTCAAGCTGAATCCCTTTAGCCTGCGGGACGAGGTTTATTCGCTGCTCCGAGAACGCATTCTCGACCACCGCTACCCGCCCAACTACCGGTTCGACCTGGCTGCTCTGGAAGAACATCTAGGCATCAGCCGGACGCCACTGAAGGAGGCAATGCAGCGGCTGGAGGCAGAAGGATTGGTGGAAATCAAGGCTAGGCGAGGAACTTTTGTAACCCGTCTGGACCCACTTATTGTATCCGAAAATTTTGACGTCCGCCGCATCCTTGAGTGCGCAGCGGCCCGAATTCTAATCGACAACGTCACCCAGACCGATGTCGAAAAACTGAAGGAAATTAACGGCCGTATGGTCCGCCTTCTGAGCGAGAAGGAATACCACAAAATTCTGCCTGAATATCTGGAAGTCGACCGTAAATTCCATCACTTCTTCGTCAGCCTGGCTGCCAATTCCCGCCTGTCCGTCATCCATTCACAGATAAACACCCACCTGGCCATCGCCAGGGTTGGGGTCAGCTTCGGCCGCGATGATTCCCTCATTACCCAATCGGAACACAAGGCCATCCTCAAAGCCCTGGACGACCGCGATGGGCAGGAATTATGCCGTGCCATGGAAAATCATATCAACCTTTCCAAGGTCCGGACGCTTGTGGCGCTTGAAAATGACGAATAGAGATGTCGTGGTTGTCGGCGGGGGCATGACCCCCTTTGCCGCCAACCGCCAGGATGCCGCCCTGCGAGACCTGGTCGTTGAGGCAGTCATGGCCGCCCTGGCCGATGCTGGGCTGGAAAGCCTGGCCCCGGTCGAACAGGGTCTAACAAGCTACGAGAGTGATCACTTCAACCGCCAGATGACACTGGGAGCCATCCTACATGACCATATCGGCATGGTCCCCAAGCCCAATGTCCGAATTGAGGGCGGCGGTGCGACCGGGGCGCTGGCCCTGCGGACGGCCTTCGCTTATATCAGGAGTGGACTGTGTGATTCCATCATCGTCTACGGTGGCGAGCTGAACGGCCGTTCCGTGCCCTCCGCCACCGCTCAGCAGTTCTTCGCCCTCTCCTCCGACACCGACTGGGAGATGATGGTCGGCGGTACCTACACCGCTTATTATGCTGCCATGATCCGCGAACACATGCGCCTGTATGGTACGACCGAGGCACAATTTGCCCATGTCGCCGTCCGAAATCGGCACAACGCCCGTTTCAACCCACTGGCCCAACGACCGATGGTGTTGACTATTGACGAGGTGCTGGCTTCAATCCCCATTGCCGAACCCTACAAGCTGCTTGATTGTAGCCTGCTGACCGACGGTGCCGCGGCCCTCATCCTCTCAACAGAGGCATGGGCGAGGGATCATTCGGCCGTCTGGAAAGACCGGCCCGCTGTCCACTTCGTTGCCACCGGCTGCGGCACCGATACCATGCGCCTGGGAGACCGGCCCTTTCCCTACCCCGGCCTGGCCCATTTCCGGGGAAAGCGCGAAGCCGCTCGTCAGGCCTACAACATGGCCGGAATCACCGACCCCCTGCGTCAGATAGACGTGGCCGAACTCTACGACTCCTATAGCGGCGTCGAGCTTCAGGCCTATGAAGAGCTGGGTTTTTGCAACTATGGTGAGGGCGGTCCAGCGGCGGTGGACGGCCTTTTCGACCTAGACGGCGCCCTGCCTGTGAACACCTCCGGCGGCCTCTTGGGCCGGGGCGCGCCGGTCGGGGCTACCGGCCTGGCCCAGGCCATTGAAATTATGCTCCAGCTACGGGGCGAAGCGAACGCTGGGCGGCAGGTCCCTAACGCCCACCTGGGATTGACCGATACCCATGCCGGAACCGGAACCCACTGCGTGATCAATATTTTTGAGAGGCGAGAATAATCGAACGGCTCGGAAGTATAAAACCTCCGGGAAGTTAAGAACGAGAAACGATTTATGGCAGTTGTCAACAATAAACTGAAAGTGGAAACTGTGCCCAACCCCCTGGGCACAGTCGAAGACGCCTGGGCCGATTTCCGGGATGTGGAAGTCATCGGCCTGGAATGGACCCAGACCTACAAACACAGCCTGGGGAAATACTCCCGCTTTTTTCTGGCTCTGGAAGAAGGCCAGTTGCTGGCCACTCGCTGCCCCCAGTGCGACCGGACCTGGCTACCACCCCGCCCGGCCTGTCCCGAATGCCTCCAGGTAACAAAATGGATCGAATTAAGCGGACAGGGTGTGCTGGTAAGCTGGTCTATCTTGCATTACGCTCCAAAAATGCTGGTCGGCACCCTCGAGACGCCTTACATCCTGGCCTATGTTCGACTGGAAGGAGCCGACACTCTTTTCGCCCATCTCCTGACCGGCATTGAACCGGCAAAATTGGAAGCCGGCATGCGAATTTCAGCCGTTTTTAACCAAGGACCAGTTGACCATCCCATCATGCTGATGTCCTTCCAACCAGCTCTAGAAAAATAGGAACTGTTTATGGCCCCTCGTTTCAAGAAGCTCATTAATCAGACAGACCGGATT
>JBAPRX010000697.1:0-10079 GCA_049281335.1 Promineifilaceae bacterium (SeqCode)
TGCATCAATCTGCGGTGGAAACGTCCACCCTCGCCCAATCATTTCATTCGCCATCGTAACCTCAATATTGCCGTTCAGTAATCAGGTGAGTGGGTAACTGAGTACCTGGAGTAATAATTCGAGCCAATTACCCAATTACTTAAGTACACCCTTACCAGATCCAAACGATTACTAGCCAATTAATACCGTCCCACCCGGCACAACAACTTTCCCGGTCATATTGGGAACCGGGTCGGCGCAGGTCTGGGCCTGGTCGCCCGCACGGGCTGCCGGTTTCTTATTAATGAAGACAGTTCCGCTGCCGACCATCACCGTCCCCTTATTGGTTGGCGGAATCTGGAACGGCCCACCTTGTGGGATGTGGGGTGGCGTGTTGGTCGCCATGCTGCCCACTGTCGCGGCAAATCGGCCTTCGATTTTGACATTAGTGCTTAAATTGCTGTCCAAGATGCCGTTGAAGGGATGGGGCGTCGGCGTCGGAACCGGCCCGCCCGGAGACGGAACCATGATGATGTGAATATCAACGGCCGTTATCTGGTCGCCTTGTTTCGCTGCCGGTAAACCCATCCTAAATCTTGCCTCTTGCCATTTGCAACTTTGCCATTTGCCTAATTCAAATTAATCATCGCGCCCTTCAAATTCAACTGCCCGCTGGCCTGAAGATCCATATTCGCGCCTGATTGTAATTTCATATTCATATCGGCCTTAATTTCAATGTCGCCATTGCTTTCGACAGTCATTTTTCGGCCGTTATCATCCATCGTTATCGTCAGCCCGCCCTTGCTTTTGACCGTTATCTTCTTCTGGTTATCATCCAAAGTTAGTTGGTGGCCATCCTTCGTCACCACTTCCACCTTTTTGTCGCTATTGTCATACATGGTGATGTGGTGGCCGGTGCGGGAGTGCCAGGTCAGCACCAGAGGCATCTCGCCGCTGCCAGCGTTGGCCGCTTCCGAGGGAATATCGTGCTGCCCGTTCCAGACGCCGCCAAGAACATAGGGCTGGCTAAAATCGCCGTGTTCAAATACCACCAAAACCTCATCGCCAACATCTGGCAGTACAAACAGCCCCGTTTCCGGCCCGGCCCCCGGCCCCATCACTCTGGCCCAGGCGCTCTCGGCGTCGTCGCTCATCCAGGGGAATTTGACCTTGACCCGGCCCCATTTGTTAGGGTCGTCGGTGTTGGTGACAACGGCCGTTACCACGCCCGGCCAGCGCGTTTGCGGCTGCCGTCCCGTCATCTCTTCTGCCATCAAACCGGTGCGTGTCCCCCGCACTTCAAAGGTTGTTTCCAGCCCTTCGGCCGTCAGGATATGGGTCGCGCTCGTCACCAGATAGGTCCCGCTGAAACGATCCCCGACCGCTTCCAGCTTGACCGCTTTTCCAGCCTTCAGATCCGGCCGTCTGTAAGCTGTGCCGACCGCCTGGATAAAGGAGCCGCTGATCTCGTCCAGCCGTGCTTCTGCCAGCGTATTGGCCTCAGCCTGAGAAATGACCGGCTGGTCTACAATCACCTTTTTCCCCCGCCCGAAAGAACCGGCCCAATCCGCGCCGTCCTTCGATTCGCCAATGCTGGGGTAGAGTCGGCCGTTTTGAGCATGGCCCACAATCGCCTCTTTCTTGTCAACATCCCATCCCCTGACAATAACTTCGTCTACCTGTTCGGCCAATGTCATTCGGGGGCGAAAGGTTCGCAAATCATTGCCCCAGGTCAGAGTAACACCCTGACCGTTGGTGGGCGGTTTGCGGAAATAGAGCTTCTCGTTCTCGACAAAACATTCATAGCCAATGCGCCAGGCCCGCTGCATCAAAAATTCCAGGTTCGACTGGTTGTGCTGGTAGATATGCTCATAAACGGTGCTGGTGCTGTCTACTTCAGAAGTTAATCCGGCCGACTGGGCCATCTCGCCCGCCAGATCGCTGTCCTTTTTATTGAGAAAAGCCTGGCTCTGCTGCTGCCGGTAGAGGCGATGGGATTTATCATAGCCCCTGACCACCAGTTCGGCGATCATATTGTCGCCAAAATCTGGTTCAAGGGCCGTGATTTCGCCCTCCATCAGAGTATGTTTTGTACCGCTCTCATCGGCCGCTTCTATCCTAACCTTCTTCGCCAGGTCAAACGGCCCGGAGTCCAATAGTTCCAGCCCCGAATCGTTGAAACGCAGAGTGAACATATCGGGCAGGTGGGCGTGTTGGTCAACCACAGCTTCCAACAGCTTGCCCATGACCTGTTCTTGCACTTCGCTGCCGTCAATTTCGATATAGATGCGGCTGGCTAATTCCTGTTTGGCAGGCATGATTATCCTTCGGGAATACTGAGCCGCCGGCCCGGTTTCAACTGGAACGGATTCATAATCTGGTTGTGTTCGGCAATCATGCGCCAACGGGTGGCGTCGCCGTACACTTCGGCCGCAATAGTGTCCAGCCGATCTCCGGCTTTCACCCGCCAGATGCGCTCAATTGGCCCGCCGCCGGAAGTTGGATTCTGGCGGGGGTAATCGTTCAAATCTTTGTGCTGGGTGAAGGTGACATCTACCACCGCCCGCACCGGCGTACCATCATTTTTGAACAATGTAAATCGCTGGTTCATCTGGGTGATGACGGAGACAAATTTGAAGACGCCCCATTCAAAGGCCACTTCCGGCGGCGGTACTTTCTCGTTTTTGCCACCTTCCTGCCGGGTCTTTGACTCCATCAATTTCCACAGCTTATTCGTTTCCAGACTGACATCCTCGCCGCTCTCATAGGCGTCAAAGGTCAGCTTCAGCTTCAAAGTCTGCGCTCCAGCCTTTGAAAATTCCACCGAAGGGACATCGGAGCGATTGCGGGACTTTTCCTGGTAGGTGTTGGTCTTGGAAACAGTGTATTCAAAGGGGTTGAACATGCAGTTGATACTGACGCCGCCCTTTTCGTTGCCACTGTCGTCCACTTCGTAAATTTTGGCTGCGACCAGCCCGCCGCGTGTATTACTCATGCTTAAAACCTCCCTCGGCCGCGTTCTCGCTCAACAGCCAGGTAACGTTTGATGCGCTGGTATACCTGCCGGGTCAGCTCTTCGATCTCCGGCTTGCCGGTTTCTTCCTTCCCGGCCCCATTGGTTTCGGCTTCACCGCCATCGGCCGTTTCACCAGCCGACCCGGAATCTATACTGGCCCGTTGAATAGGGGCAGTCATCGTTTCGACCCGGCGAGAAGGTTCCGCCTTTGGAGGTGGCGGCGAATCCTCCTCGATAACCTGCCGCTGAATCGTTGGAGCAGTGGGGGATACGGCCGTCTCGCTCATCACAGGCTGTGTAAGCAAATCAACCGCCGCTGCCTGAGTCGTCGTTTGGCTGGACGGTCGTTCCGTCCCTATCTTTTTTTCTGAGGGGGGAGCCTGGCCCAACAACTGCCATAAATCACCAGGCAGCGGCCCGATTTCAGTATGAACCGTATCGGGATCGGCCGTCTGGCGCTGAATCGGCGCGGGTTGGTTGGCCGTCTCCGGCTGCCGAGACATGGGCTTAGGTGTTGGGCTGCTCTTCCGTTGGTATGGGACTGGTCGCGGCCGTTTTGGCAGCACCAGTTCCACACCAGAATCGCTGGCTCGCCCGGACGCGACACCTTCTAACGTCTGTCGAACTCGACGCTCTGTGACGCTGTCTCGTTGGGTTGGGGGAAGTGCTGGGGGCGCGTCCAGACCCACCCTCGGCTGCTGCCGCCGCTGTACCGGCCAGACATCCTCCAAAGACATGGACTGCCCTGGCTGCGGCTCATATTCCGTCGAGGCATCCGGCGGCGTGGGGTTGGGCGTGACTGATTGAGGTTGGACATCGTGAATTTCTCCTGTCTGAGCTGGAAGTGGGGGGGCGGAGATGACCGTCGTTTCCGGGTCAAAGTGCTGGGTTGGATGTGGAGACGAAGAAGGTGCTTCGGTAGGAGAGGGGGTTGTCACTTCCTGTTCAGGCTCATCAAATGATTGCCGTTGAATAATAGCCGGGCTGGCCTGCGGCCGATTTCCGATTGGCGGTTGTTCGGTCGGTTGGGCAGCCGGTTCTGAATACATAGGGGGTGGAGAGGTCCTCACTTCTTCCATCGGCCGTTCTGGTGGTGCAGAGACAATAGTGTCTTCCAATTCGGCCGCTTTTGGCATCGTAACAGTTGGTTCAACTTCCTCTGGTTGAACGCGCTGGGGTTGTGGGCGTTCGCTGCCCGGTATAGGCGCTGGTGGCGCAGATACGGGTTGGGATGGTGGTGTTTCGGTTGTCGTTTCGGCCGTTCGTTGGATAGCTGCCGGTGCTTTGGACAGCGTTTGAGGCCGCTCGACTGGTGTTCGCTCCGCTGCTGGTGGTTGTTCGGACGGCCGTTCTTTATCAGGTGATATGAAGGTGATTTCAGCCTTTTTTTTCTCATCAGGATTGGGCATTCGCGGCGGCGGCGCCTTACGGCCCAATACTTTGGCCGCTCTAGGGCTGGGTTGAGGTGGCTGTGGCTTAGGCGGCGGGCTGGTGGCCTGTTGAAGGCTTGCCGCAGGTTGTTCGGCCGTTGGAGAATCGCTTTCAGCCGCCTGTTTGCGCTGGTGGGCATGAGCGATGGCTTGAAGCCGATCCCAGGCCGGATCGCGCTCTTCGATCGGAGCCGGTTGGGCAGGCGTTGGTTGTGGCTGCGGCATAGCCGGTTGTGTGACCGGAACAGACGTTGGCGCTGGAGGAACTGACTGGCGCTGCACCGGCGGAGGAGAGGGCGGGCTGCTTGCCCTCATCGGTGGCGGCGCGGATTGAGCGACAATTGGGGCCGGGGTGGCAGGTGGCAGTTCGGCCGTTGGGCTGGCGCTCTGTCCGGCTAACGTGGCCCGAACCAGAGGAACGTCCGTTGTGGTGCCAGGCTGCTGCACAACCGGGGAAACGGCCGCTGCCTGAAAGATCACCGGCATCTGCTGGTGCCGCCGGACGTGGTGTAACAGGGGATTCTCGGTCATATCTAATCGTTGTTCACAAATAAGTCAATGGTGCGGTAATTGGGTAATTAGTAATTTGGTAATTCGAACGATCAGGTTCGGATCAATTACCCAATTACATAATTACTTCCATTTACGAAACCGTTACCTCGCCACAAGCCAGTTCCAGCGTTTCAACCGCGACGGTGTTGCTGTCCGCCTTTAGCTGTGGGCCGCTCCACTTGATCGGGTAAGCATCGGCAATGTTCCAATCCATCACCCGTTCATGGGCCACGTCCATTAAGGTAATCGTCACCGGGCGGCGGGTCCATTCCTGGCTCATCACTTTTTTGTACCAGTCCAGCAGGTCGCCGGTTCCGATGCCTCGCTTCAGGATCACCTTAGCCCCTTTGCGCCGTCCTGGTAGTTGGTGGGTGTAGCTGTTCAGGCCGCCTTCTTTGATTTCCTCAACATCCCACTCTATATTGGGCAGGGTGCATTCGGTGAAAGCGGCCTGGGTAATACCATCTATTTTGACGACAAAGCGGAACGAAGAATGAATCTCACTCATGGACTATCTCACTCACCCAGCGGGGCGACTTGCAGATTGAATTGGCCGCTGCAATGGGGGCAGACCGCACCTACGACCACCTGCTCGGCGCTGTTTAGGCGCAGATACAACTGTTGGAGGTAGGCGAGATCGGCCGCAAACAACCGCTCGATAACAGCGGGCGTCACAGACGACAACTGGCCCAGGTTGGTCACCACTCGTGACAGCAGCAGAATAGCCAGGTAAGAGGCATTGGCCGCCACACGCGGGTCTTCCATCGGTTGGATTTCGTCCAGAGCCGTTGCCAGACGCATTCGGCCGTTTCGGTGAATTCGGCCGTCTTCGTCCATATAACCACGCGGCAAAGTAAATTCAAATTCAGTCTGCATGATATGTACCAGTAATTGGGTAATTAAGTGATTAGGTGATTAGGTAATTGGGTGATTAGTAATTGGGTAATTGGTGTTATAAAACCACTGATAATTACCAGTCACCAATTACCAATTACCATCCTTTCCCAATTACCATCCTAATTCACCCGCTCAATATACTCGTGGGCCAGAGTTAGTTCTTCAAGGCCGATTTCATTGCTGTCTGATTTCGGCTGCGGGCCGGTTACTTTCACCGGCCAGGCGCTGAAGAAATTCCAGCGGGCCACTTCTTTTAATGTCTGGTCGAACATGACAATGGAGCCATCTTGACGGGCATCATTGACATTGCCCTGCTCAACCTTCCTGCGCCAGTCCCAGATGTCCATACTGCTGGTGATACCGCGCTTAAGAGTAATGTTTTCCCATTTAAGACGGCCGGGAATCTTCATAACGACCTCCACACCCTGTTCGTTGACAACCTTGTGTTCAATGATGTCGTTTTCCGACCCCAGGCCGGAGCATTCGGTGAAGTAGCCGCTAACGGCTCCCTGGACTTCGACTGCGAAGTGAAAACCAACAAGAGGGTCTTCACGTCCTGAATCAACAAATTCTGCCATTGTTTAATCTCCTGTAAGAGTAGTCGGTAGTCAGTAGTCGGTATTTTGGTCTTCAGCGGCGTTTAGCCGTTTGTGCCAACCCCTTTTACATACTACCAGTTACCAATTACGCATTTCGTATCGTGTTTTACCTTTTACCAGTTACGTTTTACGCTTTAGGCACTACGCCTCGGCGTCTGCACCAGCCCATTGGCTGATGCGGAAGATGACGAATTCGGCCGGTTTCACAGGAGCCATGCCGATTTCAATGATCAACTGGCCCATGTCCCGAATTTCCTGAGAGTTCAGCTCTTCGTCACATTTCACATAGAAAGCCTGGTCTTCGGTTGTGCCGAAGAGAGCGCCGCTGCGCCAAACAACGCGCAGGAAGGAGGTCACATCCCGGCGGACTCTGGCCCACAGGTTGCTGTCGTTTGGTTCAAAGACCACCCACTGCATCCCGGCGTCGAGAGATGCGCCAACCAGGATGAAGAGCCGACGGACGTTGATGTAACGCCAGGAGCCATCGCTGCTGAGGGTACGCGCCCCCCAAACCCGGATACCTTGACCAGGAAATGCCCGGATACAGTTGATGCCGAAGGGGTTCAAGGTGTCCTGTTCGCCCCGGCTGAGTTTAATTTCCAGATTGATAGCGCCACGAACCACTTCGTTGGCGGGGGCTTTGTGGACGCCGCGCTCGCTGTCTGTGCGGTTGTAGATGCCAACCACGTGACCGCTGGGGGGGACGAGTTTGGTGGTGCTGCCTCGGCCGCTCAGGTCGGCAATCTCAATCCAGGGGTAGTAGAGGGCGGCATAAGAGCTGTCGAAGTTAACATAATCACGCCATTCTTTGGCCTGCTGGGCATTGAGTCCCGGCGGGGTGTCCAGAACGGCGAAGCGATAGCCCATATTTTCACAGTGGGTGATCATCGCTTCCTGTACCATCTTGACTCGCTCTTTGGCCCCGTCAGAACCGTCATATCCGGCCATGACATCGGGGCAAAGGAGCAGGCGAATGTCGTCCTGGGCTTCCAGACCACCTAGACCGGTGCGCTCACCGGCGTCGCCAATGAAATCGGCCGCAGTCAGCGGTTGCAGACCACCGCCGGACAGAGGGTAGCTGCCTTCGGCGGGCATACTGCTGCTGGCGTCCGTGATGTTCACGGCGTCAAATTGGGCGTCACCGATGAAGTTGTCGCCTTTCTTAACACCGAGGCCGGACTTTGTCTGTCCACCGACGCTCATGGTGAATGTCTCAGGCGATTTACCTTCTTCAGCGGGGGCATCGTGCTTAACAACAACGGTCAGGCTGTTGCCGCCAGGCCCGGCCGTTTTGGACTCAACTTTGAAGCTGTTTCCCCGACCAGCGGCCGTAATGGTGGCCCCGGCAACGGAAATCTCGCCCTTCGTTTCGTTTAAGGCGCGTAAGCTGGTGACGTAGCAGGGGCCGCCGCCGTTGGCAAAATAGCCATAAACGGCATCCGGTAGGTACGCGCCAGAGACGAAGCCACCGAAAACATCGGAAAACTGGGTCCAACTGGTGACCAACGTCGCCTTGTTCAGCCGCGACTCAACCGCCACCCGTTCTCCGGTGGCCGGGTCAAGCGCCTTGCGGCTGGCCTCGGCCGTTATGCCGATAAAAGCGGCCGTTGACGTCCCAACTGCTTGAATAGGTTTGATGCCCCGGTCTACTTCTTCAACGTAGACCCCAGGCGAAAGATATGTAACAGCCATTGAATTTCTCCTTTGTCATTCGAACAACTGAAAGAGTTGCTTATAAATCCGGTAAAATATTGTGTAATTCGTAATCTCTTAAAAGTAACGCTGATCATTACGTTTTACGCATTACATTTTTTTATAACTTCAAATCATAATCCCCGTCCTCGGCCGGAACTGTGATGGCCCGCTCTACCGGTTTGGGTTGTTTCCCTTTTTTGTCGGTCGGAGGCCAGGCCAGCAGGGTATAGCTGCCTGGGCGAACTGTTCCAAGACGGAATCGGCCGTCCTGTCCCGTCGTCGCCGTAAAACCACTGTCTTTCACAGCAACGGTAATGCCCGATTGGGGCGAATCGCCTTCCCAAACCGTGCCGCCAATGAAAACTCGTTCCGGTTCGGTGGCGGCGGGGTCTAATTCTTTCACTCCTGGCAGCCGGGTGGCCTGTCCCGTTCGCATCGTCATGCTGCGAACAATCGGGCCGCTGACCTCAGACCAGGGATCGAGGGCAATTGTGACCAGATAGGAGACCCCTGGCCGCATTTCATTATCAAGCGACCCCCATACTTCGGCCGGATTGGTCAATTTATCGTGTCGGGCCAAACTGGCGGGGACATCGTAGGGTTGGTGAACCATTTCCCCCTGCAACACGGGTTCCGGCAAAATGGGGTGACGGAAGAGGGCCAGCATCGTTCGGGTCATCAGCCGGTGTTCGTCCTCCGGGTCAGAGGCCCAGGCCGTAACCATATAGTGGCAGTCTACCCGGAAGGGAGTGCGCTTGGCAGCGGCAACATCAGGTCGGCCGTTTCCATTAGACATCTTCTCCCACTGATGGCGGCGCAGGGTAGCGTTTTCCCGCAAATCATAGAGGAAGAGGTTAATAGTCGGCCGTGTCAGGCGGCTGCTCCATTCCCTCGTCGGCTGGTCGAAGCGAATATCAATCTCCCCATTCTTCACGGGTAGATCGTTTATCAACAGTTGCTTAATGGTTTCGTCTAGGTCTGCAATCATAGTTCAGTTATCAGTAGGCAGTAGTCGGTAGCCAGTCGTCAGTAGTCGGTAGTCGGTACCAGCCATCAGATTTTGCAATCACCAATCACCAATCACCAATCACCTAATCACCCAATTACCCAATCACCAATCACCATTCACCCCTGTAACAATTCCTCTTCCTCCAACTCCTGGGCCTGAATCGCGGTTGGGGCTGGAGCCATAACCTGATCCGCCACCGAGTCGGCTTCGGATTCATAGTGGTCGCCGGGGTCGTTCACTTCCATCTTGCTTTGCATATCGGGCGGACTGCCGCCCTGCTGCACCACGTGGGTCAACTCATGGGCGATCAGGCGCTGGCCGTCAGAACTGCCGGGCTGGTACGCCCCTTCCCGGAAAAAGATGTCTTTGCCGGTAGTGAAGGCTTTGGCCCCCAACTGGTGGTTGAGGTCGTTGGCCTGATCGTCGGTATGAACTTTGACATCGCCAAAATCATGGTCCATTGTCTCGCCAGCTTTTGCGGCGACTTTGCTGTCCAGCGTTTGACCGCCGCCCCGCGCCTGGTTAATGGCGGCTGACGTCTCTTCTTCCACATCAAAAGGACCGCCACCGCTGCGCTGGACGAGATAACGCTGAACGGCCGCATTGCCAATCGTCTGCTGCATTCGGGTGACGGCGGCTGCATCCAGCTTGCCCGATTCCGGCGGCAGCGATTTGTCTTGCGACAATTCCTGCTGCCGTTCCCGTTTCTTGGCCGCTTTTACTTTGCCTTGTTCGTCGTATGTCAGTTCGTTAGACATCCAATTACTCCGTGTTCCCAAACAGTTTTTCGTCAATGAGACGGCCGATCTTCTGATACTCCCGGCGGGCAGCGTGGAGCATGTGGACCATGCCGACCGGCTCGCCGGTTTTGGCCGCCAGGAAAGCGGCAGCAAGAATAATGT
>JBAPRX010000698.1:0-2873 GCA_049281335.1 Promineifilaceae bacterium (SeqCode)
GTCGAATACGATCCACCTGACATATCAATAAAAAGATTCGTGAAATCCACATTACCCAACAACATACCAATCGGAGGCATAATAATGTCGTTGACGAACGAAGTGACAATTGCACCAAATGCAGCGCCAATAATGACTGCAACCGCCAGGTCTAAAACATTTCCACGAGCAATGAAATCCTTAAATTCCTTCACCATAAACCAACACTCCTTTTTCAGTCAATAATTGAATATTGTCAGTAAATACTAAGATGCCAGGTACTTTTTAGGAGAGGTAAATAGAATAGTCAACAAGTTCCTAAAAACCTGACACCTCTAAGGCTATATAGATGTGATTGAATATGCAAATCGGAGGGACAGTTAAGCCGAGGAGAAAAAAAGACCCAAAAAGGCCGAGCAAAAGACGTGTTATTCACACATTAATCAATTCTTTAGACATACTTCGGGCTAATAGGTCACATATCCGAGATATTATTTCCATTAGAACAACTCCAAATCTTTGACATAAACCAATAACTCTCATATAATACAACAGAATTTATGTTAGGAAGCCACTCCCATATTTGCTGTCGAACAATTGGTTATCGAGTAACTTTGGGTGTTTTCCCTGAGTACGCGGTATATGATTTTGAATTTTGAAGCCGAAACAGCTTGTTTTCTCCCCTTGTCCGTCACAAAACAGGATCATATCAATAACCACCGAATCTACCGTTCGTGGTGCCTGTCGAACGGCCGCATCTTGGAAATCTGGAATTGCTCCTTCCCAACAAAACTTAATAAACAAACTGGAGTTAGGCGAAAATCACATTTACCTTTTGTAAGGTAGAGCGATTTGGTAAATCGCCCTCCCCAGTTAACAAACAAACATGTGCGTCAAACGCATAACAAACTAATTAGAAGGAATATATGAGTAAAAATTTAAAAATTATTCCCCTGGGTGGTCTAGGGGAAATTGGGAAAAACATGACCGTATACGAATACGGCCGCAACATCATCGTTGTTGATTGCGGTGTCATGTTCCCCGAAAACGACATGTACGGGATTGACCTGGTTCTTCCCGACTTTAACTACCTGATCGAAAACCAGGAACTCCTACGCGGAATCGTCCTGACACACGGACACATGGACCATATCATGGCCCTGCCCTACCTGCTGCAAGAAATCGAAGCGCCTATCTACGGCACTGCTTTAACTATCGGCTTGGTAGCGCGACAGCTAAAAGAAAAAGGCGTCCTACACAAAGCGGAACTAAACGTCATTGAAAAAGACGAAACCCTTCATCTGGGACCGTTTCGCATAAACCCCTACAACGTCGCCCACTCGATCCCCGACTCCGTCGGCTTTGTCATCGAAACCCCGGTCGGCAAAATAGTCCACACCGGTGATTACAAACTGGACGAAACGGCCGCAGGCGGCAAATCAACCGACCTGAAAAGACTCCGCGCCTTGACAAAAGACGGCGTCCTGGCAATGGTCGCCGACAGCACCAACGCCGACGAACCAGGCCGCACCAAGACCGAGGCCGTCGTCCGAGAAACGCTGGATGGCATCTTCAAAGAGTCGAGAAAACAGCGCATCATCATCGCCACCTTCTCCTCCGTCCTGGCCCGTCTGCAAGAAATTATGACCCTCGCCCACCAACACGGCCGAAAAGTGGCCCTGACCGGCCGCAGTCTCATCGAAAATGTCAGTCTCGCCCGCGACCTAGGCTACATGGACATTCCCGACAGACTCCTGGTGGACATCCACGCCCGGATACCCGATGACGAACTGGTCATCCTGACCACCGGCTCCCAGGGCGAACCTCGTTCCGCCCTCAACCGCATGGCAAACGGCGACCACCGTCACATTCAAGTAGGCGGCAACGACACCATCATCATCTCCGGCGGAACCATCCCCGGCAACGAAGAAGATGTCAGCCGGATGCTTAACAAACTATTCGAGCGGGGGGCCAACGTCATCTACGGCCCAATGGCAACCGTCCACGTCTCCGGTCACGGCAGCCAGGAAGATATGCGCGTCATGCTGGAAACAGTACGGCCGCGATTCCTAATCCCCGCCCATGGTGAATCCCGCCATCTCCACCTCCACGCCCGACTGGCCCAGGAAACAGGCATGAAACCCGCCGACACCTTCATTATGAAAGACGGCGCTCAATGGCTGACCGACGGCCAAAAAGCCTGGACAGAAGAATCGCTGGAGATGGATGAAGTCTTTGTAGACGGCCGACTCGTCGGGGAAATCGGCGAAATCGTTATGCGCGACCGCCACCGCCTCTCTCAGGACGGCTTTATCGTCGCCCTCATTCCCGTAAACGGCCGTAAACAGTTGGTCGGAGAACCCCAGTTAGTCAGCCGGGGATTTATGTATCTGAACGAAGCCGGTGACTTGCTCGATGCCGGTCAAGAAGTGGTCAAAGAGCATTATAAACGCGGCAAAAACCACATCCAGCAAGCCCTGGAAAGCTTCATCTACAAAGAAACCAACCTCCGCCCCGTTATCCTCCCCCGCTTCATCACCGTTAACTAAAAATACGACCCAGCAGCGCGATTTAGCAAATCGCGCCTAAAAAAATCCGGTATGGGCGGCCCTTGTGGTCGCCCGCTCCGGTTCCCCAAAAACAACCAAACCATCGCACGATGTAACAAATTTCACATTTTAAGTCTGACTGATAATTGAAACCAGCTCACGCAAAAAATGTTCCTGCGACAAGCCATAGACATTGACTGCATCGGTAATCGTGTAAAAACTGGAGACGGCACAGCCTATACAGGCCATATTGTGTTTCTGGAACGCGGCGGCCGTTTGTGGCCAGCGCGTCAACACAGATTCAATCGTCATCTCAGCCAGGGCAGCCTGAGTGGGGGTCTGTTC
>JBAPRX010000699.1:0-3165 GCA_049281335.1 Promineifilaceae bacterium (SeqCode)
AAGAGGGGCCTGCCTATGATCTACCCATAGCCGTCGGCATTCTGGCCGCCTCCCAGCAAATCTGGCCCGACAAATTAGAAGGGGCCATCTTCATTGGCGAACTCTCCCTGGATGGAACCGTTCGCCACACCAAGGGCATTCTCTCAATGGCCGCCCTGGCCCGTTCGCAAGGCTTTGCGCGGGTCTTTGTCCCGGCAGTCAACGCCGAAGAAGCAGCCCTGATGCCCGACATTGAGATCATCCCCGTCCCTAATCTACAGGAGTTGGTGGCCCAACTGACCGGCTTGAAAGAGATGCAGCCTTTCAGCCTGGAAGTGAGCGACGCCTTCGACCAGGAATTGACGTATGCGGCCGACTTCGCTGACATCATGGGTCAGGAACACGTCAAGCGGGCAATGGAAGTGGCCGCCGCCGGAGCGCACAACGTCCTGATGACCGGCCCACCCGGAGCCGGGAAGACCCTCATCGCCAAATCCCTGCCCGGCATTTTGCCTCGCATGTCCGTTGACGAAGCCCTGGAAGTGACCAAGATTTACAGCGTCGCCAACCAGCTTCCGCCCGACACGCCGCTGATGCTGCAACGGCCGTTTCGCTCTCCCCACCACACCATCAGCTACGCCGGACTCGTCGGCGGCGGTGCCTGGCCCCGTCCTGGAGAAATATCCCTGGCTCACAGAGGCGTTCTCTTTTTGGATGAACTCCCCGAATTCGGACAAAACCTCATCGAAGTCCTGCGCCAACCCTTAGAAGGCAACCCGCGAGAAGTCTCCATCTCCCGCGCCTCAGGAACCATCACCTTCCCCGCCAACTTCATGCTCGTCGCCGCCCAAAACCCCTGCCCCTGCGGCTACTACGGCGACCCCACTCATCCCTGCACCTGCTCCAACAGCATGGTCACCCGCTACCAGAAGCGAATCTCCGGCCCAATGATGGATCGGATAGACATCCACATAGACGTACCCCGCATCGCCTTTGAGAAACTTACGGCCGTTCACCGGGGCGAAACCTCCGCCCACGTTCGAGAGCGGGTCGAAGCCGCACGAGAACACCAGACAGCCCGCTTCAAAGAGACAGACCTCTTCAGCAACGCCGACATGGGGACCAGCGAGATTCGGGAGTTTTGTGAATTGGATGAAGTCGGCCGTCAGCTAATGAAAAGCGCCATGTCCCAAATGGGCCTAAGCGCCCGCGCCTTCCACCGCGTCCTCAAAGTCGCCCGCACCATCGCCGACCTGACCAACTCGGACAAAATCGAATCGGTTCATCTGGCCGAGGCACTGCAATATCGGCCGAGAACCCTGTAGCTTCCTATGAGGTAATAGTGTTCTCCTGTTATGGGTAACTGAATGATGTTATGAGAGTGAAGTAAAACCGTACCCCCATCTAATGAATGATTACAAGGCATGGTGTAGCCACCTACTGGGTTAGTTGCCGATGGTTGAAGAAGATTCAGAATATAATCCGGCAATTCGGTAGGGGAAAGGCAGACGGCCGTTGTCTTGATTCTCAGACACCTAAAACACCTACCAGAACGTCACATCCGTCTGCCTTGCCCGAAAACAGTTTATTATCGAACACACTCAAAAGGTGGTTTTTCAACCTGCTTGAGCAGGTTTCTTGTCTCAGACGGGGAATTTATTCCTCGGCTTCAAAGTACGCGATTACCCTACGGGTAATTACAGACTACTGATTACTGACTCCTAACAAATAGGTACAATGGCGCATTTCATTTCAGAGCCAATTCAGAGTAAAATAACAACTTGACACCCTAGAGTTCACAGAAGAACCTCTTTACACGTAAGACAAAGGATCAAAACGGAGTTAGCAGTGGCGAATAATCAGGCACGTTTTCAGCAGGCAGTCCGACGTGGTTTTGAGTTGAACCGTGCTGAAAAGTGGCAAGATGCAGTCCCCGCTTTCCGGGCCGCCATCAACGAATTTCCACAGCAGCCTTTACCCTACGCCGGGCTGGGAGAAGCCTGCTTTGGTCTCAAACAAATAGACCGGGCGCTCGACTGCTTCAAGCTGGCCGCCCGCTATTCAGGCGGCAACATCGCCTATCTTCGCAAAGTGGCCGACCTTCAAGAGCGTCTCGGCCGTTTAACAGAAGCCGGTCAAACCTATTCAGCCGCCGGTGAAATCCACTTCCGCAGACGTGAGCTTGACGACGCCTTAGCCAACTGGGAACGGGCCATACGCCTCGACCCCAACCTCCTCGCCGCCCACCAACGCCTTGCCGTTGTCTTCCAGCGGCTGAACGACAACAAAAGAGCCGTCCGCGAATACCTGGCAATAGCCCGCATCTTGCAGATGAACGGCGAGAACAAAAAAGCCCTCCAGATGTGCATGGCCGCCCGTCGGCTCGACCCGGACAACAAAGACGTCATCGTTGCCATCAAACTCATTCAGCACGGCGACGAAATCATCCGGCGGGAAGAGGCCCAAATGGCCCAGGAGCAGGTCGTCGAAGAACCAACCCCCGAATCGGCCGTTTCCCTCTCCGATGCAGTCCGCCAAATGGCCTCTATCCTTGAAGCCGAACGGCCGGAAGAAGCTCGGCCGAAACCCACTGCCCAAAGCGATGACCCCGTTGAACAGGCCCGCCGTCAGGCCCAAAACGAACTGGCCGAAGAGATTTTCCGGGATGAAAATGAAGAAGAGATGGCTTACAGCAGCAAGGATGGTGGCTTGAGCAAATTAGAGCGAGACGCCCTCATTGGACAGGGAATTGACTTCCAATACCGGGGACAAACGAACAACGCCCTTGAATGTTACGAACGGGCCATCAAAGGAGGCTTACGGCTGCCAGCCGCCTTCTTCACCCTGGGAATGCTCTATCTGGACAAAAACCGCCGTTCAGAAGCCCGCCGCGCCCTACACATAGCCGCCCAAAACCCCACCTACCGCCCCGCCAGCCAGATTGCTTTGGATCGAGCGAGATAGTCGCCTGCCTGCTCTGGTCGGTCTCCAGGCTGCGCCAGCATCAATTCTTTGACAAATAATCCCCCAACGGATCATCATCCTCATCCACAAAAGTGCGGCGCGTCTTCCCTCCCTCCTTCGGGTCTTCCACCAGCCCCATCTCAAACAACGTTTCCATCAGGCGGGCAGCGCGAGGGTAGCCCACCCGCAGACGTCGCTGAATCAACGATGTAGAAATATTAT
>JBAPRX010000700.1:0-20155 GCA_049281335.1 Promineifilaceae bacterium (SeqCode)
CTTCGCCGAAGGCTTGGAGCAGTTGGAAGTAGGCTCCCTGGCGTTGGAGCAGTTCCAGGTGGGTGCCGGTTTCGACGATTCGGCCGCCGTCCAGCACGATGATTTTGTCGGCTTCGATAACGGTTTCCAGACGGTGGGCGATGGTGATGATGGTTGCGCCATTTATATGGCTTTTCAGATTTTGCTGGACAATCTGTTCGTTGGTGGTGTCCAGGTTGGCGGTGGCTTCGTCGAAGATGTAGACACGAGCCTGGCGGACAAAGGCCCGCGCCAGGGCGATGCGCTGGGCCTGACCGCCGGAGAGGCGGGTGGCGTTTTCTCCCAACTCGGTATCGTAGCCTTGTGGCAGCATTTGGATGAAGTCGTGGGCGTTTGCAGTCTGGGCAGCGGCGGTTATCTGGGCTTTGGTGGCGTCGGGACGGCCGATGCGGATATTTTCGGCGGCGCTGAGATTGAAGAGGTAGCCGCGCTGGGGAACCCACCCCACCTGCGCCCGCCACTGGTTGGCGTCTACTGCATGGAGTGGGAGGGGCTGGTCTGAGTTGACGGTTTGGAGGAGGATTCGGCCGTCATCTGGCTGGACAAAGCGGAGGAGGAGATTGGCGACGGTGGATTTGCCGCTGCCGGTGGCCCCGACCAGGGCGACATGCTCTCCTTTGGCGATGGTCAGGGAGAAGTTGTGCAGGGCGGGGCGTTGGCCTTCGGCGTAGGAGACGGAGACATTCTCGAAGTGGATATGGGTGAATGGTGGCAGATCGGCCGTGCCTTGTGATTGGGGCAGGACGGTTTCCAGAACGGCATAGATGCGTTCGGCTGCTGCCGCGCCGTCTCGACCGGCGTGGAATTTGGCTCCTAACTGGCGCAGGGGCAGGTAAAATTCGGGGGCAATGACGAGCAGAAAGAGAGCGAGTTCAAAGGGCAGGCCGCCGTTGAGCAGCCGCAGGCCGATCTCGACGGCGACGACGGCGACGCTGATTGTTGCCAGTAGTTCCAGGGTGAAAGCGGACAGAAAGGCGATTCGCAGCACGGCCAGGGTGCTTTCACGGTATTGAGTGGTTATCTGGTCAATAATTTTGATCTGGGTCTTGCTGCGATTGAACAGTTTGAGGGTGGTCAGTCCTTGCATGACGTCCAGAAAGTGGGCGCTCATCTGTCCCAGTTGGGCGTAGCGGCTGCGGGCCAGCGCTCCGGCTGCTCTGCCAATCAGGATCATGAAGATGGGGATGAGAGGGGCGGTCACGACCAGGACGGCGAAGGTGAGGAGGTCAATGGGCAGCACGACCAGCAGAATAGCGAGGGGGATGAGAACGGCCGTGAACATTGAGGGGAGATAGTCCCGAAAGAAGCTGTCCAACGCTTCAATGCCGTCGGTGACGGTCAGGGCCAGTTCGCCGCTGCGCTCCTGGCCGGTGTAGGCGGGGCCAAGTTGGAATAGATGGTTGAGGAGACGGCGGCGCAGGGCTTCTTTGACCCGGACGGCGACTTCGGAAGCGGCCGTTTGAATGCCGACCTGATTGAGCGCCCGCAGCCCAATCAGCACCAGCAGCCAGAAAAACAGTCCGCCAACCTGGCTGCGCCCGGCCCCGAACAAGAAGACGCGGTTGATAATGCGGCTAAGAAAGAGAGCCTGTCCGATGACCAGCAGGCCGCCTAACAGACTCAGCCCGACCGTTGCAGCGAAAGCGAACCGCGCCAGCCGCGCTTCTTTTAACAGTCGTTTGTCCATGCAGGAGTTATAACTGTGGGGGGTGATTCGTACCAGTCATGGAAACCGAAACCAGCCGCCGGAGTTGAAGTGGCTCCCCCTCACCGGCGGCTGAGTACCGGATTTTAATATTCGAGTTGGCTTTCCAGCGTGACCCGCTTGCGGAAAACCCAATAGCTCCAGCCCTGATAAATCAGAACGATGGGAACGAAGATCAGGGCCACGATGGACATAATCTTCAAGGTGTATGGGCTGGATGAGGCGTTGTAGATGGTTAGATCGAATTCACTGCCGAGCGAGGAGGGCATGACGCGGGGGAAGAGGCCGCTAAAGAGGAAGGCGACTGTTCCGATGATGGTCAGGCCGGTTCCAATGAAGGCTCGGCCGTACTGCTGTTGGCGGATTGTGTAGACTGCCGTTAAGAGCGCAACGACGGCCAGCCCCAGGCCAATGCCCTGGACTAAGCTGAACCCTTCAAAGAGGTCTGTCTCAATGATGCTGAATCCCACAAAGGCCAAAATCAGCACCAGGACAGGAATCCAGAGCCAGTTGAGCATGGCCTGTACTCGTTCCAATACGACATCGCTGGCCTTCAGGCTGAGGAAAAGCGCTCCGTGCAGGGTGAAGAGGGTCAACGTTACCAGGCCGCCTAACAGGGAGAAGGGGTTCAAGAGGGTGAACAGGTTGCCGGTGAAGGTCATTGAGCCGTCAATGGGAACGCCGCGCACGATATTGGCAAAGGCCACGCCCCACAGGAGGGCGGGCAGTAGACTGCCTACGAAGATGGCTGTGTCCCATGTTTTACGCCAGAGGGGGTTGTCGTCTTTGCTGCGAAACTCGAAGGCGACGCCGCGCACGATCAGGCCAAACAGGATCAGGAACAGGGCCAGATAGAAGCCGCTGAAGAGGGTGGCGTACCAGTTGGGGAAGGCGGCAAAGATTGCGCCTCCGGCTGTTAGCAACCAGACTTCATTGCCATCCCAATGGGGGCCGATGGTGTTGATGACCATGCGCCGTTCTTTGTCGTTCTTGGCGACGAAGGGCAGCAAAATGCCCACGCCATAGTCAAAGCCTTCCAGAAAGAAGAAGCCTGTGAACAGCACGGCAATCAGTAAAAACCAGAGTGTGTTTAGATCAAATGACATCGTTCTTCTCCTAGTATGCGGCGTTCAGGTCTGTTTTGCCTGCTGATGCAGTTGGCAGTGGCAGCAGGTCGTCTCCGGCATGGCTGGTGGTGGCATATTTCCAGAGCAGATAAAAGTCGGCCACCATCAGCGCCCCGTAGAGCAGGGTGAAGCCAATGAGCGAAATCCACAGGTCTGTCACGGTCAGGTTGGGGGAAAGTCCTTGCTCGGTGCGCATCAATCCTTGCACAATCCAGGGTTGGCGGCCTAATTCGGACAGCACCCAGCCGGTGGAGTTGGCAACGTAGGGCAGGATGATGGTGAAGGGCAGCAGGAACAGGAACCGTCGGGCGTTGTTCAACCTGCCGCGCCACCAGAGGAAGATGCCGACGAGGGAGATGAGGCTCATCAGGATGCCAAAGCCGACCATTGCTCGAAAACTCCAGTAGGTCATCCAGATCATGGGCGGCACATAATCGGCGTTAGGGCCATACACATCGGCATATTGAGCCTGATATGCGGCGTTGAGGTCGTTCAGGCCGGGAACAAGGCCGGAGAACTGGTCGTAGGTCAGGAAGCTCAACAAAGAGGGGATGCGGATATTCATGATGGAACTGCGGCTTTCCTCATCTCCAATCTGGAAGAAGGAGAGTGAGGCAGGAGATTCGGTCTCCCACAGCCCTTCGGCCGAAGCCAGCTTCATGGGCTGTTTGTCGAGCATGAACTGGCCGGAAAGGTGGCCGACGACCATTGTGACCATCACGGCAGCTAAACCAAAGACCAGCCCAATCCGCAGGGAGCGGACGAACATGAGTCGTTCTTCGGCCGTGTTCTCGCGTAGCAGCCGGTAGCCGCTAATGGCAATGAGGAAGAATCCGGCGGTGGTAAATGCGCCAAAAACGACGTGCGGGAATTGCAGGAAGACGTTTTGATTGGTTATGATGGCCCCGAAGTCTACCATTTGGGCACGGCCGTTGATGATCTCGTAGCCGACCGGGTGCTGCATCCAACTGTTGGCGATTAGAATCCACAGGCTGGAAATGGTTGTGCCAAGAGCGACCATCCAAATTGTTAGCAGATGGACTTTCTTGGGTAGTTTTTCCCAACCAAAGAGCCAGAGGCCAATGAAGGTGCTTTCAACAAAGAAGGCCATGAGGGCTTCGATGGCAAGAGGTGCGCCAAAGATGTCGCCGACAAAGCGGGAATATTCAGACCAGGCCATGCCGAATTGAAATTCCTGAACAATGCCGGTAACGACACCCATAGCAAAGTTAATCAGAAACAGCTTGCCCCAAAATTTGGTCATCTGCTTGTAGCTTTCATCGTTGGTGCGGACGTAAAGGGTCTGCATGATGGCGACGATAAGCGATAGGCCGATGGTTAACGGCACAAAGATGAAGTGATAGAGGGTTGTGACGGCAAACTGTAATCTGGCTAGATCAATTACTCCCATAATTTACTTCCTCCAGGTTTACCCTTTTAAGAGATTATACAAATTTATAGAGGTCCCAGACACTTGTTGAGATATTTTCCATTTTCTTTGGAATGAACGTGACTGGTGCCTGAACGGGTTTATACGTCACGCAAGTATATTTTTATTTTACACCTTTTTTTAGTGACATTTGTCACTGGGTTGGGTGTCAGGTTTCCTAAATTGGGTAGTTGGCGGTAAAGGAGGCCGGTGGTGATTGGGTAAATGGGTGATTGGAAGTGCCAGGCACTATTTTGAGGAGGGGCAGGGTAGTGGGGTGTTCGGATGGTTGCTTTGTGCAAGTGCCAGGCACTAAAGGGTGGGTTTTTGGGCGGCGTGAATGGCGATGGTTCCGAACATGAACATCTTGTAAGTAATGTGTGTCAGGCCGGTTTCTTGCATGATGGCAGCGAGGACATCGGGGGTTTTGAACTGTTGGGTGCTGTCGGGTAGGTAGCGGTAGGCGTCGCCATTGCCGGAGATGAGCCGCCCTAAGGTTGGGATGACGTAGTTGAGGTGAATCTTGATGAACGGCCGTAACAGGTTTTTCTTGGGCGGGCTGGATTCCAGCACCACGATCCAGCCGCCGGGTTTTGTTACGCGCATTTGCTCTCGGAATGCGCCGGGTACGTCAATGACGTTGCGCATGAGGAAGCCGGAGGTGACGGCATCGAAGGTGTTGTCGGGGAAGGGCAGATGAAGGGTATCGGCCGTTGTCCATTGAATCTGACTGCGCCGGGGATTTTCTTTGCCGACCTGCATCATTTCAATCGTGAAATCGCCGCCGACGGCCTGAATGTCGGGGTGCTGGTCGAGACCTTCCTGGGCAATGTCGCCAGTGCCGGTGGCGATGTCGAGCAGACGGCCGTTGGTAGGCAGTTTGGCTTGTTGGATGACGTAACGCCGCCAGCGGATGTCTTGTCCGCCGGTCATCAGCCGGTTCATGAGGTCATAACGGCCGGAAATTCGGGCAAACATTCCCTGGACGTATTTGGCGCGTTCTTCTCCGGTCAGGTGGGCCACAGCAAAAGATGGAGATTAGTAATTGGCGGTAAAAAGCACCGCTGGTAATTGGGTAATTGGCTGGAATCAGCTCGCAATTACTTCATTACTCACTCATGTTACGTTGGCTCGGTGAGACACCGGCCAGAGTAGGTGCGGAATATCAATTACTCAGTTACCTAATTACCAATTACCCCTCTTCTTCCTCCTCTTCTTCGTTTTCTTCATCTCCGCTGCTGCCGTTGGAGCCTATGACTTCGCGGGCTTTGCTGGTTCCGGTGGGGGGGCCGATGATGCCGTCTTCTTCCATGGTGTCCATCATCCGGGCGGCGCGAGTGTAGCCGATGCGGAAACGACGCTGGAGCAGGGAGGTAGAGGCTTTGTTGAGCTTGCGAACCAGCGCAATGGCTTCTGGCAGCAGTTCGTCGGAGTATTTTTCTGCTTCTTCCGCTTCTTCCTCCATCTCTTCCCATAGGGGTGGTTGGGATGGTTCCAGAGTGGTTGAAGCGGTGACGATTGGCGGCAGGTCAGACTCTTTTTCGGCCGTTTCTGTTTCTGGCTCTGAGACGGCAGCAGGCGGTGGCGGCGTTGGTCTGGGCCGGGGCGTTTCTTCCTGCCTGACAGGTGTGACAGGAGTGACGACCGGTTCTTCGGCCGCTGTGGTGGATTCGGCCGATGTTTCTTCCGGTTCGGGGACGGTTGGCGACTCTGGTCTGGTGGTCGTCGACCGATTTTGGATCCGGGCGCGGTGCCAGTATTCAATGATGTTGTGCAGCTCGGTCTCGTTGACGAAGCAGCCTTGCATTCGAACCGGAGCGGCGGCGTCGGGACTCTGGAAGAGCATGTCGCCCTGGCCTAAAAGCCGCTCTGCACCGGTGGTGTCCAAGATAACGCGGCTGTCGGTGCTGGAGGCGACGGCGAAGGCGATCCGAGCCGGGAAGTTGGCTTTGATCAGACCGGTGACGACGTCTACAGACGGCCGTTGAGTGGCGATTATCATATGAATGCCAGTGGCGCGGGACATCTGAGCCAGCCGGGTAATGCCGCGTTCTGTATCTTCCGGCGAAAGCATCATCAGGTCGGCCAACTCGTCCACGATAATGACGATATAGGGCATCTTTTCCTGGCCGTTCCGAGGGGCTTTCTTGTTGTATTCGACAATATTTCTGGCCCCAATATCGGCCAGCCGTTGGTAACGGTTGTCCATTTCCCGCATGGCCCATTGGAGCGTTCCAACCACTCGCTCCATGTCCACAACCACCGGGGCAATCAGGTGGGGAATGCCGTTATAGCCGGTTAGCTCGACTCGTTTCGGGTCAACCATGACCAGCTTGAGGTTTTCCGGTGTGTTTTGGAGCAGCAGGCAGGAAATAATGGCGTTGACGCAGACAGATTTACCGGCCCCGGTGGTTCCGGCAATGAGCAGGTGGGGCATTTTGGTCAGGTCAGTGGCGATGGGTTGACCGGCCACATTTTGCCCCAGCCCAATACGCAATGGGGAGTTGATTTTCTGGAACTCGTCCGCCTCCATGACATCCCGTAGAGAGACAACGGCTTTGGCGGTGTTTGGCACTTCAATGCCGACATAACCCTTGCCGGGGACGGGCGCCTGAATACGGATGGAACGGGCGGCTAGGGCCAGGGCAAGATCGTCGGCCAGACCGGCGATTTTGCCAACTTTGACTTTGGTGCGCTTGCCGCTGCGCTGTTCGATGAAGAGTGGTTCAACACCGAATTGGGTGATGGTCGGGCCGGGGTTGACTTCGACGACGGTTACGGGTGCGCCAAAGCTTTCCAACGTGTTTTGGATAATCTCGGCCTGTTCCCGAATTTGTATATCGTTGATGTCTTGATCTGAACCGGCTTCTAACATCTCGGCCAGGGCCGGCAGCCGCCAGTTGCGGTGGGTGGTCTGGTCGCCGATAAAGATGGGGGTTGGCGCGACGAGAGGCTCGCGGTTGGTTTGGGTTGATGGCTGCGGCGTCGGCCGTTCTTTGCGACGAATGGGTGTTTCGGCACGGCCGTTGGTGTTGGCGGGTGTTGACGCCGCTGCAGGCGTTGGCGTTTCCGGGGTGGATTCATCGGGTAGGAGTCTGGCCTGACGGGGCGTGCCTGACTGAGGCTGGGATGGTTCGATTGCGGTGGTTCGAGCGGCCGTTCGCCTGCCGTTGATCACAATGTCTGGGGGAGCGGTATCATTTTCCGAGGCCGCTGCCCGCCGTTGGGCGAGGTTTTGGAAGAATGAGCGAGCGTCTTCGCGGCTGACTCCAGCGACCATGATGGTGGCGGCAATGCCGATTAACAGCAAGACGAATAAGGCGCCGAAACGGCCGATTCCAGCCGTTAACAGCCAGACGATGAAGCCGCCGAAATAGCCGCCGCCTTGTCCGACTTCGGCCGCTGCCCAAACGGTGGGAAATTCGCTCTGGAGCGTAACCTGGAACAGGGAGGCCATTGATTCAAAGGCGATAAATAGAACGATGAACCCAATTACCCGGTAAAGGGGTAGTTTGGGTGGTTGATCCATGCCCCACAAAACGAGGTAGAACCCGGTTGCGGCGAAGAAAAGGGGGATTATCAGTCCGCCCCAGCCAAACAACCGCCACATCAGGTCGGCCATTGCGGCCGTTAACTGTCCCTGGTTGGGAGAAAGGAAGCTAAGAATGATGATGGCGGTGAGGAAGATGAGGGCGATCCCGCCGATCAGAGCTTTTTGGGGGAGATCGAGGTTGAAGTTGATTTCGGGCAGTTTAAACTGCCGCCTCGTTTTTCGGGTCGTTGGCTTGCGGCGCGTGGTGGTTCTTTTCCGCGACCGACTGGTGGTACTCTTTTTTCGAGTGGTCGTTTTCTTTCTGGCCATAGCTCAAATGTTCCTGAATCCCCATTATACCGTGTGTTTTGTGATTCGTAAATTGGGAGCGGAGGGATAAAGAGTAATGCGTAAAACGCAAAACGTAAGGAGCTTGATTGTTTCGCTGTTTGTTTTCTTTGCCATTGGGAGGTGGGTCTTAATGTGTGATGTGCCATGCGAAAAACGTCGGGGATGTTGGAGGATGTTAAGGGTTTTGGGATTTGCTTGACGTTGGGAGAGTGATCTTTTACCATTCCGTCCGCTATGAAAGAACGAAATATAAATAACCTGACAATCTTTGAGTTTTCGAGTTTTCCCAATGAGGTGCTCCATCATGGCGTTTTTAGCCGCCAGGGCGGCGTCAGCCAGGAGCCTTTTCATTCGTTGAATATGAGTCTGTCGGTTGCCGATGCGGAAGAGGATGTGTTGGTTAACCGGGGTATTGGATACGACCAATACCGGCGCACTAATGATACCCTGGTTCATGCTTACCTGATTCATGGGGCGGAGGTGGCGCGGGTGAGTTCGGCCGATTACGGTAGTTATGTTGGCCCGATTGACGGCTTGATTACGAACGAAGTGGGCTGTGGTCTGACGATGAACTATGCCGACTGCGCTCCCATTTTTCTATATGACCCTATTCATCATGCGATTGGGTTGGGCCATGCCGGTTGGCAGGGGGCGGTGAAGGATTTGCCGGGGGCGATGGTGCGAGCGATGGTGCGGGAGTTTGACAGCGACCCGGCTGAACTGCTGGCGGCGGTTGGCCCCTGTATTGGCCCTTGCTGTTATGAGGTGGGTGAACGGGTTATCGGCCGTGTTCATGAACGCTTTACAGAGCCTCAAATGCTGCTGCTGCCTCCACCGGAAGGGAAGGTGGATAACGGCCGACCGTACTTTGATCTCCCTCAGGCTAATTACCAGAATCTGGCCGAGGCTGGGGTCCAACAGATTGAGCTTTCGGGGCTTTGTACGGCCTGCCGAACGGACCTTTTCTTTTCACATAGGGCGGAGGGAGGAAAAACCGGCCGTTTTGGGACGATTGTTATTTTGCACTAAAGCGGGGAGGATTAATTATCCAGCACTTCTCTCAGCTTGTGAGCCAGGGTGCTTGTTGAAAAGGGTTTCTGAATCCAGCCAACAATTCCACTCTCTAAGAGTTCCTGGCCGTTGTCGGCCAGCGGGTAGCCGGTTGCGACCATCACTTTCACGTTGGGGTGGCGAGACTTGAGAGTTTTGTAAAACTCAATGCCGCCCATTTCTGGCATAATCATATCCGAAATCACCAGATCAACTGTTTCAGGGTCATCCTCAAATAACTTGATGGCTTCCTGGCCGGAGCCTGTTGCCAGAATTTGATAGCCTAATAACTCTAACGTTTGCTGAATTGCGTCGCGGGTCATTTGATTGTCTTCTACTAGCAAAATTGTCTGGCGTTCACCGCTACTTGGGGATAACGATTGCTGCATTGAGGTTGTTTCTTCTTCCTCATTTGATTGACCCATATAGGGTAGATAAACGGTGAAGGTTGTTCCCTCATTTGTTTGACTGGTGACGTTGACCTCTCCGTCGTGTTGTTTGATGATGCCGTATACTTGAGCCAGCCCCAATCCTGTTCCCTTTCCTCGTTGTTTGGTCGTGAAGAAAGGCTCAAAAATATGACTCAGTGCTTCTTCGGGAATACCTGTGCCTGTGTCGGACACGGCCAGACAGACCCACCTCCCGGTTTTTAATCCTGGCAGGGGTGGCCGTTCTTTGGGCTTTACTGTCAGACGCGAAAGAGCAATCTTTAACTTGCCTCCATCGGGCATGGCATCACGAGCGTTCACGGCAAGGTTCATCAACACTTGCTGCAATCGGGTTGGGTCGGCTTCGACCGAGTATTCGACTTTGTCGGCCGTTAATTCGATGAGGATGTTCTCAGGCAAGGTTCGCTGTAAAAGCTTGACCGTTTCCTTTATCTGGGGCAGCAAGTCCATACGGCTGCGCTCTATAACCGAAGATCGGCTGAAATCCAAGATTTGGCCGATGAGACTGGCTGCGTGTTGGGCCTGTTTACTGATAGTATCGAGGTAACTTTCTCGTTTGGGGTGGTTGGGATACTTGTTCAAGGTGCTGCTGTAAAGGGTTATGACAGCCATGACGTTGTTGAAGTCGTGGGCAATACCGGCTGCCAGTTGGCCGACCGTAGCCAGGCGATCTTGAGTTTGCAGATGTTCCTGAACCTGGTGCTCTTCTGTTATGTCGCGCAGCACGATCACCCAGCCTTCTATTTCATCGGCCGTTATTAAGGGTTGAACTGCGGCTTCGAAAATTCGCTCTGGCTCTGGCGTTGTTATTTCGCGCCATAACCAGGGTGCGTCATCAGAGTCAAGATTCAAAACCTCATCCACCGGACGGCCGCCTAAGTGGGTTAACTGATCACCTGTACCAACCTCGGCCAGGAGCATAAGATGTTTTTCGGCTCTTGGATTGGTCAGCAGGATGCGATAGTCGGTGCTTAATAAGAATACCCCTTCGGGAACGGTGTTGATAATCCGCTGCACCTGAAGCGCCTGTTCCTGGGTTTGCTGTAATAGGCGGGCATTTTCGATAGCCACCGCAGCCAGGTTGGCCGCCATACTTAGGGCAGTTCCTTGTTCCTGGCTGAACTCATCCTGTTCAATATGTAGGGTTTCAAAAACTCCGATGATCCGACCTGTTACCGACATCGGTACAGCTATAGAGGAATGGGCTGGAGTTGTTCCTTCTCCTGTCCTGGTAACGATAATTTCCCCTTCTTGAATCGCTTGACTTTGAGGGCTGTCATCAAGCGGTTGAGGTGACAATCGAGAGACATCATCCTCCTGACCATCTTTGGTTGAGTAGATACAGGTAAGTAATTGTCGTCTGTCATCATAGAGGGAGATAACGAGGCCGTTACAAGAAACTGAAGCCTGGACAAAGCGGTGCAGCGTCCGGCAGGTGTCTGGCAGGGTTGGGGAAGCGCCAAAGTCTTGGGCCAGCCTGGAGAGCCGTTCCAGCAGTTGTTCATATTGTTTGATAGCCCGTCTGTCTGCTTCGCGGAGATCTATTTCTGCCTGGCGACGCTCCTGGCGTATGGTGGCCTCTTTTAGTTCGCGCCGGATGGCCGGAACCAGCCGTTTCAGATTGTCCTTGAGCATATAGTCGTGGATGCCAGATTTCATAGCGGCAACTGTAACTTCTTCCGTAACAGTTCCAGAGACAAGGATAAAGGGGAAATCCAGGGAGAAGGTTCTATATACTTGCAGGGCGGCCAGCCCGCTGAATTGAGGCATGGTGTAATCGGCGATGATAATGTCCCAATCTTCTTCCTCTAATGCGGCCGTCATATCCTGCTCTGTCTGTACCCGACGATAGAGCAGGTCAAAGCCACCACGCCGCAATTCTCGCAGCACGAGAGCAGCGTCGTCTTCAGAGTCTTCAACCAGGAGGAGCCGGAGGGTTTCAGCCATTTAGCTGCCAACCCCTGGCGGGGATTCGTTTAAGACCAACCAATATAATCCCAACTGTTTTACAGCTTCGATGAACTGTTCGAAATTTACCGGCTTGCGAACGTAGGAGTTGGCCCCAAGGCTATACCCATTAATCAAGTCTTGTTCTTCCTTGGAAGAAGTGAGAATAATGACCGGCAGGAGTTTCGTCCGCTCATCGGAGCGTAAACGTCGCAGAACTTCCATTCCGTCAATCCTGGGTAGTTTCAGATCCAGCAAAATAGTTGATGGTTGGATGGTGGTGTCGCGTCCCTCGTACATACCCGTTCCAAAAAGATAGTCCAGCGCTTCAACCCCGTCATGGGCAACGACTACCTCGTTTAATATCTTGTTCTTCTTAAAAGCCCGAAGCGTCAGGGCTTCATCATCCGGGTTATCTTCAACAAGCAAGATGATTTTGCCATTCATTGCTTCTCCTTTCTTTGTGTGTGGGTTCTACAATGTGAAATAGAAGGTTGCTCCCTCATTGGGAACGCCTTCAGCCCAGAGTTGACCACCATGACGGTGAATGATTCGCTTGACGGTTGCCAATCCAATCCCAGTTCCAGCAAAGTCACTCATGGCATGCAGCCGTTGAAATGCGCCGAAAAGTTTGTTGGCGTAGGCCATGTCAAAGCCGGCGCCATTATCGCGGACAAAATATGCGGGCTGCTCTTCATGGTTTTCGGTGCCACGAAATTCGATCCGTGTCTGGTCGCGCTTACTGCTAAACTTCCAGGCGTTTTCAAGCAGGTTTTCTAAGGCCACTTCCAACAGGCGAGGGTCTCCATCTACCTCTATATTTTCTTCAATGATAAATTCGACCTGCCGGTCAGGATCACGTTTTTGTAATTGGGAAGCAATTGTTCGGGCCAGGGCGCTAAGGTCTACGCATTCCCGATTCATCTCAACGCGGGTCAGCCGGGAGAGGGTGAGCAAAGCGTCAATGAGTTCGCCCATACGTTGGACGTTTGCTCGTACTCGTTCGAGATAGGCTTTACCCTGGTCATCTAGTTGGTCGCCGTTATCTTCCAGCAGCGTCTGGCTGAACCCGTCAACCGCCCGGAGCGGTGCCCGAAGATCATGGGATACGGAGTATGCAAACGACTCTAGTTCCTGGTTAGATGCCTGAAGCTGAATCGATACTGTTTGTTGTTCTGCCAGGAGGATAACGTAATCGAGCGCAATGGCGGTCTGTTCGGCCACCAGACTCAACAAGACCAGATCGTCAGCAACGAAAAGGGGGATGGTTCGCAAGAAAGCTACCAGTATGCCATGTGCCTGACTGGCAGTGATGGGAACGGCGAGAAGTGAGTTGGCTTCAACTTCGGCTGCCATTTGTTGAATGATATTTGATCCGAATTCGGTCGGTGTTTGTGCTAAAGTCGCTTCGTGATTGTTCCAGGCGTGCTTAACAGCGCCTTCTCGAAGTGAGTTTGGGTTGATTGTTAGGCTGGTTTGACCAGTAGAGGTTTGGAGAGCCAGATTTTCTTCTGTGGGGTTCCATAGGGCAACGGCCGATAATGGTGATCCTGTGAATTGAATGGCGGCCCGGCAGAGCCGGTCAACGATCTCGTCGGGATTGCTAACGGCAACCCTGTTTGAACCTTTATTTAAGAATTTGAACAGTTCCGCCTGCTGCCAGATGCGGCGGAGCCAGCGGGGGGGGGCAAAACCGAGGTAGAATCCAAGAGCAATCAACACCCCTAACACCTTGGATAAGGGGCTGAGATATGGTTCTAATGTGGGCAATATGCCGGTGAATAAGGCCAGGAGGATCAATACTGCCAAGAGTCCGGGACCGGAAGCAGCAAGAAATAACCGCCGTCGGTTAATACCGCCGGTGCTGCGGGCGCGTTCTATCATTACTGATGTCGCATAACCTTCCAAGATGACAAAATAGGCAACGAGGGGTATGAGCAGGTACGGTGGCACCGTTTGAATGGAGATAAGAACAGCCCAGAATATAAGCAGCCCTCCCAGACTAAGCCAACGCGCCAATCGAGGTGTGGGGCGGAGGTGATGGACCAGGCGCAACAGAAGGTAGGGGTGTGCGACTATCGCCATCGCCCCTAATACCTGAGGCCACACAGAATCAGAGCCGGTCAGCTCCGAATAACGGCCGACCAGAATAATGATAACCAGCGAACTAAACATTGCGGCAATATCAAGTTTTTGCCGCGTCCGATAACGTAAAAGGTCAAGCAGTGTCAGGGCGGCTACTAGTAGCAGAATTAATTGTACGAAGAGGTCCAGAAAATCGGCCAGACTCATGGTGTGGTTTAATCCTTCGGCAGTGGGCAGCTTGTCGACGCACCAACTTCCTCACCCATTTTTAATTTTCTGTTTTGGTTTAGACAGGCTCCTACCTGAATAGGAAGAAGTGATTAATATGACAAACCCTGGCAGTCACCTCCTTGTTAAGAGTTCCTAAAACTATGCCACGCCATTAAGAGCATAGACCTACAGATTTGCATAGCAAATAGTACCGTTGTCCTAAAACGTTGATTATGTAACGAAATTCAGAAGGGCAATGTACTCAGAGGGAGGGGAAAATCATACTTTTTGGAGGATGTTAGTAATTAGATTAGATGGGGGACAGACGGCCGATTGGGATGAGTTTTTATCCTATCGAAGTTAGCCAATCACGGGTTCAATCGCGTCCAGGCCAGCCAACTCCACTAAGGGCATAGTTTACTTCGTTGTTTTCGGCTTTAGAAACCCCGGTTTTAGCCAAAAACCGGGGTTTTAGGGTTTTATAGGTGACAGTCACTGGCATTCTGCGAACGCTGGAAGTGACTGTCACCTTTACACCTCTTATTTGCGGCGGGTGCGGGGGCGTTTTGCCTTTGCGCCGCCGCGATAGCCGGGGACTTCCAGGACAAAGAAGGTGCAGCGACCGCTGTCGAACATGCGAGAGGCCAGCCGGGGGTCTATTTCGTCAATGGGAACGGCCGTTGTGATAATGGTTGGGAGGCGGGCATTATAACGGTAGTTGAATAGTTGATACAGTTTTTCCCGCGCCCAGGCGGTAGCGCTTTCCGTTCCCAGATCATCTAGAACCAGGAGCGGGGCGGTTTTGACCTCATCAAATCGCTTGTCGTAGCGAACGCCGCTGGAGGGGTTGAATGCCGCCCGGAGATGATCTAGCAAATCGGGGACGACAACGAAGAGCACAGGATCGCCTCGGCCGGTGACTTCGTTGGCAATGGCGGCAGCCAGATGGGTTTTGCCGTTGCCGTAGCCCGCGCTGTTTAGAACAAGCCAGTCGGCCGGGTCTTCGGCGAAGGCTTTGGCGGTGTCGAGCGCCCGGCGCAGATTTTCCGCCTGTCGGGCTGGCAGTTCGCGTTCTCTCAGATCGAAGTTGTTGAAAGTTTTATCGCTGTGTAAATTCAGGGTTGAAAGGTCGGACTGATCCTGGTCTACACCGGCCCGCCGGAAGTCGGGGGCGAGGATGGTGATGATTTGAACGAGGCTGGGGTCTACCATGCGGGAGCGAACCCGAATTTCGATGGCTTCCAGCTCTTCGTTGGTGGTGATGACGGTTGGGAGGCGGGCGTTGTAGCGGTGGTTGAAGATCTGGTACAGTTTTTCTTGTGCCCATTCGGTGTTGCTTTGGGTTCCCAGGTCGTCCAGAATAAGGAGAGGGGCGCTGCGCACCTGTTCAAAGCGTTCGTCGTAGGTGGATTCGGCCGTTGGGCTGTAGGCGGCCCGCAGGTGGTCTAATAGATCGGGGGTGTTGATGAAGAGGGCTAACTGTCCCCGCTCGATAGAGGTGTTGGCAATGGCGGCTGCTAGATGAGTTTTGCCGCAGCCGTATCCCCCTTTTAAGACGAGCCAGCCGTCGGGTTCATTGGCAAAGCTCATTGCTCGATCATAGGCCGTTTTCAGGTTGCGCTGTTTAGCCGGGTTGAGGCCGATGCCGTCGGAAAGGAAGTTTTCGAAAGTACATTCCCGAAGCGCACCTAATTGGCTGACTTTATAGAGGTTTTGGGCTTTTTTTGTTTCTTCTTCTGCCATGCGGCAGGAACAGATCACGGCTCGGCCGAAATTGGGATGATCCATTGGCACATCGGGAATGACGAACCCCATGCCATTGCAGTGGGGGCAGTCCGGCTTGCCGCCGGTGGGCGGGGTTGGGGTGCCGTTATTACCGTTTGATGATGTCTTTGAGTTCGTCGGGAATTTGTTGTCGAAGCTCTTTTTGAGTATCTCGGCGGCTGTTTCCATCTGTTTTGCCTTCCTGTCGCCAACGTTCTAAGATTGCCAGTACATAACGCCATTTGCGGACATTGTTCTCGACGGCCAGTTCGATGGCCTCTTCTACCCAGCGCAAAGGATAGGTTTGTTCAGCGTCGCGCAGTTCATCGGCGATAAGCGGGGTCAGCGGGCCGATATTTTGCTCGTAGAGAATGAAGATGTTCGGCCGTTCGACCAGCAGCGTAATTGGTTCGTCTTGTTCCGGGGAGGGCCGCCACTCGCCGCGTGTAATGCCATCTACGGCTGCCCGTCCCTTTTCAGTATTAATAAAGTACAAGTCCATTTTACCATCAGCGCTTTCAACATTCACGTGTAAAAAAGTGCCACGAGCAACGGCCCGCTCGATGGCGTCGTTCAAATTTTCGGCCGCCAGGGTCATGGTTGGTCCCAACCCCTTCATAAATTCGCCGTCGTTTAGAAAGTCGGCCAGGCGCAGATAGCGAACCTTGCCCTCTTTGTGACCTAATGCCCAAAAAGCATAGAGAGTTACTTTTAGCTCGGCAAGATTGTCAATGATTGGCAGCAGGTCGCTAAAAAAGAGGCTGGGAACCTGGGTGGAGCGGAGTTTGCCTTCGGGGAAGCCGGAGAAGCCTTTCATAATAACCTTATTTATAAGGCAATCTCCTGACGTTGAAGATTGCGGAATGTTGCCAGTTGGGCATGCCAGTAAAGGTCTACAATGGCCGTTGGGCCGTTGCGGTGTTTGGCGACGCTGATTTCGGCGATATTCGGCCGTTCGCTGTTGTCGGGGTTGTAGTAATCGTCGCGGTAGATGAACATGACGATGTCCGCATCCTGCTCGATGGAACCGCTGTCTCTGAGGTCGGACAACTGCGGCCGTTTGTCCTGGCGGCTTTCGACGGCCCGGCTCAACTGGGAGGCGGCGATAACCGGTACGTCCAGTTCGCGGGCCAGCCCTTTGAGGGCGCGGGAGATTTCGCTGATTTCTTGCACCCGGTTGTACTGTCCCCGTTCTGACTGCATTAGTTGCAAGTAATCAACCATGACCAGATCAAGGCCATATTCGGCATAGAGACGGCGGCATTTTGTTCGCAACTGCATGGGGGTGATGGAGGGGGTGTCGTCTATGAAGACGCTGGTTTCGGAGATACGGCCGACTGCTTCGTAGAAGATGGGCCATTCGTGATCCCGTAAATCCCCCCGGCGCAGCCGCTGGGAGTCAATCCGGGTTTCAGAGGCGATCATGCGTTGGACCAACTGTTCGCCGGACATTTCCAGGTTGAAAATGGCGACTCGTTTGCCAAAGCGGCGAGCGGCTGTCAGCCCCATTGCCATCTGGAGGGCGGTTTTGCCCATGCCGGGCCGGGCGGCAACGATGATCAGGTCTGATTTGTTGAGGCCACCCAGCAGGCGGTCTAAGTCGGTGAAGCCGGTTGGGACACCGATGACCTCGTCTCCCCGCGCGTGAAGCTCTTCGATGCGGTCGAGATAGCTGCGGGCAATCTCTTTAACGGGGATTAAATCTTTGGTTGTTCGCTCTTCGCTGATGCTGAACAGTGCCTGTTCCGCCCGATCCATGACGATGTTAATATCTTCGTCTTCTTCATAGGCCAGGTTGGCAATGGTGGAGGCAGCGCTGATCATTCGACGGCGAAGGGAAGCAGCTTCAACGATACGGCCGTAGCTCAGGGCATTAATAGAGGTTGGAACGGTGTTGATTAGTCCGATGACGTAGGCTTCGCCGCCCATCTCTTCGAGTTGGTTTCGGCGGCGCAGTTCATCGGTCAGTGTTATCAGGTCAACCGGCTCCCGATGCTCGGTCAGGCTGAGGATGGATTCGTATATCCACCGGTTTTGTTCCCGGTAGAAGTGTTCGGGTCTTAGGAAGGCAGCGACTTCAAAGATAGCGTCGGTATCAATGAGCAAGGAGCCAAGCAGCGCTTCTTCGGCTTCGATATTATTCGGGGGAATGCGTTCGTTGCCACTCATTGTAAATAAATTCCTGTTCGCATCTTGTATTGAGGACCTTCAACTGCCATTATAATTTGGGTGGAGTGGGTTGGTTATGCTCATGGTAAACAAAACGCGAAGCGAGGTTGGCGCTTTGCATGCAACACGCTTCACGTTTGAAAGCTAAAACAGAAAAGGGCAGCGGTTATTTAAGGTGCGGCGCTATTCATCCCCCTCAAAGTCGTCAAAATCCAGAGTGTCTACGAAGTCTTTGAAGGCATCTAGTTTTTCCGGTTCATCGCCCAGGACGGTTTCTTCCTGAATATCCGGTTCGGGTGTAATACCGGCTTCTTCCATAACGGCCTCTTCTACAAAAATAGGCACTTTGGCTCTGACGGCCAGGGCGATTGAGTCGGACGGCCGACAATCAATTTCCAGCATTTGGCCGCCCTGGTCAATGTAGAGGCGGGCATGAAAAACTTGCTCTTTTAAATCATTGATGAGGATGTGGGAAACGGTTCCCTTCATTTCATCGATGACATTTTTTAGTAAATCATGGGTGACGGGGCGGGCAATCTCCACATCTTGGAGTTCGATGGTGATAGCTTCTGCTTCACAAGGGCCAATCCATATTGGCAACTGTCTGTCTCCGTCAATGTCCCGCAGCATAACGATTCGATGCTGCGATATGAGACTGATTCGGATGCTATCAATTACAACTTCTACCATGATATTACCCCTTTCTGCGAGTGAATAGAGTCTGGTTAAGGTCACTGCAATAAAGATATTGGTTGTCTTCTGTTAACCTGTGAGCATTGTAGCATAAAAAATAAAAAGCATCATACTAATTTTGGCAAAAGTTTTGGGTACTTTGTAATAAAGCAGGCTGCCTGGGGAATCAACAACCGGCTGGCATTGGTAAACACACAAGTCTAGGTTTTCAGTGGGCCAGGATCCAGGCATCGTTCTGTAAAACCAGCTCTAGCTGAATGAGTTCGACCTTATTCGGCCGTGTTACGGCGACTGTTGCCAGTGAGCCTTCTACCACAATTTGCTGTACCTCATAGTGCATGGTTGTGGTGGTGTGGACGATGTCCAGATAGGTTCCGGCCAGAGGGTCGAGGAACATTCCGTTGTTGTCCAAGACGCGGATGACACTGTCTAACAGGGCATTGGCACGGCCGTAATCGTGGGCGTCCAGGGCGGCGTGGGCGGAGAGCAGGAGCGATTCCAGAGCGACGTTGGTGGCTGTATCCGGGTGGCGGGTGAAGTCGGCTGTTATGCCTTCTTCCTCCATCTCTTCCGGGTTGGGCAGCCAGGCAGTCAGGTAGTAGGCGGAGGTGTCAAATTTCTGCTGGTATTGGCGCACGACGTTGTAATAGCGGATCGTTGTCTGTAAATCGGCCGTTTCTTGCGGGTCACGCGGCAAATCCTGTACGTAGCTGATCCAATCAGACTCAATCTCGGCCAGTGATTTTCCAAAATAAAGCTGGAAATTCAAATCAACGGCATTGGAGAGGGGAGACCCGTCATAAACAGTGGTGTCGCTGTAAAAATCGCGGACTTTCTCCCAACCGTAGATATTCACCAGGTAATCTATTAGTCCCCCAGCTTCCAGGTAGCTGATCTCGTGTTGGGTGGGATAGAAGTTGTCAATTAGCTCTGTCAGGGGAACGTAAGCCCCTAGTTCGATGAGCGCGGCTACCCGCCGCCCCAAATCTTCCTTATGATAATGGCCGCCTGTGGCCCAGACGGCGACCCCTTCGGCCAGGAAGATAATTCGGTTGGGGGCAAAGGTGTGGTCTATCAGATGAACGGCCTCATGTACCAGGACTTCGTAGGTCTCGGCCCCGATATAGTTCCGATCCAGATAAGAAATGACCATACCCCCGGACGCATAGCCGCCCTGACCCAGCACGCGATTAATGAAGTAGACGTCGTATTTCTGGTTGAATGGTTCTTGTAAACGAGTGGAAGCCTCGGTGAAGGCGGTGTCTACAGTGGTAAGAAGTTGGGGGAGGTCTCGCTGTGCGGCTGTTCCGCTGACGACATGCAGGTTGCAGCAATTGTTGGAGGCGGTGATCCAATTTGCGCCGGCCTCCAGTGGGGAGAGGTCGGAGCGGGGGTTGATGGTGACATTGACGAAAGCCTGGTTATTGCTTGGATTTTCGTCCCCTACCTGAATGAGGTCATCGGGGTCTACGATAACGCTGATAATGTGCTGGCCCGTCCAGCCGGTTGTGTTCCAGGCCCATTCATACAGCCCATAAGTCTCTCCTCCCAGGCTGCGCCAGTTTAGAATCTCTTTGAGAATTTCCTGGTTGTCTACCATTATCT
>JBAPRX010000701.1:0-9461 GCA_049281335.1 Promineifilaceae bacterium (SeqCode)
GCCGAGTTCAGCCCATCATTGTCAATATCCACCTGGACGGGAAGCTGACTGTCCCAATTCATCCTGGCAAAACTCGACAAGGTAGCGGGCAAAATATCATAGACCAGTTCCTGACCGAGGTTAATGTGTGAAGACCCTTTGATCTTATACCAGTCACAGTCAACGGGAATACCGGCGAATTTCCAACAACCCTGGTAAGGGACAATATACGCTTCAGTCACGTACATCTCCCCATCCAGCGATTGGTCAATACCTGCCCCAATGTTGGACATGGGAATCGTGATACTCAGAACATCAGAAGCACGGGCTTCGTCCCCATCTACCGCCACCCATTCACCTACCATTTCGCCCTGTGTCAATGTCTGGTGTTGGTCAATTTCGTCATCTTGAAGGAAATAGCGGAACACCGTTCTGTTTTCCAGGTTGGAGAAGGAATAATCATCATCATAACGAACGGTGTTGGTCACAGCGACCGTAAAGACAAAACTGTTCTGAATCGTAAAGCCAAGTTCATCGTCCGTGAAGGAGAACCCGGCTAGATCAAGAGCCAGACGATTGGAATCATCCATATTCTTGATGAGAAAATTCACGCCATACAGCGCAGCAGCGATAGCTTCCGTCAGAAGTTGGGTGGGGCCTTTCGCACCAAACAAAGCAAAAAGGGCGTCAAGCAGGATGAGAAAGTAGGTGATGATGCCCAGGCCAATGAGGTCAAGAATGAGGTAAATGAGCAGGACAATGGTCGCGGCAATTGCCAGGGAGAGAGCAGTACCCAGCGCAACGCCTTTCAACCCTTTAGACAGTATTAAGACCCCGACTGCACCCCAGGTAAGGAGGACGCCAATGATAAAACCAATGACGCCCACCCCTTGGAACCAGCGCCCGGCAGCCATTGCGGCCGAAAGGGCGCGAACAACCGTTGCTGCCGCCTGCACCGCTGCTGCAATCTTCTGGATAGCCGCAATAATGTAGAAAGTGGTCACGATAATCGAGATGATGCTGATGATGACCACCCCAGCCCGGATCACTGTCTTATCACCGGTGATCAAACCCAGGGCCAGGACAGTTACCCCAATTACAGCCACCGCTAATACAGCCAGAGCGACGTAATTGGTACTCAACCCCCCTTTATTAAACCGGGTAAACTGGTAGCCATTATCCGCACTGCGTTGAATACTGCGCTTGAACCAGGCCCAAATGCCGGTTTCGGCCGCATCCACCGATATCCGCTTTGAGGCATAGACAATGGCAAATTCGCGGGCCAGGGTGCTGACACCCCAATTCACATTGACCGGTATGACCGGCTCGAAATTCGTCTCCGGCAATACGAGGGAAGGTTCCCAAACCACAGTATCGTCCGCCTGCACTACTGACTGAGCACCCTGGTAGAGCATGGCATAATAACTTTGCGCCCACAGCAGCTTACCATCGGCCACATCTTCGGCCGTCTGGCTGCTGTCAATCGGCTGAAAATAATTGTCGGTGGCTAACTTTTCGGACAGGTACTCCAGATATGCTTCTGGATCATAATTCTGCCATTCCTCATTCACGTATTCATACGACGCCCAACTAAGCGAAGCCTGTACCTGGAGCGGAACAGTAGCCGGTGATAAATCGGCCGTCATCCCACTGCTCAAATCGCCCTCATATCCATCCAGGTTCACCACCCGACTGGCATTTTCCTGAGCCACCAAAATCGTCGGGACAGTCTGGCTGGCATAGGGCGTAAATACAGTATCCAGCAGTGAAACCGTTTCCGTCATCATAATATGGGCTGCGAAGCCCTGATGCGGATAACTAAAGCTCTCTATCTCGGTATAATCCAGATTCCAGGCTGACAGGTTCGTTGATAAATTGGCAATCGTCACATCCCGCTGGCCGTTACCCACGCAGGAACCGCCGCTGTAACTGTCACAATCTCGCCCGCGAAGGAACGTATTGCCCAAATTCCAACTTGCCCCCCACAACTGATCATCAACCCCTAAATCATCATCTGTGGCCGGGTCTTCATACATCAAAGCGACATCCAGCCCATGTTCTTCGCTCACATTCAATCCCGTCAGCGTCCAGGTTTCATCATAATTGTGGATAACCGTCACCACATCCTGTCGGGCGCAGTTGGCCGGGTCAACATCCGGGTCAATGCACTCGTCGGTTAGCATCTGCACCAGCCAGACAACCCGGTATTCATGCGCCGACCCCCAATCGGGCTGGTCTGGACGGTAAATGAGACGAGTTGTATAAGCAATGGGCGTATCATTGTCATCCGTTACCAGGGAAAGCGGCACGTAAGCCACCAAATCCCCTGTCGCCAGGTCCAGGTCATCAATGGACATGCTGTACGGCGCTGTAACGTCAGAGTCGAGCCAATCATCAACAGGAACCCCTAACGGCCGATTCATTCCGGCATAAGTGCTGTTGACCGGCAAATTGGCATAATGGCCACTGGTATAAGGCATCCTAACTTCCAGCATCGGCACCAACCGGATGTCACCGTTAGCGGCATTGGCAGCGTCGCTCCGGTATTGGCTGTTATTGGTCGTGGCCCAGGTCGTATCGAGGTGGCGCTGAATCTGGCCCTCATCGTCATAAGGCCAGTCGAGAACCTGGTTATAGTAGTCCAGGTGTTCCGGGGCGGCAGGTTGAAGCTGTATATCTACCAGGATCGGCTGGTCTTCGGTGAAGTTGTCAATGCTAAACAGGAACGGATTGTCTTTGTCGTAGAACGTGTTTCCGGCATTGTTGGGCGAAAGATCGTCCTTGTCAGGAACGCCATCGCCATCGTTGTCAGGATCGGCAAAATCCGGGGTGCCATCGTTATCCAGGTCGCCGCAGGCAGCGGCCAAATCCAACACACCTGAACCGGAGAACAAATCACATTCCCCACTGTCTACCATCCCATCACCGTTGGTATCCTCATCCACCGGATTGAGATACCAGGTCTGGCCGTTATAGGTGAAGCCCTCAACTTCCAGGGTGTCGGTGATGGTGTCACCATCGGTATCGGCCGAAGTTGGATAGGTATTGAGATAATTCACTTCCGTCACATCACTCAACCCATCGCCATCACTGTCCGTCGGGTCGGCGACATTATCGCAGTCGGCCGAACTGTTGTATTCCGGCGAGCCAAAGGGAAAGGCACAGGTTCCCCAATAAGCCTCATCCTTATCACTTAGCCCATCGCTGTCGCTGTCAGTTGTACCGGCCGGCATCATGGCTAAGGCCATGTCCGTTGTCATTGGGGCGGTTAAACCGTTTTGCTCTATCGTGGGGGTAACTTGCTTGCCATTAGTAGATTCTTTATCCCTAGCAGCCGCCAGCGGATCCTGGTTCGGCTGCCAGGTACGGTAATTGTCAACGGCCGAATCCAACGCTCGCTGTTGTTCCGCCTCATCTTGCCGGGCCTGTTGCGCCTCCTGATCGGTCTTTACCCGATCCATATAGACAGCGCCCTGATGAGCCTGCAACATCGGCGAAGCAACCATCGAAACGATTATGAGGCTGATGACGGCCGAATAAAAATGGCGCGTGCGCCAATAGCGGAGACTCACAATAGCAATCAATACGCCAAGCGCAAGCAGTTGCAGCAATGGAACGGCCGACTTCGCCGCCGTCTCTAATTGGGGCAGCCGTTCATTCACCCAAACTTTGGGTTCGGACCAGAACGGAACCGCCATCTGCTCCAGGCGGGTCAGGTCAAAGCTGAAAAAATCATTATCAATAACGGCCGTAACCCGCTCCCCAGCCTTCGGTTGGTCAGGCATTTCCACCTGCATTTCCAAACGGGCCGGTAAACCTGCCTCATTAATCCACAAATCTCCCTGGCCGGTCATCCGTTGGTACGCTTCCGGGGGCGCCAGTTCCATTCCGGCGGGTGGCGCACCATACTTCTCCTGGTGGGCTTCAATTTTGACCAGCATATAATCGGCAAATGCCCGCCCGTCCATCTCGAAGGTGTAATGGCTGTAAACCAGACGCACCCCATCAAAGTTGCGGCTTTCCGTACCGGCCGATTGGATATTTGTCGCCCCGGCCAAAAAGCCCAGTGGATCGCCGCCAGGAGCGAACATATCCGCTACATTATCCATTTCCTGCCAGGAGCCTTCCCCGCGACGACCGTAGGTTTGACCGTCTTCCACCTTCACTGAAATGCCACGCTGGGGGTCAAAACTGCCATCATTCCAAAACGTCATGTTCAGCGATTCGGCCTCGACATCCACCTCTCCTTCAACCGCCAACCGGTCCCGTTCAGGCGGCCGTCCGGCATTGATTACTGAAGGCGCTGGATAAATAGTCTGGTCAACAAGGGAACGGTACTGGTAATGGCCGCTCCGGCGTGCCAGGTTCCAGGCTGATTCAACAATTTCTCCGGGAGATTGTGGAGAGGCTTTAACAACAGAGGGAAGCCCTACCCCACCCCAGAGTGAGCCGATAATAAGAACCAATAAAACCAGGGGAACTCCAGGGAAATGTATTTTTTTCATGAATTCAATCTCAATAAGATCACTACAGTTGCTTTGTGCTAAGCGTATGAAGTTTCAAGGTCAAGAAGGCCATTTACAGACGCTGTCTCATCCCAGGTAATCGTGACAGAACCAGACAAAATTCCAATATGCAATTTGTACCATCCCAATTCTGGATTTGACCCGAAGCCAAAGAAAAAGTATTGTTAAAGGTTCCTAATCCACTGTTGCAGCGCAGAACTGCAACGATGGAAAGACATGTCTCTCGCATGACAGGCATCGTATGAATCTGGGTCAAAATTTATTCGGAGGAAGGACATGAATTCGCAATTACCAACTTTTGCACAGGCCACGCTAGGATTTAGCTGGAACAACATTTTGCAAGTCGTTGTTGCAGCCCTGTTAGGTGGCTTAATTGGGTTAGAGCGGGAAGCTAGAGGTCGGCAAGCAGGATTCCGTACCAACATGCTCATTGCAATAGGAGCTTGCCTGTTTACGATTCTGTCAATTGATGGTTTTCCGCTTTTGGACTCCGCAGCCCGCGATTCGGCTCGTGTTGCAGCCCAAATTGTTTCGGGGATCGGTTTTCTGGGAGGGGGCGCTTTAATCCAGACACGCAACCATATAAAAGGAATGACGACTGCCGCCACGATCTGGCTGGTTGCTGCCATCGGTATGACGGTTGGCGTAGGGGATTATGGTCTGGCTATCTTCACCAGTGTCTTAATTTTTGTTATCCTGCGTTTTCTACGGCCGGTAAGCAGAACAATTGGAAAGTGGCCTTTAGATAAAGACAAACCCAAAGGATGAGGCAGATTTTCACGGAAATTAATCCAAAAAACCTGCCTCAACTTAGCGTTTTTTTATAGAAAAATAAATCAGTCTGCTAACGTAGATAGATCACCGACGTCATGACCCAGCACACGGGCTTTTAGAACGCGACGCATAATCTTGCCAGAGCGCGTTTTGGGGAGACTATCAACAAAATCAACCGTCGTCGGTTTGGCAATCGGCCCCATCTCGTGGCTGACATGATCTTTCAACTCTTTCTCGAGCTTCTCACTGCCTTCAAATCCCTGGCGAAGAATGCAATAGGCTTTGATGATATTGCCGCGCAGTTCGTCTGGCACACCAATAACGGCCGCTTCCGCCACCGCTTCGTGGCTGACCAACGCACTTTCAATCTCGGCCGTACCCAGCCGATAACCGGAAACCTTGATCACATCGTCAATACGGCCGATAACCCATATATATCCATCTTCGTCCTTTTTGGCGCTGTCTCCTGGTAAATACCATCCTTGCTCTGCAAAGCGGCTCCAGTATTGCTGTACGTACCGATCCGGGTCGCCGAAAATGGTGCGCAGCATGGCCGGCCAGGGCGATTGAATGACCAGATAGCCCTCTTCATTCGGCGGAACCGGGTCGCCCTCCTCGTCTACTACGTCTATTTTGACACCGGGGAACCCTCGTGTCGCCGAACCAGGTTTAAGGGGAACACTTGGCAATGGTGTGATCATGAAGTTACCTGTCTCTGTCTGCCACCAGGTATCCATAATCGGACATCGTTCCTTGCCAATGACGCGATAATACCATTTCCAGGCTTCAGGGTTGATTGGTTCACCAACAGAGCCTAAGAGGCGGAGGCTGGAAAGATCGTGACGTTCCGGCCAGCTCTCACCAAAGCGCATCAGCCCGCGTATCGCCGTCGGAGCCGTATAAAGGATGGTAATGCCGTATTTGGCAATCTGCTGCCACCACCGATCCGGGTAAGGATAGGTCGGAGCGCCTTCATACATAAAGCTGGTCGCACCCAGAATAAGCGGGGCATAAACAATGTAACTGTGGCCGGTAATCCAGCCCGGATCGGCCGCACACCACCAGATGTCATTTGGTTTAATGTCAAAGACCCACTTTAAGGTGGTGCTGGTTCCAACCATATAACCACCGTGTGTGTGCAAAATCGCCTTAGGCTTTCCGGTTGTACCGGAAGTATAGAGAATGAAAAGCGGATCTTCCGCGTCCATCACTTCCGTTTCCGCATTGGGGTCGGCGATAGGCAGGCTCATCAGATCGTGATACCAATGATCCCGACCTGGAACCATTTCCACTTCCTGGCCGGTTCGTTTCACGCAGATAACCGAAGAGATCGTTCCGGCCCGGTCAACTGCTTCGTTCGCAATCTTCTTCAGTTCAATAATCTTTCCACGCAGCCAGGCGCCATCACAGGTAATCAAGACTTTTGACTGGCTATCGTCAATTCGGCCGAGCAGCGCCTCTGTAGAAAAACCACCATAGACCACTGAGTGCATGGCCCCAATCTTGGCACAGGCCAACATCGCCACCATTAATTCAGGGACGCGCCCCATATAAATAGTGACCCGGTCGCCTTTATTGACGCCCATCGCACGCAGGACGCTGGCGAATTTGCAAACTTCATGATTTAACTGCTGATAAGTATAGGTGCGAACATCGCCCGGCTCTCCTTCAAAAATGAGGGCGGCTTTGTTCCTCGTGGCCGTCCGCATATGCCTGTCCAGGGCATTATGAACGATATTGACCTTTGCTCCAACGAACCATTTGTAAAAGGGAGCGTTGCTGTCGTCCAGCACCGTCTCCCACGGCTCGTACCATTCATAGTTCTCCGAAGCAATCTTGCCCCAGAAGCCAGGCAAGTCGGCCATAGCGGCTTCGTTGACAGCATCATAATCCGGAATATGAGCGTTCTGTACAATTTCTGGTGCGGGTTTATAGACCTCACCCACCATCTGTTTATTTTCGGCCATTGATTCCTCCAAATCTACTTTAGGGCTATAATAACATATTATTTGCCACTTGTTTTCCTAAGTATAATTAGAAAATCGAACATGGCAAAGACGGTCGAAGGAATGAAATTTGATGAAAAAAATAGTGATTATTGGGGCGGGGAGTTCCAGTTTTGGGCCAGGAACATTGGCAACAATTGTTCGCAGCCCCATCTTGCGGGGCAGCCACATCGCTCTGGTTGATTTGAATGAGGAAGCGCTTCGGCCAATGCAGCAGGTGGCGGAACGAATGAGCGCGGCCTGGGGAGCGGAAATGACGGTTTCGGCCAGCACTGACCGGCGGGATGTCCTGCAAGATGCTGACTTTGTGATTGTCTCCATTGAAGTGCCGCCTCGTGAAGTGTTGTGGCGCATGGATTGGGAAATTCCTCTCAAGCACGGGCTGCACCAGCCTTATGGTGAAAATGGCGGGCCGGGCGGGTTGATGCACGCCTGTCGCCAGATTCCCCCCTTTATCGAAATTGTCAGGGATATGGAGGCGTTGTGTCCTGATGCCTGGCTGGTTAATTTTAGTAATCCGCTGCCGCGTATTACCAGGGCGATTTACAAGTACAGTCGTATTAAAACGGTTGGCCTGTGCCATCAATTGGATGTTGGTTATGCGATTGCGGCCGTTTTGCTGGCCGACCGCTATGATTATGACATTCCGGCCAATCTTGACCTTCACTCTGACCCGGCGAATATCGAAAATGTCCGAATGGTGTCCAGGTACGGCCGTGAGCATCTGGAGATAAAAGCGGCCGGGCTGAATCATTTCACCTGGATGCTTGATGTACGTGACCGCGAGACGGGTGAAGACCTGTATCCCGCCCTCCGAAAGGCGTTGAAAAGTGTCAGAGATGATTTCGAGCCTTTGACAATGGCGCTGTTCAGGGTATTTGATTTCTGTGCCGTGCCGGGCGATACGCATTTGTGTGAATATATTCCCTGGACGCATGATCCGACTGCCAAGCCCTGGGAATATTTCAATTTGCGGTTGTATGATTGGAAAGGGAATGAGGCCCGGCGCGATCTGAGCCGGGGGACGATTGCGAAAATGGCTGTTGGCGAGATGGCGATTGATCCGATGAGAACTACTCACAGTGAAGGTGCGGCGGAATTGATCGAAGCGATTACAAGCAACAGCAATTATTATGCTGACACGGTGAATATTCCCAATCGAGGCGCGATTCCGAATATGCCTGATGATACGGTTGTAGAATTACCGGCGGTTGCCAGTGGGTTGGGCATTAATGGCATCAGCCTGCCGCCATTACCGGCGTCTATTGCGGAGTTGTGTCGCCGGGAGGCGGCTTTGGTGGAGATGGTGGTGGATGCGGCCGTTACCGGTGATCGGCAGATTGCCTTGCAAGCTCTCTTGTTAGACCCGATGATTAATGACATTAAACGGGCAAAGGCGATTCTGGATGATTATCTGACATCTTTTGCTGATTATTTGCCGCAGTTCCAATAATTGCTTTCTCGCAAGGTGAGGAAGGTGAGCAAGAATGTGAGTGTAGGTGTCAGTTACGTAAGGTGAAGGTTTTGCAAGAAAAATAGCAACGAATTTCACGAATTACACAAATTTTGTCGTAGTCAAGAAGATTGGACACAGAGATATACGGAGCGGCAGAGGGCCACAGAGAAGTCTTTTTGTTTAAGCTGCTATTGAACCAATCTTTTTAGGAGAAGGACTTTTGCATCAGGTAGTGATTATTGGGGGTGGGTTTGGCGGGCTGTACGCGGCGAAGGCGATGCGACGCCTGCCGGTTCAGGTGACGCTGATTGATAAGCGTAATTTTCACCTGTTCCAACCCCTGCTTTATCAGGTTGCGACCGGCGGCGTCTCGCCGGGTGATATTGCCTCTCCCTTGCGGGCCGTTTTGCACCGCCAAAAGAATACGGAGGTCATTGCGGCCGAAGCAGTTGATCTGCTGCCTGATCAAAAAAAGGTCATTCTGAGCGATGGTAAACTCAGGTATGACACCCTCATTGTGGCAACCGGGGCAATCACGTCTTATTTTGGCAATGATTGGGAACCGGTGGCGTCGGGCTTAAAGACGATTGAGGAAGCGCTGAATATACGGCGGCAAATTTTTCTGGCTTTTGAAGCGGCCGAACGCGAGACAGACCCGGAAAGACAAAAGACCTGGATGACCTTTGTTGTGATCGGCGGCGGGCCAACAGGGGTGGAGTT
>JBAPRX010000702.1:0-9716 GCA_049281335.1 Promineifilaceae bacterium (SeqCode)
CAACAACATAGCGTTCATTATAGACAGGCAGTTGAACCGTGACATAGGGTAGCTCCTCATCGCTCACGTCAATAGCAGGAACGGCCGACTGCTCCCCTTTCCGCCTCATAAAAAGCCAGGTATGCAAAAGGCTGTTCAAGCCATACGCCGCCAACAAAGCAGCACTAATAAGATAAATAATTTCGAGGATTAGCATAAAATTTGAGGTCTAAACCATAAAGCGAAGAACTACTCTCATTACGTTTTACGCCTTACGTCCGTTACGTCTCATATCACCATAAAAACCGAGGCTTTGGTTCACCTTGAATCCGCTGAAGGATCGCATCAACACCCCAAACACGGCCGGAGCGAGTCAGTGCAACAACTAAAGCGGAGACGACCAGCAAGACATAAGTCCAAATCCATTCCTGCGTATTTCCGAAGTAGGTTAGGAATAAATTGAAAAAGAAAAATGCCGCAGCAGTCCCGACAACAGGCGTTAATCCGCCGACGAGCAGACCCAATCCCATCAACAGTTCAGCCACCATCTGAAACATGGCAAAGAGGCCGGGAACCTGGAGGACAGTATGCTCAATGATCGGCCGATAACCGGGCAGCGCTCCACCCCCATAAGTGAAAGCGCCCCAATCAGGATGCGTGAACAGGTCTGTGATCCCCTGAGCGGTATAAATCCCTTTCTGGAGGTTCTCGAACCAGGTCGCCAGAATGATAACACCCAACGTAATTCGCAAAATAGCAACAATTTGGCGGAGGCGATGTTCTTGAGTTTGGTTTGTCATAAGGACTCCATTATTGAACCTATGATTCGTATCATTCTGTTAAATCTCATAATAACCATCGTAGCGGTGAAACGGCCGAAATCCGATTCCTCAACCAGTAATCAATGCCCCATAAACGGCCGGGGCCGGCAACGATAAAAAGCCCATGCCACATTACCATCATGGCGTATGACCAGGGCCACTCGCCGGGAACTTCCAACAAGCCAATCCCCAAATTAATGGACATCATCAACCCCAACAATCCGGCCAACCTGGAGAACGTCCCGGTCAGCAGCATCAGGCCAACGGTCAGTTCCGCCAGGAAAATAACCCAGGCAAACAAAGTAAAATGGGGCAGGACAACGTGCTCAACGAAGTTTCCATAGAAGCCGAAGGCGGCATGTTCCACCTCTAAATTAAGCCAGTCCATCAGACCTCGCCCGCTTTCGGGCATAAAGTCCGGCGGCAGTTTCCAGCGGAGGGAGAAGAGCCACAAGACACCCATTGCCATTCGAGCCAGGGCAATGGGCCAGAGATCAGATTTATAACGACGAATGTCGGCAACGTTCAACTGCTATCCTTTTCTTCCAAAACTTAACCCGGTTTCAATAAACAGATACGTTCGCGGGGGAGATGGAGCGTTATAAGTTCCCCCTCTTGATATGGGCGGAATGGCGGGGCAACGACCTGGAGTTCCTGACCGTCCACGCCTATATTACAATAAGCAATAAGTCCTCGATAATTGTAAGAACGGACTCGAGCCGGTAAATTATTATGGCCGTTTGACCCAATTTCAATTGCCTCAGGCCGAATCGTCAACAACACATTCCCATCCGGGACAGAATTGCGAACGATTTCCAACGGCCCAACGGCCGTTTCCACCACCTCACCCTGCTTAATGCCAGGCAAGAAATTGACGCCGCCAAAAAAGCGGGCAACCCGCTCATTGGCCGGCCGTTCGTAAAAGTCGCGGGGACGGCCAATCTGATAAAGATGACCGTTTATCAATAATGCAATTCGGTCAGCCAATACCACAGCCTCCATCTGGTCATGGGTCACAAATAGTGTCGTGATTTGCGCCTGCTGCTGCAAGCGACGAATCATCTCCCGAAGTTCCTCTCGCAGCCCCGGATCCAGGTTACTCAACGGCTCGTCAAGGAGCAGCAGGCGCGGTTTGACAGCCAGAGCGCGGGCTAATGCCACCCGCTGCCGCTGCCCGCCGGAGAGTTCATCAGGCCAACGCCGTTCAAAACCGGGCAGTTGAACCGCCTCAAGCGCTTCGCCCACCAACTGGCGGATCTCCCGTTTACTTCGGTTCTGAATTTTCAAGCCAAAAGCCACATTGTCGCCTACCGACATAAACGGGAAGAGCATATGCTGTTGAAAAACCATGACTGCGCCCCGCTTTTCAGGTGGGGTCCGAAGGACGGAACGGCCGTCAAAGAGCAAATCCCCCTCTGTCGGCGCGAGCAGTCCGGCAATGAGCCGCAAGGTCGTCGTCTTCCCGCTGCCAGATGGCCCTAATAAGACCAACATCTCGCCATCGGCCACTTCCATGCTCAACTGTTCAACGGCCGTTTCGCCGGAATCAAAGGCTTTCGTCAAATTACGAAGGGTTACTGTTGTCATCTTTCTCAATCGACAGGAAACGATTACCAGCAAACAGTAAGCAGTCTATAAATTATGACTTAACTTTTGACCGTTCACTAATCACCGCTCCCTGGCTTTTTAATCCGGCCAAATCTCCATTTCGCCGCCAATCGGCCGTTCTACCTCTGCGCCAGGACCAAACCATTTATCGTATATTGCCTGAAAGCGGCCGTCTTTCCATAAATTCTGAAGGGAGTAGTTCACCTGATCGCGCCAGATAGAGTCATTATTAGGAACACCAATTCCAAACTGCACCGGATTATGACCACCCGGCAGCAGTTCCAGATTGGGGTCACCAGCAGCCAGGACAAGAAGGGTAATGTTATCTTCTGTGTACCCTTCAACCGCCCCGTCACGGAGCGCCTGAACTGCCGCAACTTTGTCGGTAAATTCCACAAATTCCGGCTCCGGGCCGCCATGTTCGGCCGAATATTCCGTCCAGGATGGAATTGAGGAGCTTCCAGCATTGGCCGCTACCTGTTTGCCCATCAGTTCATCAATAGAGGTATAAGTCCCCTTGCGAACAAGAAAGGACTGGTTATCCCAAAAATAAGTGACACTAAAATCAACCGCATCGTCTCGCAGGCGAGTGTGGTTCATGCTGGCAACGGACATATCAATCCTGTCTTCCTGCAAGAAGCTGATCCGGGTGGTTTCGTCCACAACCACCAATTCAATTTCTACGCCCATCTCATCAGCAAGGGCATTTGCCAGGTCAACATCGAAGCCCACCCAATCGCCGTTCTCATCAATGAAACTGAGAGGTGGATTGTCGTTGCGGGTTCCGACACGAACAAGGCCCGCTTCCATCACCTTATCATAGGTAGATTGGGAGTCGGCCGAACCACATGCGACCAAAACAAAAGTGAGTGTGAGCAGAATGAGAAGCAGTGGGGATAATCTCTTCACAACAATATCTCCTTATTATTAATAATTTGCCAGCGAATGTACCAAATCGCCAGATTGCCGCCGATTTTCCCAGCGACGGGCTACTAAAGACAGACTGAACGCCAGCGTGAAGTACAACGCACCAACCAAAATGTATAAACTGACCCAATAGGGCGTATTACGGATGTCACTGCCCAATGCGGCGCGGGCAACAGTCATCAGTTCGGAAACGCCGATGATAATAACGACCGACGTATCTTTAAAGAGGCTGATAGCCTGACCCGTAAATGCGGGAAGCATGACCCGGAAGGCATACCTAAGCCGAACAAAACGATATAGCTGCCAGGAAGAAGTGCCCATCAACCGGGCTGAGTCTACCAACTGGGGCGGTACAGCCTTCAATCCAGCCCGCAAGATTTCTGCCTGATAAGCGCTGGTGTACAGCGCCAGGGTAATGACGGCCGATGTACGTGGACTCCAATTCAGACCAAAGCGGCTGCCGCCAACTACCTGATAAACCAACAACAGCAGTAGAATAAGAGGGATGCCTCTGAATACTTCAATATAGGCACGGGCCAGCCAGCGTAACGGCCGAAACCGTGATTCCCGTCCGGTTGCGATAACCGCTGCCGTTAAAAACCCGATTCCAATTGCCAACACCGCCATGAGGAGGCTCAACAAAAGACCGCCGGGACGCTGGCCGGGAAATCCGATGAGCAGATTTGGCAAGCTTCGAATAAGAAAGGCCAGTTGGTCAGACACGACGCGGTTGCCAGCCTTTTTCCGGTTTAAAAACGGCCGAAACTTGCCGTCGGGTCATTCGTTGTTCAACGGCAGTCAGTAACAGCGAATAACCATAAGAAAGCAGCAAATAAATCCCTGCCGCCAGCAGAAGAAATTCAACGGCCCGAAAGGAACGGGTAATTGCGGTTTCGATTCCATGAAAAAATTCAGGAACCGAGACGAAGGCGGCCAGAGCGGTATTTTTCATATTGTGAATGAGGCGGGTTGACATGGCCGGGAAAGAGGCCCGAATCCCTTCGGGGATGAGAATGTTTCGCAAAGTCACTACAGGCGAAGCACCCAACGAACGGGCTGCGTCAATATGCTCGCGGGGGATGGTTCCCACCCCGGCCCGGAACAATTCCGCCAGGTATGCACTTGTATTTAGCGTCAATCCGAAAGCAGCGGCCAGCGCGTAATAAGGAACGGAAAGGCCGGTTAGATCACTCAGCGCGTTCACGAAAAAGTTGTCAAAGAAAATTGTCTGGCGTAGCGCAGGAGGAAAGAGGTTGGGCAAGGCAAAAGCCCAAAAGATGATCAAAACCAGGGCAGGAATGTTCCGATGTAGTTCAATGTGAATCACCGCTGCCCGCCGCCAAAATCCTTTGCCAGACAATCTAGCGACACCAGTTCCAACACCAATGATGAGTGCAGCGACGCTTGTTACGGCCGTTAGAACTAGCGTCAAGATGATCCCTTGCCAAAGAAGGGCAACCGTCTCTTTTGTCAGCCAGCTCATTTGACGGCACTCACCAACATGATTGGGCTATCATCGGATCGTGGTCGGCCGTCATAGCCACCATAAGCCACCAACACCTTAAAACCTGCCCTTTCCAATAACGCCTGTAGTTCCGGCCAACTATAAAGCCGGTACTGGAGCAAGAAATTCTTCGTTGAATCGCCATTGACAACCTCAAAAGTCTCCGACCACACATGGCTATGCGAATCATACTGCCGAGAGACGTCAGTATAGACATCTCCTTCGCCAAAGCGTTCGGCCGTTTTCAAATTAGCTACGGCAACAGAACGCTGCGGCACTTCAACGAGAAAACGGCCATCAGGGACCAGGGCCTCATAAACGGTGTCAACCAGCCCTTCATTGCTGCCCGATTCGGAAATCTGACCAAGGATAGTAAACAAGGCGATGGCAGCGTCAAACGACCGTTCGGCAGAAAACCCCTCTCCCTGCTCACAGCGGAAGGAAAGCTGCTTTTCAGGGAATAGACCCCCAGCTCGCTGTTCAGCAGCTGCAATCATCGCTGGCGAAGGATCAATGCCGACCACGTCATACCCTTTCCGGGCCAGTTCCAAAGCATGACGACCGAAACCACAGCCAACATCCAAGACCCGCATTCCAGGTGAAAGGCCTAATGTCTCGATCACAAAGGTCACTTCCGCTGCTGTTCGTTCTGGCGTCAGCAGCGGGTGATTCAAAAACGGGGAATTCGGGCCAAAAAAGTTAGGTAGTGACTGCATATTATTCGTTAACGGTGACCGTTACCTGATCGGTATCTCTCTCTCCGGCAGAATTACTAACTTCCAGTTGAATCCCCCATTCCCCTACCTCATCCAAACCCATTGAGGCGTCTAAGGTAAAAGAACAGTTCACATCCACTTCTCGGATAATTTTACCGACATCGCCAGCCATTGCTTCTGGTGCCTCAACAATTGTCCAGCGATAGTTGTCAATATTGCCAGTCGAGGCACAACCATCAAAGGTTGGAGTGTCCCCAACACTAATTTCAAAATCCTCTCCAGCATTTGCAGTTAAAGGCGAATTGCTGCAACCAATAAGTAGTAAACCAAGTATTATTGTTAAGAGTATCCATACCCGCTTCATTATTTATTCCCTCCGACATCGTCAAGCCAGTTACTTAAAGACCCTAAAATAATTTGCAGTAAATCTTCGACTCCCCCCGCCTTCGTGCATTAACCGCGTGGCGGCGCGTGTAAATCCTCACTCACGGTGGGAAAATAAACATTGCGCTTCTTTCAGAGGCTGTCCCGAACATCTAACATCGGTATATCTTGACGATGAAGGTCGCTCAACGCCTCGAAGGGAATGACCGCTTCTTGGGCTTCGGCCGTTTTGGCCCATTCTTCCAACCAACTACGGTCAATACCATCTACATCATCTACCACCCGCAGGCGGTCAATTTCATAGGTCGCTTTCAATTGCTTTAATTCGGCAACAACATTTTCCGGCGAGCGTTGGCGCAATGCTTGTCCATGAACGGCGTCTTGGCACCACTCGCAGCCATAAGGACAGCCACGAGAGGTTGCCAGCGTCAGGGATGAGTAACCGTTTTGTTCCCGCCAGGTATCAAGATATTTTTCCATGTCAATCAGGTCGCGGGCAGGGAATGGCAGGCTGTCTAAATCTTCGATGTAAGGACGGGGCTGATTTACAACGGGACGGCCGTTCTTGTCTCGGAAGGCAACCCCCGGCTCACCAGCTAGAGAATCGGCCGTTAACCGCCCTTTTTCCAACAAATCGAGCAGCACAACCAACGTAATCTCCCCTTCGTGGTGGACGACAATATCCACCTGGGCATGTTCCAGATAAGCTTTGGGATCGTATGTGGGGTCTGGCCCGCCTAGAAAAACAGTTTTACCAGCCTCTTTCGCCAGTTGGGCTAATCGCAAAGCGGCCGATTTGATTGGCATTAATGCAGTAATCCCAACCACATCCGGCCGTATCTCTTTCAAAGCCTGTATAAAGTCAGCCTCCTCTCCGGCAAAAGTTCCATCAAAAACCGCTACCTGGTGGCCGCGTTCCCGAATATAGGCTGCTAGGTAAAGAAGCCCTAACGGAAAATACGGGCTTCCAGATGCACGTTCTTCCTCACTCTGATTTAAGAATAGTGGGTTACACAGTAAAACGTTTGCCATCAATACCTCCTGGCTGCCCCATTGTTAACATACAAAAATTACAAAACTATTATAGCCGGGTTGTCGCTTTCTCACACGCTGTCCAACTACGGTCATTTGCCGTTGAAATTTGCTTGACTTTTGAAACAGAAACCGCTAATATTTGACCAGTTAGTTAATTTGGGTCATTTAGTCAATAGTTGAGGGTTTCTTGTGACAAAATCTGACAACGAAGAACGCGAACAGCGAATATTGGATTCGGCCGCTGAATTGTTTATCCATTACGGATTTGACAAAACAACTGTCAGCGACATTGCCCGTGCCGCCGGAATCAGCAAAGGGGCTATCTATTTGCATTTCGAGAGCAAAGAAAGTCTTCTGGAGGCTTTGGTCGTCAGGGAGTTGCAGATTTATGCAGAAAGGTGGCTGGCTCTAATAGAAGCTGACCCAATGGGTGGCACGATTGCTGGGCTGTATAAAAACAGCCTCTATGCCTTGAATGACAGCCCATTTATGCGGGCGATGTTTACCCAGGACGGCCGTGTATTAGGCAACTATTTACACAAGCCAGGCAATTTTTTTCAGCAATTTCGAGAGAGTCAAACGGAATCTAGCCGTTATCTCTTCGTGAAGCTGATGCAAGAAGCAGGGGCCGTTAGAAAGGAGTTAGACGCCCACATTATCGCCCACATTATGGATATGCTGGCTTACGGTCTGGTGAGCATAGACGACATGATCCCAAAAGAAGCGATTCCCCCGCTCGATGATGTGATCGAAGGCATCGCCTTTATCATGGATCGGGCTTTAACGCCTGAAAACGGGGGGAACAGCGAAGTCGGGAAGGCAATTGTACGGCAACTTGCCGAGGCAGGACGCCTGCAATATGAGCAGATGAACAAAGCTGGCGGGTAGACAAAAACCCTGAATGCTTTTTGTCATTTGCGCCGCATAGTTGCACCCTTTGCGTAAGATTTATTTTTGAGGAGTAAGACAATAATGATAACTGTTAAGAATCTAGCCTACACCTATCCAGGAGCATCAAAAGAAACGCTTCATGGGTTAAACTTTGAGATTGCTCAGGGAGAAATCCTTGGCTTTTTGGGGCCATCAGGCGCAGGGAAATCAACAACCCAAAATATTCTAATCGGACTTCTGAAAGCCTACAACGGTCAGGTGCAGGTCATGGGCAAAGAAATCGGCGAATGGGGGCATGACCTATATGAACATATTGGCGTCAGTTTTGAACAGCCGAATCATTATTTGAAATTAACGGCCGCTGAAAACCTCACCCATTTCAAATCGCTGTACGGCGTCCCCACCCTGCCCCCACTGGAGGTATTGGAGTGGGTCGGACTGCATGAGGACGCCGATAAAAAGGTGGAAGCCTACAGCAAAGGCATGAAGGTACGTCTGAATGTCGCCCGCAGCCTCATCCACAAACCCAGGCTCCTCTTTTTGGATGAGCCAACCGCCGGTCTGGACCCGGTCAATGCTCGCAAGATCAAAGATTTGATACTGCGTTTACGGCAACAAGGGACAACAGTCTTCGTAACCACACACAATATGAACGTCGCTGATGAGTTATGTGACCGGGTAGCTTTCGTCACTGGAGGAAAAATCAGCATTATTGATGCACCTACCACTTTGAAGAAACAGTATGGCAGACGGGATGTAAGAGTAGCCTATCACAATGGAAACCAGGTCATTCAGGAAAAAGAATTTCCGCTCGACGGATTGGGTGAAAATCAGATATTTCTTAACCTGTTGAAGACAGCCCCTCGATTAGAAGCTATCCACACCCAGGAAACAACGCTGGAGAATATCTTCATTAAAGTGACCGGACAGGAGTTAACGATATGACCCGATTCATCGCTGCAATGAAAGTAGATGTGCTGGTCCAGATGCGAAACAATCTGTACACCATCGGTATTGTCGTGGCAATTATTACGGCCGCTGTGGTGGCCTGGCTGGGCAGCGCCGATCAACTCCCGGCAATTGTGCCGACATTGATGCTGCTCGTAGTAGGTGGAACAACTTTCCTCTACGTTGGGGCGCTGATTTTCTTCGAGAAAGACCAGGGGACGCTCAACGCGACGATTGTTTCCCCAATGCGGCCGTTTGAATACTTATGGTCAAAGATTATCACCCTGACGGGGTTGGCAACATTGGAGGCCACCATCATGATTGGTGGCATGATGCTCATTCTTAGCTTCTCCGAATCGCTCCAACTGCCAAATATTCCCATGCTGCTTCTGGGCATTATCATCTTGGGCATTCTCTACACACTGGCAGGAATTATTCTCATCGTCCGGTATGACAAGATTACCGATTATTTAGTGCCGCTGGCTATTATTGTCAGTATCCTTCAACTGCCTTTCCTCTATTTCTGGGGTTTGTTTGAACTACCAATCTTTCTGGTTCTCCCAACAAGCGCACCGGCAATGTTAATGCGGGGAGCGTTTGTTTCGCTGGCTGCCTGGGAATGGGCCTATGGGGTGGGATATTCGGCCGTCCTACTCGCCGTCCTTTCCTGGTGGGCATATCGGGCTTTTCACACTCATATTATTATGAAGGTAGGGTAACGTTATGCAGATGACACAATTAGTCAAAAGACTGGGCCGCACCGATGCAAAATTGATCGGCCGAGATCGGTTCCTGATATTCATGTTCATCTTTGTCGTTTACATTGCCACTGTACTGCGCTTCTTGCTGCCCTGGGCCAATGGCTACTTAGCCGAAGCGGATATTTTGCCAAACAGCTTTATC
>JBAPRX010000703.1:0-6282 GCA_049281335.1 Promineifilaceae bacterium (SeqCode)
GTGTATGTACCGCCATTGAAAGGAACGGCCGAAGGGACTGTCGTTATTGATGGCAGCGTCACGAACTATGTGTTCTCTGAAAAAGACGAAATCATCGTTCATTTTGCTAACGGCGCTCTTGAGTCCTTTGACCCTCCCGATCACCCGGCATCCAAAATATTGGAGGAGCAGATAGCGCGGGCGAGAGATCTAGGGGATGTCGAACCGAATTTTCTTTGTGAACTGGGAATTGGTATGAATACGGCCGTTAAACATTTATCTGGCGGCACGTTGATGGATGAAAAAGCCTATAAAACCGCCCACCTCGCCATCGGAACGAACCTTGAATTTGGTGGTGAGGTGGAGGCGCCGAATATTCATGAAGATCTTGTTTTTCACAATCCAACTATCCTGGTTGACGGCCAGGAGATTGTCCGAGAAGGTGAGCTGGTCGTTATGGATTCCGATTGGCTGCCAGATTACACCTCAATTGAAGACACTGCCCCCTTCAACGGGAACGCTACCTTTATTGAATGGACGGGAAATCCGGCAGAACGAAATCAGTACAATCTTCTCGAAAGAATTTTTATTGATGGAACGGACGTCAGGCAAAGAATCAGTGTTGGCACCCATGAAACCGCCAGATTGGCTGCCACCGTATTCCAGGCAATCCCGCATGATGATGTTATTTCGATTGGATTGTTAGCCGAAAAAATAGATATGACAGAAGGGCAGGTACAGAAACTCCTTTATGTCCTGGGAGAGATTTACAGACTCGTGCAAATATCGGCCTGAGTAGGCCGGATAAGCAACAATAAAAGAGGAGACTTTGCTTTCGCACATGATCAGGCACTGGTAAATATATATATGACTCCGCAAACAAAAATTACAACAGCTTTTTTAGAATTAATTGTCCAAGAACTAGAAACCAGCTATATAGAAGATGATGTTCACCTTACCGAGCTTACTATCTTCCTGGTTGACCTGACCCCCTTTCGGCTGCGACTTTCGGCCGAAACGCCGTTCTTAATTGTCTCAAAGGAAAACATCCAAAAATTAAAGCGCGATCAGATCACTGAAATCGTTCGACAGGAGCTTTATATACGGCAGGAACGGCCTGGTTCGGCCGTTATTCTGGTAGAAGGCGACGCAGAATTTTTGAGGCCATTTGGGGAGGACCCATTTTGGGCATTTATTTTCGACCGTCGCCAGATGCAATCTTTACTGGACCACGCGAACCCTAAACGCGGCCTGTTAGAATCGTTACGCGAACAAATTCCCCTCCGATTTCTATCTCCCTATGAGCCTGACCAACCTGTTGCGGGCAGCCAGTTTCACGGACGGACGACTGAGATAAATTTGATTCTAAGCTATCCAGACAGGAGCTTTTCTCTGGAAGGCGGCCGTCGAATTGGCAAGACGTCCCTCTTAAAGGAAACGCAGCAGCAGTTAAAGAAAAGGCTGCCCAAAGAGCAGCATCCCCGTTTAGTCTGGTATGACTTTTGGGGTTACTCTGGCATTGAGCCATTTATCGCAGATGTCATGCGTCATTTTAAGGAGACGCCGCGCCCGGCAAGAGGCACTCTGGTTGAATATTTTCCGACCTTCATCAAGCTCATGAAAAAACGATATGGCGGGCCTATCATTTTCTTCCTTGATGAGATTGATGATCTGATAGAGTACGAGCGCAAATCAGTTTTCAACCTCCTCTTGTTGTTTAGACGCATGGCTACCGAGCAAAACTGCCGGTGCCTGGTCGCAGGCTTCCGCCTCTTAACGGCCGAATGTTACCGTCATGATACGCCGCTAACTTTCTTGCAACGACTCCCACTTAGCAATTTGACGAAGGCTCAGTCAAGGGCGATGTTGATTGAGCCAATGCAAAATATGGGGGTTGACATTCAAAATGCAGTTTTTCCAGAAGTTCTCAGTGACTCCGGGGGACATCCCCAAATATTACAACTTTACGGTCAGTCGTTTGTCGAACTGTTGGACAAAGAACAAACGAGAAAACTGACGACAAAACATGTCTCTCAGGTTAAAAGGACCGGTGTCATTCACGACAGGCTGGTTGAAACGCTGATTGACAACACAACGGATCTGGAATTTGCCATCGTTTGCAGCATGGCTAACAAGGATGATTTTGACATGGTGGCAATAAATGAAAAACTGAAAGAACATGGCATTGAAAAGAGCATCAAGGAGCTTCAAAAGATTTGCCGCTCCCTTGAAGCGATTGGCATTATTCGCAAGCAGGGACAGTATGCCCAGGTCTGGCAGTTTGCCATTCCTTTACAGCCAGCCCTTGCAACCCTACGAGCATCCATTGTTGAACTGGCCTGGGAAAAGGCTTTAGCAGACGAAAAGGAAAGATAATGAAAACGGCCGAATCCTCTTTCTATTACGACGGCCCAATCACGCCCGGAGGGATTGAGCCATACCTGGAGCCGACAATCGCTCCAGCCATTGTTCAGGACTTATCATACCAACGCTGCTGCCTGCTCATCGGGCCACCTGGAAGCGGCACCAGCACCACCCTGAAGGCAGTCGAACAACGGCTTCTGGAAAAACAGCCTGTTACTCAATGGTGGTATATTGACCTTAACCGCCTGCCGACCGATTCAGCCCACGAACTTTTCAGGGAACTGGCAGTAGAAGGCGCTCGAAGGTTCCCCAACCAACGGCAATCCTGGATGAATTTGGCCCAACTTAACCCAACCGATCTCCTAATAGATAAACTGTTTTGTGAAACGTTAATCCGAAGCGTTAAAAATTCCAATCAGCGGTATGTTCTTGCCATTGACCACATCGAAAACACGCCAAGAGATATTGCCAAAACGGTGATTGGCAGTGTCCGGTCTCTCTATACAAATTGGGATCGCAGTAAATTAGGCCCGCGAATGATTACCGTCATTCTGGCCGGTTCCCATCGTTTACGACGGCAGGGCGTGGCGCATGGCTCGCCCCTAAATTTTGCTCAGAAACATTTCATGCCGGAATTAAACAGAGCAGAATCCCTGAAACTCTTAAAAGAGGTGAAAATTGGGAGTCGGCAGCTCTTTTCGCACGCCGCTGCCGCCTATCTGGCCGAGATGACAGACGGTGATAGATATCTTCTTCAACGTCTTGGACAGATTTGTCTCGATGCCAGCCAATCCAAAACCGCTAACGGCAAGGTCAACAAAGCGCTGGCCCGAAAAGTGGTTGAGGCGTTTATTCTGACCAGCTACTGGCAGGATCCAAAATTAAGCGAACTTATTCCAGAATTAATCAAGGATATGCAAGCGCTGTATATGATCCGCTGGTTTTTGACGAATCCAGATCGAGAATTGGATGGCTACTGGTTGGCAAGCGGCGAGATAACGGCCGGAATCATGCGCCTCCTCCAGATAGAAAATAATCGAATACAAGTTCGCAACAAAATTTACCAACGTATTCTGGAAGAAAACGCACCGGTAATTGAATCGGCTTACCATCTCCATAAAATCAATGAAGAAAAATTGGACCGGATGGCCAAGTTTCAAAACCTGGTGGCTCAGGCAGATGTTGCCTCTGAGAGTAACCAGGCAATGGAGGATTTACTAAAAGCGATTGCCGAATTTTTTGAAGTAGAACAGGGCGTTTCCTTAATGCGGTATGATGCAGTTGAGGAAAGCTATAAGGTTGAGGCAACCTATCCGGCCGAGATGTCAATTGTATCTGCAATACCGGATGCGGAGGGTGAATTAAGTGCCAGGCTGATCAGTGAACGGAAAACCAACTGCCTGTCCATTGGCAGCCTTTGTAGACATTGTGCCGAAAAAGTGCGGGGGAATTGTTCATGGCTGTCGCTAGACTTGAACGAAGGGACAGAGCATATTGGCGCTTTAATCGTTCCGGGGTCAAATTGGGAGCTGTCCTTTCCCAAAAAACAAGAATCCACGCTCTTACTGAATGCTCTCGGTTCGGCATTGTTAACGCGCCAGAGACGGCGAGGGTTGTCGCTTCTCTCTCAAGTAAGAGTGAATCAGTCATCTGTCAGTAGCATTGGCGAGCATCTCTGCCAGGCGGTTGCCGCCCTTTATAATCGGCCGACTGTCTATCTTTGGGATGGCAACCAGGCAGGCCGGACGCTGTCATTAACAGCTTCTCCATTAGTCAATTCCTCAGACAACTTTGAGCTGGATGTGAAGACAATACTCAATATTTTGGGGGACAGTAACGATATTGTTACCAATGAATATCTGTTCATCCTCAACAATGTTCCAGGTGATGCCATCAACACATTGATGCGCCGCCTATCCCTTGAGAGCTTAGTCTTATCTTCGTTCAAATACGGAGAAAATCGCATGGGGGTCATTGGAATAGGTTCAACACGGCCGTGGCGACCTTCCAAAACCGAGCAAGCCCTATTTAACCTGGTTGGCGAACGGGTCCAAACGACGCTGGAAAACCTGCATTTCATTGACCTATCAAAACGCCGGATGGAATCCAGCAAACATGCAGCCCATCTCCTATCCCATGAGTTAAAAAGTGAGCCAGCCCGTATCTCACGCGAAATTGAAATTCTAACTAAAGGTAAAAACCCTTTAACGTTAGAGGAGATAGAAAAAGGGTTGGGGAGAATTGGTCATTGGGCGCAGGATCAACAGGCCATTGTGGATCGCCTGGTCCAATTTGCTCAACTGGATGCCAACATCTGGGATCTAGGAACATTACAAAAATACGCTTTGAATAACCTGATTCAGAAGCTGTTAAAGGAGATTAGTGAAGAAGATGAGAGCAGGAAGTACCGTTTGGATTTTGAACCATGTCACCAGGAACTCTTCAAATCAGTTGACGAATATTCTATGCGGCTTATCCTAAAAAACTTAATTCAAAATTCCATTCAATATGCCCCTGGCTCCTTAGTCAACTTTAAAACCTGGGCTGAAAACGAAACATTTTATCTATCTATCAGTGATGAAGGCCCAGGCGTGGAGCCACAACATCAGGTTTCTTTGTTTAACGCATTTGATCGTGGACGATACAACGAAACCCGTATTGGTCAGAAAGGCAACCTGGGGTTGGGCCTTTATCTGGTTCAAGAATTGATGAAGTTACATGGAGGGAGAGTGATTTATGACTCCAGCTATACGAAGGGAGCTAAATTTATCCTCACTCTACCGCTCAACGAAGAAGGAGGACTGAATGGTACACCGGTTATTAATGATTGACGACGATCCGGAGGCTGTGAGGCAAGTACAAGCATTCTTAGACCCGGAGGTTTATTCCATTGACTCCGAAGGCGACCCAATCGAAGGCGTTAATAAAGCTCGCAGTTCCCAGCCAGCGTTGATTATTCTCGATATTAAAATGGACCCTCTTGATGGTTTCGGCGTCATCCGTCGGCTGCAACAACAGCAGAAAACCAAATATATTCCGATCATCATTTTTTCGATAATTGGCGATAAGGATGAGACCATTTTACGAGGTTTGGGGCTTGGTGCTGAGCATATTGTCTTTAAGGGAAGACAAAAATCAATGCAAATATTAGAGCTAACGATTGAGAAACAACTACAGAAAAGAAGGGGGCCGTCTGTGGAACTGTTTCATGTTGGAAACCATGAATTGAAAGTCGCCGATAATGCCGGAAGGGTCTGGATAGATGATGTTGAAGTTAGTCTCACTCTCTGCCAACAAAGGATCCTTTACCGGTTGATTGAAGCGGCAGGTAGTTTCCTCTCAACAGATGAACTTATCACGCTCATTGGAAAAGATTGTCGAGGTGATGATTATATTATCGCTAGACCGGGGTACGCTTATAAGTTCATCCATGATTTGCGTGGTCAAATCGAGCCTGACCCTGTTGAACCAATCTTCATACTCAGCCAGCGGGATTTAGGCTATCGTATTAACCCCGACTGTTTTCAATAGACGGCCGTAACAACCGCTCCAGATATCTTGTAAATTCTTCAATCATTACCAAACCTTACATGAATATTCTTAGGAGGTAATTCTTTTCAAAGCTAACTTTGAATGCACTCGGAAAGTTCATTATTTTTTCCGAGTTTATACTAGAGGGTGTCCTTATAGTTTAGAGGACACCCTCTTTTTTGTTATTTAGAGGTCATCAATTAACAATCGAATTTAGCCGTTTTGTCCATAGCAAACTCGCGTCACAGCAGTGAAATTAGTGGGAAGTGTGAAGGAGATGGAAATGGTTAAGGAATATAACTTATCCTTTCTTGGCATCGTGGTTTTTGCAATATTATTTTTGGCAATTGGCTTTGGACTGCTGCTGGCTCATAGTGAACTTACTGACCCGACAATGAGCCGGACAGA
>JBAPRX010000704.1:0-2059 GCA_049281335.1 Promineifilaceae bacterium (SeqCode)
AGGCAGCCCGTTCAAGCTGATTTCCCAGTGATAGGTGTCGGACGTACCGCTGTCATAGCTGGCAGTCAGACGGCCGCCATAGAAAGGATTACACACATTTTGCTGGCTGGGGTCGCTGGGGTTGGTGCAACTGTCGCCCAAAGTTGGTATCTTAATCTCATAAGGTGGATTGACGAACTGATCGTTGCAGTTACCGATAACACAACGGCCGGTTTGCCCATCCGGATAGGGAGGAGTATTAAATGAATATTTCCAATCTGTCTGGGAGATCGAGTCAAAGAAGAAAGTAACAGGCGGTGAGGTACCAGTATCGGAATCGAACAGGGAAACAAAAACGCTGGCCCCAGCGTACTGAGGCCCCAGGTAAACCAGGGGAATATCAACCCGATAATCATAATTTGAGTTCATAGGCAGGTGGCCGAGACCGAACACCGTCGCACCCTGAGAAGAGTGGGCGCTGGGGTTGTTGATGATAGCCACATTGCGGGTGTTGACATCGCTTGGCATCGTAGCAACATAATCATCCGGGCCGGCCCAAATCTCATAGCCATTTTCTGATGAGCCACTTTGGGAGGTGACATCCAAATAAATGTAGCGATTCCCATTGTTGGGGTCCACCAGAATATTTGACAGGTCATCGTTAATATTTACTTCAAAACCGTTACCTGGCCCTGCTGGCGTTCCTCCGGGGCATTTACCTGGATCATAATCGCCACCATTCGGGCTGCCACACCCGGCTGGGACCACAACCGACTGGTCACCACTAATCTGGCCGCCCGGCGAAACCCAGCGCATATCTGTATCATGATTATAACTGGAGTAGCTTAAGTCACGGGCAAAACCATTGCGCGACACAACGTTGTCACCTGATTGGCCATAATAAAAAGCCAATGGTGTCTTTTCAATAACGCCATCATCCGACTTTTTATAGTAAAAGAGGTCATAGAGTGTAATTGTATTAAATGGAACTGTATAAGAACCCGGTTCGCCGCATACCCCATTCCCTGTATTGCTGGTCGAACCAGATCCACGATTTTCGTCTATGCGGACAAACCACCATAAATTCACCCGATCTAGATCGATTCCCAAAGTATTTTCTCTGGTGTCAATTAAGCAGGCGTTTTTCTGGTTGGAACCGCAACTGAGCGATTCAACAGCCGGTTTGCCATTTTGAATGGCGATATTGGTGTGGGCTACCTGATCGGTGTAGCTTCCACCGTTGTTGTTCGGCTTGTTAATCGAATCAGGGTCAAATAGCTCGACCCGTACCACATCATCCGGGTAATCTTCAGGGATCAGGATGCGGTAATGATAAGTTCGGTCATTAACGTCACCCCGCCATTCTTGGCGCAGCGTTGCTGCGTGGCCATCCATAGTAGATGAAAAGGGATCACCATAAGAGGTACAAATATGGGGGCCGAACACGGCCTGATTAGAAGTGGAGAGAGCGCCGTCTTCTACTCGTCGGCTGGCGTAAATATCTGCCAGCGGGAAATGGGCAGCCGTTGCCGTTTCTGTAATGTCAAATTCATCCAGGCCGATCACCCGCAGAAAATACAATTCAACCGGCCAGGTAACGGTAAGTGAATATTTGCGTTCGCCCAGAATCGAAATATCTTGGGAATAATTTTCCGGATCGTCAAAGGTTGTTGTAATAACTTGACTTGGCAGATTGTGAGTATGAAGGAATTCGGACGCTCTCAAGTTGGCGGCGGGCAGGCGGTCCGGCCCCGTAATCTCCGTCACTCCCGCCAGCACAGCCGCGTCAACGGCGGACGAGAGCTGGGCCTGACGGGCGAAGACAAAACCAATATCAACCGAGATACCCACAACCGCAAGCAGGCCGACAAACATCATAGCCACCAATGCGATGCTTTGCCCCTTTTCCTTGTTGAGCTTCAAGCCCTCTGGAATTTGCCATCTTTTTAACATAATTGCACCTTACTGCCTGTTTACTGCCTGATCATTCGCAAAAGAGTTAATTAATAACCGTTTGGCAATTGAAGTAATTACCGCATTACCCAATTACTCACCATTTCCAATTTATTTATAAATGTTT
>JBAPRX010000705.1:0-7439 GCA_049281335.1 Promineifilaceae bacterium (SeqCode)
AACGGAGGGGTCCATAGCGGTAGCTTTGAGGACGGAACCTTCCGGGGCAATGTTTCCTACCGGAAAAACCATTGTGCTGCTTAATCCGGCCGTTTTGGCGCTGTCAGCATCCATGATCACCCGGTCAATCTCGACACCCGCCTCTTCCAGCCGTTCCCGTACAGCCTGCCGCCGTTCGCTTTCCGCCCACCAATCGAGAACGGCCGATAACGGTTGGCCTGTCGCCGTCATCACATCCAGATTGAGCAGACCCATTGCCCGCAAATGGAGCATCACCTCCGGCACACCGCCCGCCATGAAGACCTGCACTGTCGGGTGGTTACGCGGCCCGTTGGGTAGGGCGTCCACCAGGCGCGGCGTCTGGCGGTTGACCCGGTTCCAGTCGGCCACAGTTGGCCTGGGCAGTCCGGCGGCGTGGGCAATGGCCGGGATATGGAGCAGCAAATTGGTGGAGCCGCCAAAGGCAGCGTGAATGAGCATGGCATTCTCGACGGCCTGGGAGGTCAAGATAGCGGAGAGAGGGATTTCTTCGGCCGTCAGCCGCAGCAAGGCCAGCGCAGACCGGTGGGCCATATCCAGCCAGACCGGTTCGCCAGAAGGACTGAGGGCGCTGTGGGGCAGGGCTATGCCCAATGCTTCGGCCACAACCTGAGAGGTTGCGGCCGTTCCCAAAAACTGGCAGCCACCGCCCGGCGACCCACAGGCCCGGCAGCCCATTGTGGCAGCATAATCGAGGTCAATCATCTCGTGGGCGAAGCGCACCCCGATGGTCTGCACCGTTCCGGCGTCTTCCGCTTCCAGGGCGGGCAAGGTGACGCCGCCGGGAACGATGATTCCCGGTAACTCCTTACAGCCTGCCAGGGCAACCATCATGGCGGGCAGTCCCTTGTCACAGGTAGCAACGCCCATCACCCCCTGCCGCTGGGGAAGGGAACGGATAAGACGGCGCAGGATCACGGCCGCATCGTTGCGATAGGGCAGGCTGTCGAACATGCCCGTTGTCCCTTGTGTTCGGCCGTCACAGGGGTCGCTGCAATAGGCTGCAAAGGGCAAAACGCCCTGAGCCTTGAAGGTTTCGGCCGCCTGCCGCACCAGCAGGTCAATTTCCCAGTGGCCGCTGTGATAGCCCAAGGCCACCGGACGGCCGTCGCTGTCCCGTATGCCCCCCTGGGTGCTGACAATCAAATATTGGGGACGGCCGACATCGGCCGGATTCCAGCCCATCCCCGCGTTCTGGGTCATACCAAAGAGGTTACCGCTTGGCTCATTGAGGAGCATCTCGGCCGTGATCGGTAATTGTCCAGACGGCCCTTCACCCTGTATACGGGTCTGTTCTATCGGTTCCTGCGTACCCAGGATGGCTTCAATTGTCGGCAAAGGTTGAGGCATTTTGGGTTTATCCTACACGGGGGATGTTGGTAACTAGAAATTGGTAACTGGTAATTCAGCAGGTCCTAATGAATTACAAATTACGAATTACCAATTACCCTAATACATCCCCTTGCGTCCACGTTCCATCAATGAGCCGCCACAGTCGGCCGTTCGGGTTCTTGTCTTGCAGTTCCGGCGGCAGGCGGTGGTGGCGGACGTTGTCGTAACTGTATAAGGCGGCAAAACGGAGCAGTGAGGCAGGAATCCCAACGGCCGTAAAGCCGGGATGGCCCGTCGCTGGAAAGGGGCCGCCGTGATTCATCGAAGGGACCACAGCCACACCGGTCGGCATTTTGTCATTGAGCAAACGGCCGACTTTCTGGCGCAGCACCGGTTCAAGTTGTTGGTAAGCCGCTTCGTCCTCGTTTCCGGTATGGCTGTAGACGCAGCCGGTCAGATTGCCCTCTAGTTCGGCGGCAATCTCGACCATTTCATCCACATCTTTGGCGGCGACAATGAGGCTGGCGGTTCCGAACGCTTCTGTTTGGAGCGCTTCCGGCGCTTCCAGAAAACGGCCGCCGGAAACCCGCAGCAGACTATTGTCAAAGGCAAATCGCTCGCCTTCCACTTCGTGGCCGCCGGTCAAAAGTTCCGCGCCATGTCCTTCCAGAACGGTCAGGGCGCTGGCGATTCCTTTCGCTCCGGCTCCATTCAGCAGGGTGCCGGGTCTGTTTTGTTCAAACAACTGTTTGACCTGCTCAACAAACTTTTCGCCCTCCGCATTTTGCTGGATGACGACGATGCCAGGTTTGGTGCAGAACTGCCCTGCCCCTAAGGAGCAGGAGGTATACAGCTCTCCGGCAATCTGGTCCGGCCGTTCTCGGAGCACACCGGGCAAGATAAAGACCGGGTTGACGCTGGACATCTCTAAGTAGATCGGTTTGCCCGCCTGATCGGCCGCTTCTTTCAGCTTCAATCCGGCCGTCCGGCTGCCGGTGAAGGCCGTTGCTCCGATGCGCGGCTCCGAGACCAGCTTCAAACCTGTTTCCGGCGGGGTGTGGTAAATAAGCTGCACCATCCCCGGTGGCAGGCCGCTCTCCTGCAACGCCTCAAAGGCCGCTTCGGCCAGAATCCTGGTCGTCCCAGGATGGCCGGGATTGCCTTTGGCAATAATGGGATTTCCGGCGGCAATGGCGGCTGCAAAATCGCCCCCGGCCACCGAATTGAAAGCAAAGGGGAAATTATTGGGGCCAAAAACCACCACCGGCCCGCCGATAGGGCCATAAATGGCCCGAATATCGCTCCCGGTGTCAATGGTGGCCCGACGCCAGGAACCGTCACGGGCCGCGTTGGCAGCCTGGCGAAGCTGGTTGGTTGTGCGCGGCAGTTCTATCGAACGCAGCCGGGTTTCGGCCGGGAGCGCCGTTTCCAAAGCGGCCGTTTCAACCAGGGCATCGGCTTTGGCCTCGATATTTTTGGCAAAACAGTCGAGAAAGTGAGCCAGGGCTGCGGTCGAACCACTAGAACGAAGTTCGGCCACAGCCTCTTGTCCTGCTTGCAGGATCAGATCAATATCCTCTAAGCCCGATATTGGATATTGTTCTGGCAGGGGCGATTTTGTTGCCGGATTAACGGCCGAAAAAGAACCCACCGGGTTCTCGCTCTGCCGCCATGCTCCGGCAATTAGAATAGGTTGTAAGGGCATAAAAACTCCCGTTTATCTAAAGAACTTAGCCACGAATTTCACGAATAAGGACAAGCCACGAATTTCACGAATTATCACGAATTTTGTCTATTATTTTTTGATGCCGATTTGTCATTCGCAATAGATCAGCCATGCACCGTATTTTCCAGTTGGAGGGAGCCAATGGTGATGCGGACCTTGTCGCTGTGTTGCAGGGAAAATTCATCCGTTGGCACAATGCCGGTCCCTGTCATCAGGAAAACGCCAGAAGGAAAGGCCATCTCTTTGGTCAAGTAGTCAACAAGCTCCTGTAACGGCCGTTTCATCTGCGAACTCTGCGTCTCTCCATGAAAGATGACTTCTCCGTCCCGGAGAACATCCAGTTGGATAGGCAGCGCTTGAATCTGGTCACCAGCAGCAATTTCGATACCGGGGCCAATGGCGCAGGAGCCGTTATAAATCTTGGCTTGTGGCAAATAGAGTGGGTTCGCCCCCTCAATATCGCGGGAGGAAACATCATTTCCAACAGAATAGCCGACGATTTCTCGGTGGCCGTTTATCACAAGGGTCAGCTCCGGTTCGGGAACGTTCCAACCGCTGTCCTGGCGAATTCGGATCGGCATATTGTGGCCCACTACCCGCCAGCCAATGGCTTTGAAGAAAAGTTCCGGCCGAGCGGCCGAATAAACCTTTTCATACACATCTTTAACATCAGACTCTTGCTCCCGTGCCTCCCGGCTGCGAAGATACGTGACCCCAGCGGCCCAGACTTCGTGCATTGGCTCCAGGGGAGGCAGAAGAGGATGATCGGCCGTTTCCGACACGGGCATTGATTGAAGCACCACCACCATCGTTGTGAATGGCAGTTCCAGCAGCATCTTCAACGCAACATGCTGCGGTAAATACACCCCATCCAAAGCCAGACGCGCCCCATCCGGTGTCTGATGTCGAGTTAAGTACATCGTTTCCTCAAATACACAGCCCCAAATTCATAAACACCAATTTGTGAAAATTCGCGTTAATTCGTGGCTGCTTTTTTTTTGTAGCTTTCTCACGAATGTTCACCATGAATTCTAAAAACGTTTGCAAAATTATATTGACATACCGCTGAAAATCAAGTAAATTATTGCAAACGCTTGCAGAAGCGTAGGGAAGGAAGAAAATTAGGTGACACGTAGAAAATCCACTGATGGTGTGACGATTGTTGACGTCGCTGATGAGGCTGGCGTCTCTTATTCTACTGTCTCACGGGTCGTCAATAACAAATCCTACGTAAAACCAGAAACGCGCACCAAAGTCTTGCAAGCGATGACCCGGCTGGGGTATCAGGCAAATCTACACGCCCGTAGTCTTGCAGGGGGACGTTCCAATGTCATTGGTCTGCTGGTCGTAGACCTGACGACACAATATGTGGGGGAGATCATTCGCGGCATTGATGACGTTCTAACCGCCAACCAGTATGAGCTAATGCTCTATACCACTCACCGTCGTAAAACAAAAGAATCTGCTTATGTCAATATGATGGCACGTGGTCTGGCCGATGGTTTGTTGATCATCCTGCCCCGCGACCCCGACGCTTACATCAAGTCCTTGCGCCAAAGAGATTTCCCCTATGTCCTGATTGACCAATTTGGCGTAGATGAAACAGACCTGACGGTTACAGCCGCTAATCGAGACGGGGGATATGAAGCTACCAGACATCTCATTGAGTTAGGTCATAGGCGAATTGGCATTATTACCGGCTGGATGGACATGATCAGCGCTTGCGACCGTCTTGATGGTTATCGCAATGCCCTGGCCGATTATGACCTTCCGTTTGATGAAAGTCTGGTCTTTGAAGGGGATTTCACCCAAAAATGTGGCTTTATTGGGACCAACCACCTGCTGGATTCGGAAGATCCACCGACAGCCATTTTCGCTTCCAGTGACCTGATTGCCATAGGGGTGATGGAAGCTACCCGGAGCCGTAATTTGAATATACCGGCCAACCTTTCTGTCATCGGCTTTGATGACATTCCGATGTCGGCCGTTCTCGTGCCTCGCTTAACAACAATCAGCCAACCCCTAACAGACATGGGCTATAAGGCCACCCAAATGCTGCTGAACCTGATCCAAAAACCAGAAAAAGATCAGTCCAGCATTGTCTTACCAACCAAACTTATCTTACGCGAATCAACTGCGCCGCCGTACTTAAGTAGTTAGCGAATCAAGTCATTTTTTTGCAAGACCTTGCAAACGTTTGCAGAAAAACCTAGGTTTGACAAAAAGGATATCCGTCATGTTACACATTGAGTTGTTTGCTTCATTGAAGGGGAGGTGCCATTGAATTGACAGTACGAATTCCGGTCTTCAACCTGTCTCAAGTCATCATAAAAGCGAATTAGGAGAGAAAAATGAAAAAGATTATAGCTATGCTGTTAGTTGCCCTGGTGGTGCTAGTAGCTTGCAGTTCTGAACCTGTAGAAGTGACCCGCGTCGTTTCCGATGTTGTGGAAGTGACCCGCGTCGTCACTGAAACAATGGAAGTGGAAGGGGAACCCGTCGAAGTCACCCGCGTCGTTACCGAGCAGGTTACTGTCGAAGTTCCGATGGAAGAGCAAGTCGAACCCATGAATGCGCCGGCCGTTTTGGGTGAACTGCCCAGAAACGAAACATTGATCGCTGATATTCTGACCGGTCGTGTTGGTTCCCCAAGCAACTTCAATGAATGGGTTGGTTGGAAATGGCGGGATCGTGGTATGCAAAACCTGGCCAATGAGCCGCTGTGGTCGGTTGACTTTGCTACCGGTGAGATCATCCCCGGCCTTGCTTCGGGCGACCCAATCTACAACGACGACTTCACCTCAGTAGAAATTCCGCTGCGAGAAGGCGTCACCTGGGACGATGGTGAACCGTTCACGTCGGCCGATGTGGTCTTTACGGCCGAAACCCTTATGGCTACCGATGGGCTGAACGCCCACACCTACTTTGCCGACAACGTCGCCAGCGTCAGTGCGCCGGATGATCACACCGTCGTCTTCGAGCTAACCCACCCCAACTCCCGTTTCCACACTACATTCTTAGATCGCTGGGGCGCAACCTGGATTATGCCTAAGCACATCTTTGAAAATGTAGATGATCTGGTCACCTTTGAGTTCAACCCCTTTGTCGGAACCGGCCCCTACAAGCTGCACAGCTACGACGATTCCGGTTTCTGGACCGTTTGGGAAAAACGGGATGATTGGCAGAACAGCCCGACCGGCATCCTCTATGGCGAACCTCAACCTAAATACATCGTCTTCCAATACTTCGCCAACGAAGGCGCCAAAATCCTGGCCCAGTTGAACCACGAAGCTGACGTTGTTAACCTTTCGGCCGACGGCCTCAAAGCCATCCTGGCCCAGTCTGATTCCTCCAGAGCCTATCAACAAAACTACCCCTGGGTGGTCAACAATGATCCGGCTATCACCGGTATCGCTTTCAACACCACCGTCCCGCCATACGACAACGCCGATGTGCGTTGGGCGCTTACACTGGCGATTGATATTGCCGAGTACATGGGTATTGCCGTTGATGGTTCCGGTGCAGTAAGCCCGGTTCATATTCCTTCACTCGGCTCCTACCCCAAGGACTTCATCGAGCCAATGGAAGCCTGGTTAAGCGATTTCGAGCTTGATCTGGGCAATGGTGAAACATTCAAACCATACGACCCCGATGCACCGCAAAGAATTGTCGAATATGCGCGGGGCAGAGGGTATGCTGTGCCGGAAGATCAGGCTGCTCAGGATCAGGCGTTCGGCCTGGGCTGGTACAAGTACGCGCCTGATGTGGCTGAACAACTGCTCGTCAAGAATGGCTTCTCCAGAGATGGCGACGGAAACTGGCTGCTGCCCGATGGCACGCCCTGGAAGATTGAGATTCTGACCGACACCGATCTGGCAACAGATATCGGTTCGAGAAATGCTGTGGCTGCCGCCCAGGAATGGAAGAAATTCGGTATTGACGCGGAAGTCTTCCCCTCCGAATCGCGTGCAGACCTCTATAACACCGGTGAGTTTGAAGTTTCTAGCGACTGGCCGGCTCAGGAACCCTGGGGCGCTGGCCCTGACCTCTACCGTGTCCTTGACCTTTGGAACTCTGCTTATGAGACGCCCATCGGCGAGGTAGCTGCCGGACATCCAGGCCGCTGGTCAAGCCCGGAGATGGATGCTGTTATTGAGCAGTTACGCACAACCGATCCGGCCGATTATCAAGCGGTCGTTGATGTTGGTATTGAGGGTTTGAAGGTTGCTGTGACGGAAATGCCCGGTATCCCGACCTTTGGTTACATCGGCTTTATCGCCTGGGATGAGACCTACTGGACAAACTGGCCCGGCTCTGAGAATCCTTATACCCAACCGTATAC
>JBAPRX010000706.1:0-8287 GCA_049281335.1 Promineifilaceae bacterium (SeqCode)
GCCCACCCTCAACCACACCATCGGCTTCGGCAGCTACACCGACAACGTTTACGGCCAGGTCTGGATTGACGGCGTAACCGGCCAGCCCGGCCCCACAGATGGCCTCTGGGCGCAGCTTGGTTTCGGCCCCGAAGGCAGCAACCCTGATGGCAACACCGACTGGACATGGACCGATGCCGCCTTCAACACCGACGCCGGGAACAACGACGAATTCTTCGGTCAAATGCTGCCCCAGGAAATCGGCGTATTCGATTACGTTTACCGCTACAGCACCAACGGCGGCCTCACCTGGCTCTACGCCGACTTAAACGGCCCCATTTCCGGCGGTGGACTACCGCCCAACCCCGGCAAACTGACCGTCAACTCCACCGGCGACACCACGCCGCCCGCCGCCCCGACCGGCCTCACCGTCACAGGCTCGGCTCCCACCGCCATTGACCTGGCCTGGGACACCCACCCCAACACCGACGGCGACCTGGCCGGCTTCGAGGTCTACCGCGACGGCGCTTTAATTGCGACCGTTGTAGGCGCAGGTGCAACCACCTACACTGACAACACAGTCGCGCAGGGCAACAGTTACGACTATTACGTCGTTGCCGTAGACAGCAGCTACAACCGCTCCGGCCCTTCAAACACCGTCACCGGAACGGCCGCACAGCGCACCGTTAGTGTCACCTTCCACGTCACTGCCCCACCCCAGACGCCAACCACCCAGTCCGTCCACATTGCCGGGTCGCTCGATCTGCTGGATGGCAACCTGCCGGCGTGGGATTCAACGGCCGTTTCGCTGACCCAGGTTGACCCATTTGAATGGGAGATCACCCTCAGCGGCCTGGAAGGGACCAACATCGAATACAAATACACGCTTGGCTCCCCCGACTTCTTCGATGTGGAGAAAGGCGCGTCCTGTGAGGAAATCAACAACCGCGCCCTGACCCTGGACTACGGCAGCAGCGGAACTATGCTCGTCAACGACACCGTCGCCAACTGGCGCAACGTCGCCCCCTGCGGCAACTAACAAACTTTGTAGCGCGATTTGATAAATCGCGTAGACTGATTAACCGGGGTGCTACCTTATCAAAAAAGTAGCACCCCTTTTTCTAACCAATTCAACGCCGATTCCGGGCGCGTTTTTCCCACCATACCCCAACCACAAGCAGCCCCAACAGCCCCAGAGCGAGAAGATAAGTAGCCAAATTCGGTTCGGCCGATTCCCCAAACTCACTTAATGTCACATCTGTTGGAAATGGATAGCTGTTGTCCCCGCCCAGGTAAGTACTGAATTGCAAACTCTGTCCGGTATGATTCAAGCGGCCGACAAAGCCGTCCCACCCAAGTTGAAGTGTTGTTTGGAACGCATTGGCTGTGGGAAAGTCATCCGAGGTCGTTAACCCAACAACCACCGGACGGCCTTCATCATCCACATCGATCGCATTGCTGGTATCATAATCCGTTCCACCCAAATAAGTGCTCCAGGCCAGGACGCCGTCCATCGAATGGCGCAGGACAAAGGCATCCCCCCTACCTGGATAGCCCATTCCGGGCAAAGGATTCAAAATCGGGAAATCATTCGACCAGGTTTGGCCGGTTACAAACACATTCCCCCCCTCCCCAACCACAATACCCCTGCCAGAATCATCCAGATTACCACCCAGGAAAGTGCTGAACAAAAGACTGCCGCCGTCCCCAGCAACTTGCGTTACGAATACATCAGAATTGCCTCCCATCACCGCCTGAATTGGGGCCACAAGAGGAAAATCGAAAGATTTCGTTTCTCCAACAACAAAAGCGTTGCCAAGCGGGTCAACGGAGACATCATTGCCCCCATCATCGTCCGCCCCCCCAAACAAGGTGCTGAATAGCAAACTGCTGCCATCGGCCGGTAATTTAGCCACATACACATCCCGATTGTCCAACCCGGCCTCCACCTGCAGCCTCTTCATATTGGCGGTCGGAAAATCGGCCGAAGCTGTCGAACCCGCTATAAAAATCTCACCATTCTGATCAAGATCAACCCCGGCCCCCACATCCAAATTGCTGCCGCCCAGGTAAGTACTAAACAGCATCTGGTAACTGTTGCCCGAAATTTTACTGATAAATGCGTCCCTATTGCCGCCATAGGTGGCTTGAATTGGGTTAAGCAGGGGAAAGTTGGTTGAAAGTGTGCTCCCGACGATATACATATTATCTTGCGCATCCAGCGTCACGTCACTCCCGAAATCATCTCCGCCGCCGCCCAGGTAAGTGCTGAACAGCAGTTGGCTGCCGTCGGCCGAAATCTTGCTGACAAAAGCATCCCTCCCTGGTTGATCCCCTATTATTGGGTTCGCCGACGGAAAATCAGAAGATTCCGTATAACCTGTCAAGACAACGTTCCCGGCTGAATCCACGCCAGCGCCCCTTCCATAATCATTATCCGAACCGCCTAGATAAGTGCTGAACAAAACCTCCCCATCTACTGAAAACTTGGTAATGAATACATCTCTATTCCCCGCAATATGATCTTGCAACGGCGCAACCAACGGAAAAACCCGCGAACTGGTATTACCCGTTACAAAGGTTTCAAGCGCAGGAGTTGAAACGACTCCCCAGGCCTCATCAATACCGGCAGGGACGCCCCCGTCTGGTTTTGTGGCCAGGAAAATCGTCAGCGGTTTGGTCTGATCATACGCCCCAACACCCACTGCTACATTTCCCTTTTCATCCACCACAAAGTCTGCCGCGACTGATGCGGCCGTATTCCCATTTTGCTGTTGGACCATCGGCCGTTCAAAGGCAATCATCAATCGGCCGTCTCCATCAACCAAATCCAATCCCCCCGTCTCCGCATTTAACCGGGCTGCCATCCCTTCAAAACGCCACTGCAACACAGAAGACGCTGTCCCCGGCTCCAACTGAAAAGCCGCCTCAAGCTGCCCCGGACGGCCGTTAAACGTCGCATCCACTCCGGGATAGATTCCGTCGTATTGAATCATCCCATATGTCGGCAGCCCTGTCTGCCATTGGGAAGGATCAGAACCATTCAGATAGTTCGCCACCCCAGGCAAAGTATTGGCCCCTTGAATCTCGGCCGTCTCCGCCCCCATAAACTCCCAGCGAACCATCTCGCCATCCATTCCCAAAAAGGTCACGCCCTCATCGGTAAAGAACAAACTCATCCCCTGGTCATGGGTCATAAAGCGCACGGCCGAATCACTCTGCCCGGCATTGGGTACAAACGAGAAACCAGATCGGCTCAAATCCGGCGGGGAAATGGAAGCCCCCCTAAACGGCCGTGCATAAGCCACCCAAAGCAGCACGACCATTACTACTAACACAACAGGAAGTAAAAACGGTTGCAGCGCTTCAAATCGCTGCTGCGGCAATTTGTGAAAAGTCATTGAACCCTCCTAAAATCCCCACTCCACCGGGGTTTTATATACCAAAAACCTCATTTCTATTGTAACATAAAAAGTTACGAATATAGGAGATAATTCCTATTAGAAGAATCATAAAAATCCATCAAAATCTCAACGGAACAAAATTATTTATGAAAATATTCATTACCGGTGCCTCCGGCTTCATTGGCGGCGCCATAGCAAGACATTTGCATCCAACCCACGAGTTGGTAGCAATGGCACGTTCCAGAGAAAGTGCAGAAAAGATTTTGGCTCTGGGCATCAACGCCATCAACTGCTCCCTCTCCACCGTAACCCCCAACCACGTAGCAGATTGTCAGGCTGTTATTCATGCGGCCGCTTTTGTCTCCGCCTCTGGAAGCCGGGAACAATTCTGGCAGACAAACGTCGCGGGAACCAAACGACTCACGGCCGCCGCCAGCCTGGCTGGAGCCAGACGCTTCATCCACATCAGCACCGAATCCGTCCTTTTCCACGGCCAGCCCCTACGCAGCATAGACGAAAGCTACCCCTATCCTGAAAAAACCCCCTTCCTCTACTCCGAAACCAAAGCTGAAGCCGAACGGTTGGTTCTGGCAGCCAACCAACCCGATCAGGGTTTCGCCACCATTGCCCTCCGGCCGCGTCTGGTGTGGGGGCCAGGCGACCAGACCATTCTGCCCGTCGTCACCCACATGGCCCAAGACGGCGGCTTTTTCTGGTTCAACAATGGCGAGGCACTCACCTCCACCGCCTACATAGACAACGTCGTTCACGCCGTCGAACTGGCCCTGACCGCCAGGGCCAACGGGAAGCCCTACTTCATTACCGACGATGAGATATGGTGTGTAAAGGATTTTCTGACCGCCTATGCCGCCACCCAGGGCATCACCCTGCCCAATCGCTCCCTTCCCGCCGGGCCAATGCGCCTGCTCGGCCGTTTCACCGGTGGCGTCTGGCGGCTCTTCAATATGAAATCCGAGCCGCCCCTCACCGAACTGGCCGTCGCCGCCATGTCGGCCGACTGCACTCTCAAAATAGACAACGCTCGCAAGGACTTAGGTTACAAACCCATCCTCACCGTCGCCCAAGGACTTGAGAAAATGAAAAACCAACATCCTTCATAGGTGCATTGCACCGCCCATCCCAACATCCTCTGCCTCCAATCCCCCCTAACAAACCACCTGAGAACCAACCAGGCAGGCCCAATTCTCCCCCAGATAAAACAGCACAAACAAAGCCCCCAACACCACACAAAGGCCAATTAACAAAATACTCAAACCACTACCCCGGACAACTGTAATCGTCGCCAGCCGTTCCCCCTGCGGCCGTAAATCCACCCGCAAAAGGGGCAAAGCAAACAACCCCAACGCCAACAGCGGCCCAACAACAACCAACGCCGCCATCAACTGCTGCCACAATGTCGGCTCTTGGACCGCCACAATACCGTCAAAGGGATTCCATAACCCGCTAAGCCCCAACGAATATTTCAACCCATTAAACAAAGCAAAACTGGCCGAATAAGCCAACAACAACAGCCCCACCACCAATGCGAATAATTGCCATCGTTTCATTTCCAATCTCCATAAAGCAATATGTTCAGTCGGGACAGCTACGGCCGTATCCACCAGCACCCGCAACCAAAAACGAGCCGCCTCTATCAGGCCGCCGCGCCTTTTCGCGTCCCGCCACATATCTCCAAACAACTGTACCATCTCCCCGCCATACACCTGCCGAAAATCGGCCGGATACAACAGCAGCAGCCACTTATAAACCTGAATCATCCTGCATCCACCGGTAAAATTCGCTTATCCTGAGCCTGGGCCAGCAGCGAAGCCAGCCGTGCCGCCTCCGCCTGGGCTACTTGTCGCCCAAATGGCGTCAGCCGATAATACCGTCGCCGTTCATCATCCATCGCCGGGTCCGGCCGGTCATCCGATTCCACAATCAGTCCCCCGGCCAACAACCGTTTCACCGAGCCATACAACGTCCCCGGCCCCAACGTTACCCCGCCTTCAGTCCGCGCCTCTACCTCCTGCATAATCCCATACCCATGCCGCTCCTCATCAGCCAAAGCCAGCAAAATATGAAAAACACCCGGCGTCAACGGTAGCCATTCCCTCGCCCTCATCTCATTATTTCCGTCCTCGCTCACTTGCCTCTTGCTCACTTGCCTCTTGCTCACTTGCCTCTTGCCTCTTGCTCACTTACTTCCAACTCTATCAATCTCCGATATATCGTCCGCCGATATAGTATACCAAAAAAAGACGGCCGTCAAGCCGTCACCAACACCCCCCCTTCTAACTTTTAACTTTTAACTTTTAACTGTTACCCACCCAATATCAACTGCCCAGCGAACTCGGCGCCTTCGGCAGCCCCGTTCCACCCTGGCACGGCGCACCCGGTTCCGGCGTTTGCGGCCCCACCTGATAAGTCAGCAAAAACTCCAAAATACGCGGATCAGTCACCGTATCCGTCTCAAACTGAAGCCCCCACGCCGTCAAGATCACCGGACTCCGCAAACCCGGATAAGGACTCATGATCGTGTAAGCCTGGTCCTTTGCCAAATCTTGCAGCAGCCGCACATCTTCAACCGACAGCGCCGGGTCATATGTCAGCCAAACTGCCCCATGCTCCAACGAATGAAGAGCGTGCTTTGTCTCGACTGGCTCAGTGTAAACCCCACAGTTTTGCCAGACGGGATTATGCGGCCCGCCCGGCGGGGGAGCGCCATTGTCAGGATAGTCAGGGTCTTCGACGTGTGCGGCCGAAATATTATCATAATGTTGAATCGCCTCATCAAGGCTGAGAAAGGGTGTCGGCACGACCGGAGTCGGAATAACCAATGTTGGATCGGCCGAAGTCGGGTTCGCTGCCACAACCTCAGTAGCGGTTGGTACAGCGGCCGTATTCACCACTTCACTCGTAAACTCACTCGTCGGCGACGGCTCCACAACGGCCGTCTCCTGCGGACTCCCCGTCACCGTATTACACGCCAACCCAACCAGAGCAGCCAGAAGGAAAAAGCAAAGAAGATATTTTCTTGATTTCACACGATCACGATTCATAGGTCATAATGTTATCTTACACCGCTGCATCCGACCAACGAAACGCACAAGTCAAGCTGTCACCCTATGCCAATTCTTTCAACTGAGTCAACATTACCCGTTCCAACTCGGCCGGGTAAACCACCTCATGTACCTGTGCCAATGATTGAGCCGCTGGTTGATAATAATTTACAACAACCCAAACGGCCCGCATCATCGCCTCCCGTTCCATTGGACAAAATGATGCCTGCAAAGGGGCCAGCCGTTCAACCGGAACGGCCGACTCCACCTTAAAATAAGGTTCCGACCCAACGTCATCATCATACAAATTCTGTTCGAGGCGGGCCAGGTTAACACAATACCCACGCAGCACCTCCAACTGCCCCTTCGCCCACCACAATTGCCCGCGAGCCATCGCCGTCACAAAGTGAGACAGATCGTGCCAGAACCAAAAAATCTGGCGGCGCACCGTTTCGGCCGCTTCCTCCCGATCAGATTCAGCATCCGACGCAGTGGCAATTGCCACCAGCCCCTTTTTATCCACCAAGACCTGATAAGGTCGGCCGATAATCTGAGGAAGCACGCGCTCCTTTGCAAACTTAATTTCAACCTCCGCTCCATCAGGATAAATACAAAACAGATGGTCCGGTATATCAAAGTCCTCCAAAAACAACGGTTCCCCCAGGAGACGGCCGAATGACTCCCGATCAGCCAGCACATCCAGATAAGCCTCATCAGTCGTCACCAAGACCAAATCCAGGTCAGAATGTTCATCCGCTTTCCCTGCCGCACGAGAGCCGACAAGAAGCGCGGCCGAAACCCGTTCATCCGCTCGACAAACATCCACAAAACGGCCGACAATTGACTGATATTTAGGGGGTAAGTGAGATAACGCCGTCATTTTTCCCCTTAATATAACATACCCTTACCATAAAAAAGAGGCACGGCAATATATTGTCCTTCGTAATCTGCCAGCCATATTATCCCCTCTAACCACTAAGTTGGTAGCTGTCATACAGCCATGCCATTAGCTCCTCATCTACCTCTTCCGGCGAGTCCAGCCGGACTGTATTGTGGTAACGGTTCCTGGAAACCTGCTCCGACTTCTTAATCCGAGGGTGGTCAATCGGCCGTTCCGTCTTAAATTCCAGATTAAGGTACGCCTTGCGAGGATGAACCCCCGCAAAATCCGTCCGGTGTGTTAGATGAATGGAGCTTTTTTTCGGCCGTGCATCTACTCCTCCAAAATTGGCGAGCCGCGCCATCAGCTTGTCGTAAATCTCTCGAACCACAGGTTCCCGGCTAATAAAATGATGGTCTAATTCATCGGTCATGCTCTCTATACTCCTTTTACTCCACTAGCTTCGGCCGTTAGCACTTAAATTGCGGCCGTTTGCAAAAACAAACGCCCAAACCACCTGTCCCGGACTCCAATCCGCCAACCGCAGCAAATTGAAGATCCCAAATACCAACCAGATAACAGCATCCAGCAAGAACAATATCTGGGTAAATTTGACCATTCCCACTCATCTCCGTCCAGAGGTCAACAGTACCTCATCATTAAGCAATTCGTCATCACCCCATTCTGACATTGCTTTAAATTGATCACCCCACTCATCTCACACTACCTTTCTGAAAACGAAATTCATCCTCGGCTTTTCCGCTGTCACCCGTTTCCGTACATCAAACTCAGTACACATCAACACAAGCTCCAGTCCCAATTCGGCCGCTAATTCACAAATCTCCTCCGGCCTAAACAACTGCCACTCAAACACGTCGCCCCCATCCCCATAATCCAATTCCGCCCGCAGCCGGTTCCCCGTCACAGAATTAGTCGCCGTCACCATCACCCCCAACCTTTCA
>JBAPRX010000707.1:0-38399 GCA_049281335.1 Promineifilaceae bacterium (SeqCode)
TCGTTATCCTCATCGTTATTGCCCTCATCGCGGCCGTATTAGGCTTTGGTGGTGTCGCAGGGGCAGCAGCAGGAATCGCAAAAATTCTATTCTTTGTGTTTCTAGCCCTGGTTGTCCTCTCACTCATTTTTGGCCGAAACCGACTCTAAGTAAATTGCAAATTAAGACTTGATGATTGGCCGCTAATTCAACAAAACAACTCAAGGCCAATTTAACAATGACATATGTGATATGCCTACAGAAATTAGTAGGTAAAACATTAGAAAACACGAGGTAAAAATGAACCAAGATATTCTAGAAGGTAAATTGAAACAGTTAAAAGGAAAAGCCCATCAGCAGTGGGGGAAACTAACAAACGACGATCTCGACCGCATTACCGGTAAACGAGAAGAGCTGGTAGGCGTTGTCCAAGAAAGATACGGCTGGGCGCGTGAAAAAGCCGAATCAGAAGTTGATGAGTTTATCCAGACTCACAACCTTGACTAACAATTTCATATTGTTTTGGTAAAAAAACAGCCTGCCCGGTCATAAACCGGGCAGGCTGTTTCACTTTTGTTTGATAGGAAGCCTATTTAAATGATTTAGGGAGCCATGACGGCCGGAATAAAGCCCAGTCCATACGGGGGTGGCGTGTAGAAAACGCGGAAGCCGCACAATTGAATGGTAGAACCAGACACAATCGGACGCCAGTTGATGACATAATTGTAAACAGAGTAGTCAATTGTCTCGTTAATCTGGGCCGAGTCATTAAAACTATTCCCGGAACTGGTACTCGAACTAACACTCCATTCATCAACAATCGCCCCATACAAATCATATTTGGTAAACCAGGCAGTTGTATTAGAGCCGCTCGTATCATAATAATACATACGCAGCGTATCAACGACACTGCCATTCGGCAGGTTAATGGGGGCATTCCAAACAGTGCTGGCGTCACCGGCAGTGACATAAACGCAGCTACCATTGCTGTCCACAGTGTAAGAAACATCGTTTTCACGTGGTTTGAGCGTCGCTCCGGTCACGCGCCAGGAGATAAGGCTACCTCCTTCTACAGCCTCCCCCTCTGTCGGTGCGAAAGGTGAGGAAGAATCGTTGGACGATTCGGCCGAAGCCTCGGCACTTGATAGAACGGCTCCGCCACCTGACTGGGCATTGACCGGTGTAGAACGGCCGATTGCAAACCAAACTGCTGCCAGGCCAAAAATACAAACAGCGATCAATACCACAATATTGCGTTTCATTGTTCACTCCTTTATGTGATTTACCGAAAAAATGAGGGTTCAAACGTGAGGTTTGAGTAGAGAGACGCCTATTTACAACATCTTAAAACCAAACAGATGAATGAACAGGCTGTCATCTATTTACAACAAGCATCTATTTATTACCAAAATTCTCTGATCAAGTTAATTTCTAAATCCATCTACCTTGATCATAAAGGGAACGGGAAACAAATGTTGTTAATCAGATAACAGGTTCCCGCTAAAAAAGTAGACGCTTTCATTCATTTATGTTATTATTTCTTTTGCTCTCACGCCCAAATGTGGCATTGGTTAAAATAATCAGTTAAGACCAATCATGGTTCGGTACAAAAAGCCATGATTTTTTGTTGTCTTGAGGATTTGAAAGTAATACGGAGAAACAATTTTTATGGCTAATACAGAATCTGCAAAGAAACGGATTCGCAGCTCTGCCCGCAAGTGGGAGCGCAATCGCCGCTTTCGTTCGGCCGCTCGCACCCACATCAGAAAGACCCACCAGCTAATCGAACAGGGCAACCTGGAAGAAGCGGAAGAGATGGCACGGGTTGCGGTCAGCACGCTCGACAAAGCCGCTCGCAAAGGTATTCTGCATCCGAACAATGCTTCCCGGCGTAAGGGCCGTTTGATGAAAGCATTGGCCGACGCTCAGGCATAAATAGCGCACAAAAAACGGTAATAAAGTGAAGGGCCTAATTTACCAGACTGTTCACTTTATTACCGTTCCCTTTTCACTACTTACCGCCAATCGTTTAATCTTCAACAGCGGGGATGCTAAAGATATACCCCTTCCCTCGGACCGTCTTCAACAATACAGGATTAGCCGGGTCTTTTTCAATTACCTCTCTAACCCACCGAATGTGAACATCCAACGTCCGGGTATCGCCCATGAAATCGGTATCCCAGACATCACGCATCAACATCTCTCGCGGCAAAATCTCATTCGGGTTCCGTAAAAAGACGTTTAACAAGGATGCCAACTTAGGCGTCAATCGCTGCTCTCCCTGACCATTCACGTCAATTGAGCGTTTGGTGGGGTAAAAGGTCAAATCGCCTGCGCGAGCAATTTCCTCTTTCCAATCATCTGTAGGAAGCAGCGTTCTAATCCGGTTCAGCACCTTTCGAGCGGTAAACGGCCGTTCCAGGTAAATATCCGCCTCGGCCGAACGGTCCTCCAACTCCCCTTCCTCTCGACAGTGAATGATAGGCGTATCTGGCAGCACGCTTCTCAACCGGCGGCAGCTTCGGACCCCATTCGAGCGCATCGTCGAAGCGTCAAAAACAACAATCTCAACCGCGTGCTTTGCAGCCCAAGTATAAGCTGCATTCCCAGTGTTAAAAATACAGAGATGCAGCCCTTCTTTGGCAAGCGAAGTAGATAGGGTATTATTCCCTGCTCGTTTGCCCTCAATTAATAAAACAGTTGCCTCCCTCATCCTGCCCTTCCATAAGTGATAATTTCAGCTCAGTCATTATAGGAGAAAGGATAATGAATGCAACAGGAAAAATCAGTATTATGGAAACCTTTTTAAGGAAATTCACGTAAAATATATATTAATAACCATTGTGTCCTACTGGTGCCAACTTAGGAGTTAAATTGATGAGTACCGTTGTATTACAAAATCTGGAAAAGCAGTTCGGTAAAACAAAAGCCGTTGACGATGTCAGCTTAGAAATAGAGCCTGGCGAAATATTCGGCCTTTTGGGGCCAAACGGGGCTGGAAAAACAACAACCATCCGCATGATGCTCGACATCATTCGCCCTGACAGCGGCCGTGTTTCCGTGTTCGACGGCCCCATGACCGAAGAAAAGAAGAACAAAATCGGCTACCTTCCCGAAGAACGAGGGCTGTACGCGGATGTGAAGCTACTGGATGTTATCTACTATCTGGCTTCCCTGAAAGGCATGGATCGAGCCGCTATCGAACAGAGGGCTAAAGGCTATCTGGAGCGACTTGACCTGTGGCAGCACAAAGACAAAAAATTAAGCGAAATGAGCCGGGGCATGCACCAGAAAGCCCAGTTTATCGTCACCATCCTCCACGACCCCAATTTAATCATCGTAGATGAACCCTTTTCCGGCCTTGATCCTGTCAACACCGAACTGATTCGTGACATCCTGCTGGACATGCGGAATGATGGTAAGACAATTATCATGTCCACCCACCAGATGCACCAGGTTGAAATGATGTGCGACCGCATTGCCCTCATCAACCGGGGCAGCGTCGTCCTCGACGGCCGTGTCAACGAAATCCGTCGCCGTTTTGCCGGTAACACCGTAGACGTCAACGGGACAGGCCCAGTTGACCAGATCTCCGGCATCAGCCACATTGAAAAAGAAAACAGCACCTACCATATCAACCTGACCGACGGAACCTCCCCACAGGACTTCCTCCGTACCCTGGCCGAAGACGAGGCCATCTCAATTGACTCCTTCAATATAGCTCTGCCAAGCCTTCACGACATATTTATTCAGATAGTAGGAGCTAAAGAGCTATGAGAAAGCTGTTTTACATTGCCCGATTCGAATTCGTCCGCCACATCAAACGGCGCGGCTTTATTTTCGCCGTCGTCGGCCTCCCTGCAATCCTGATAGGCGTATCCGTCCTCGTTGGCCTCTTTTTTTCAACCAATGCCGATAAACCATTTGGCATTGTTGACCAATCAGGATTATTTACCAGCCCTGAAGCCTATACCTCTTTTGACAAAAATGATCCGCCGATCCTCGGTTATCCCGATGAAGCCGAGGCCCAGACTGCTTTGCACAACGAGGAGATACAGGCATTTTTCCTGATACCCCCAGACTACCTGCAAACAGGTAACGTCACTGTCTTCCACAATGGAAATCCTAACGACGATATTTACGACGCTTTCAGAAACTATGCCCGTACCAGCCTGCTTCAATCGGCCGATCCCGCTGTCGCCACCCGCCTTACAGAAGGCGCAGTAGATGTCAGTTTTGTCTCCCTGTCAAAAAACGGTATTCAGGCTAATCCACTAGCGGCCATCCTACCCTTCATTTTCGGTTTCATGATCGTCATGGCAATCTTCACCACCGGGGGCTATCTGCTCCAGGCTGTCGTTGATGAAAAAGAAAACCGCACAATGGAAATACTGGCTACCTCCGTAAAGCCTGAATATATTATGACAGGCAAAATAGTCGGCCTTGTCGCCCTCGGACTCGTTCAGCTATCCATTTGGGCGGCAGGAGGCGCGGCCATCTTCTTCTACTTCCGAAGCCGTGTGCCGGAAATTGCCAGCCTCTCCTTCCCCATTGAGACGGCCGTCATAGCCCTCCTCTGGTTCATTCCCTTCTATCTCGTTATCGCCACTATCTGGACCGCCATTGGACTGATGGTGACAGAAGTCAGCGAAGGCCAGCAAGCAATGGGCATCATCAGCATGTTAACCATGTCACCACTCTGGCTCCTGGCGCTTTTCATTCAAAACCCGGGAAGCCCACTGGCAATCGCCTTCACCCTCATCCCCTTCACAGCCCCCCTGACAATCCTGATGAGACAGGCTTCCAGCATCGTTCCCTTCTGGCAAATGGCCTTGAGCTGGACAATTTTATTACTGACGGCCGCATTAGGGCTGTTCGCCGTCAGCCGACTGCTCCGAATTGGTATGCTGCGCTACGGCAAGCGCGTCACCTTGCGAGAATTAGCACAGCAATTGAGAAGCTAACACAATGTCTATCCAAAAAATATTACTGGTTCTAAAATTTGAGTTCCTAACCACAATCAGGCGGCGTTCTGTCCTGTTTGTTATGTTCGGACTTCCTATCCTCTCTATCATTGTCCTGACCGTCCTCAACCAACTCGCAGCGAGTGGTGGTTCAGCCGACAGCGGCCCTTCCAGCCTGTTGGAAAATATCGTGCAAGGGCCGGGGGACAGTTTAGTCCTGGATGGCATTGTCGATCAATCCCACATCCTGACCGAGATTCCCCCCAATCTTAAGGAGTATCTCGCCCTGCTCCCCGACCAAAACACGGCTGAAAACGCCTTTGAGGCAAAAGAAATCAAAGGCTACTTCCTCATTCCCAGCGACTATCTCGCCACCGGTGAGATCAAATATTATGCTGAGGAAAACCCCATTAACCACCCCCAGGAGCAGATGCTCGGCACCCTTCTCACCAACGACTTGCTCAACAACCCCCAACTGGCTCAACGGGTGGTGGACCCCTCCCATGTTGAAACAGTAGATCTCAGCCGTCCCGAAGATGAACAAGAAAACAGCGCCGAACAATTCGGCCAAAGTCTTGCTTTAGGAATCGGCCTCGCCATCCTTTTCTATATGACCGTCATCGGTTCAGCCGGTTATCTCCTCCAGAGTTTAGGCAAGGAAAAACAAAATCGGGTGCTGGAAATTCTACTCTCCTCCACCCGGCCAGTCGAACTGCTCATCGGCAAAATGATAGGACTCGGAGCAATTGGCGTCGTCCAGCTTCTCATCTGGACCGTGATTGTGACCCTGGTTCTGGGCCGCGGAAACAGCTTCCTGGGAAATATCCAACTGCCCAATCTGGAACCTGCCACCTGGTTCTTTGCCATTAGCTTTTTCCTGGTTGGCTATCTCGTATACGGCAGCCTCTTTGCCGGGCTGGGAGCCGTTTCACCCGGCCAGAAGGAAAGTTCCCAATATACCTTCTTCCTCATGCTGCCCACTTTTGTCCCGGTCTGGCTCAATACTATTCTCATTACAGCGCCCAACAAGACACCGGCCGTTTTAATGAGTCTCTTCCCCCTAACATCCCCCATTGCCATGCCCATGCGGCTGGCGGCAACGGCCGTTCCGATCTGGCAAATCGGGTTGAGTTTAGCGTTGGGCATCTTAACTGCTGTCGGTATGCTCTACATTGCTACCCGTTTCTTCCGCAGCCAAACGCTCTTATCAGGCCAGGGTGTCAACCTCCGCCGCATCGTCCAGGCAGCAAGGGGCAGTGATTAACATGAACCGGGGCATCGTTTTATGAGCTTCTGGGATCGTTTACTACACCGGTGGGCAGCAAATGCTGGCTATGAACTGACTTCCCAACCACCAAAGAGTGAACGTCTCGACATACACCTTCAACGGTTGTTTCAGAAGCTAAATATCAACTGCATCTTCGACGTCGGCGCAAACCGGGGACAATACGGCCGCTTTCTGCGTCAATCAGGTTACACCGGCCGGATCATCTCTTTTGAACCCGTCTCTGCCGACTTTGCCCTGCTCCAGGCACAGGCAGCAGATGATCCCGAATGGCAAACCCATCAAATTGCCCTCGGCCGAGAAGAAAACACGGCCGAAATCAATGTCACCTCCGACTCCCTGTTCAACTCCTTCCTGAAACCCAACGAATTTATTCGCGGCCAGGGATTGCGAATCAGTCATGTTGAATCTGTGCAAATTCGGCCGTTAGATGCCCTTTTCGATCAATCTTTGGCCGAAATAAACCAGCCCCAACCCTATCTCAAACTCGACACACAGGGCTATGACCTCGAAGTCCTGGCCGGGGCCGAAAAGTGTTTGAGCCGCATATCAGCCTTACAAACAGAGCTGTCCATCAAACCCGTTTACGAACAGATGCCTTACTATCTGGACAGCATCGCTCATCTTGAAAAAATGGGCTTTGAAGTGACCGGCCTCTTCCCTATCGCCCGTGACAATGCCCTCCGGGTGGTAGAATTAGATTGTGTCATGGTACGTTCGGCCGCTGCCGGTCAAACAACCTGTCTCTATCCGGCCTGAAAAAGGAACCCCACAAATGAAATTCACCGATGGCTATTGGCAGTTCCGTCCTGGCGTTACCCCGCACTTTGCCATTCACGTCCAGGATGTCGAAGTTGAACCCGACTCCCTGACCGTTTACGGTGCAACAAAGCGTATTACAAGCCGAGGCGACACGCTCAGTGCCGGCCTTCTCACCGTCCGCTTCTCTTCACCAATGCCCAATATTATCCGGGTTCAAATTACCCATCACAAAGGCGTTCGGCCGACAAAACCTGAATTCCCGCTGAACAGTCAGCCGGTCCCAAATCTCCATATTCAAGACGAGGATGCTTTTGCCGCCCTCACCACCGGAAGTTTGACCGTCAGAATAGATAAGGGCCACGATTGGCGCATAGACTATCTGAATGGAACCCAACCGCTTACTACAAGCGGCTGGCGAGGCATGGGCTACATTGACACGGAAGACGGCCGTTACATCCACGAACAACTCAATCTCGGCGTCGGCGAATGTGTTTATGGCCTGGGCGAACGCTTCACTGCCTTCGTCAAAAATGGACAGGTCGTTGACATCTGGAACGAAGATGGGGGAACCAGCAGCGAACAAGCCTACAAAAACATCCCCTTCTATCTGACCAATCGCGGCTACGGCGTCTTCATCAATCACCCGGAACGAGTCTCTCTTGAAGTCGCCTCCGAAAAGGTTGAGCGGGTTCAATTTAGCGTCCCTGGAGAATCCCTCGACTATTTCCTCATCAACGGTCCGGAACCCACGAAGGTTCTCGAACGATACACAGCCCTCACAGGTCGGCCGTCTTTGCCTCCCGCCTGGTCATTCGGCCTCTGGCTCTCCACCTCCTTCACCACCGATTATGATGAAGCCACCGTCACCAGCATTGTCGCAAGCATGGCAGAGCGCGAACTTCCTTTGCACGTCTTTCATTTCGACTGCTTCTGGATGAAAGCGTTCCACTGGACCAACCTCGAATGGGACGGCCGAACCTTCCCCGACCCCGAAGGAATGCTTCAACGTCTGAAAGCACGCGGCCTGCGAATCTGTGTCTGGATCAATCCCTACATAGCCCAACGCTCCGCCCTCTTTGACGAAGGAATGGCGAACGGCTACCTGCTAAAAAAAGCCAATGGCGACGTCTGGCAGTGGGACCGTTGGCAGGCCGGTATGGGAATGGTGGATTTCACCAATCCGGCCGCCTGTCGCTGGTTTGGCGAGAAGCTGCGCGACCTGCTGAGAATGGGCGTCGACTGCTTCAAAACCGATTTCGGGGAGCGAGTCCCAACAGACGTCGTCTACCATGACGGCTCCGATCCCATAAGAATGCACAATTTTTACGCATATCTCTACAATCAAACTGTCTTCCGGGTGTTGGAAGAAGAGCGCGGGCCAGGGGAAGCGGTGTTGTTCGCCCGCTCCGCAACGGCTGGGGGGCAGCAGTTCCCGGTTCATTGGGGCGGCGACTCGACCGCCACTTTTGAGTCAATGGCTGAAACGCTGCGCGGTGGCCTCTCTTTTGCCATGTCCGGCTTCGGCTTTTGGAGCCACGACATCGGCGGCTTTGAACAAACTGCTTCGGCCGATGTCTACAAACGCTGGTGCGCCTTCGGGCTGCTCTCCTCCCACAGCCGCCTGCACGGCAGCAGTTCCTACCGCGTTCCCTGGCACTATGACGAAGAAGCGGTGGATGTCCTCCGACACTTCACCCGGCTCAAATGTCGCCTCATGCCTTATATTTATAATGCGGCCGTTCAGGCTCGTGACACCGGCCTGCCTATTTTGCGTCCCATGATTCTGGAATTCCCCCAGGACCCTGGCTGCGACTATCTGGATCGCCAGTATATGTTAGGCGATTCCTTGTTGGTGGCTCCCATTTTTCGCTCCGACAATATCGTTGATTACTATCTCCCTGCGGGGCAGTGGACGCACTTTCTAAGTGGGGAGGTCGTTAAGGGAGGTTCCTGGCGGCGAGAAACATACGATTTCTTTGGTTTGCCCCTTTGGGTACGGCCGAACAGCGTCATTCCCGTTGGTAGAAACAACGGCCGTCCCGATTATGATTTTGCCGATGGCATTACCTTTCATCTTTTTAACATAGAAAAGGGGACGGTGATTCAATCAACCGTCCCCAATCTGCAAGGAAAAACTGAACTGGCTTTAGATATTCGTCGCGCTGGTTTATCCGTTCATATAAAGGTGAATGGCGCTACAAAACCCTGGTTTGTTCTGTTAAGAGAGATAAACACTATAGCTTCGGTTGACGGGGGTTCCTTTGAACAACATCCTCAAGGAACTCTCTTACTACCCGCCGGTAGAGAAGAGCTTACCGTCCACCTTGCTGCATAATCCTTATCCTTTCAATCCAAAATTCTGTCCAAATAGTTCCGATATACCGGCCCCACGATTATTCGTGAACCAGTCGGTTGTGGTGGGGTTTTCGGAGAAGAATGACAAGAGCATATTAGCTACCTTCATCTCACCGGAAGGAGCGGGGTGAACGCCGTCGTCTTCAAAATCATTGCATTGCCAAATCAGCCCATCTGAACGAGGCGTCATGCCATCGGCCCAGGTGTAGGGTCCCCAGGCCAACCAGGGTGTATTGTCATAGGCCATGTCTGGGTCCGTGCCATTAATCTGGGACTCAATTAACCACTTGACCGCAAAACCACCTTGATAAGCCCATGTCTCAGGACTGGGGGAAGCGTTACCGCCATACCCGCCATAGGCCCGGCTGGAGAAGTAAATGGTTTTTACATTTGGATAGCGACTTTCAATAATCAGGACAATATCTCGAATGTAACCCTGTAAATTTTGGGCGTCCTGTGGGAAGGGAGCCGTTTCATTGGCAATTGCATCCTTAAACCAGACAACCTGTACCTGGAGCGGAGAGAGACCGCGTCGGTCGAGCTGGCTATCAATTTTTGTCCAATATTGCGAGTCCGGGTCCGCGATCCGAGGCGCATCAAATCCACCTTGAGCGCCATTTAACAAAGCAACTCTTCTATCTTTCCGGTTGCGAGCAACCTTCAAAAACTGCTGGAACTCTTGCTTCGTATTAGACATTCCCACTGCCAGGAAAACAATTTTACCCATTTCCTCCGGCTGGCCTTCAATGTCCAATGGTTGAACATTCTGGCCCGCTTCCATCCCGATTTGCATATGCTGGGTAGGCGCCTCGTTGCTTCCTTCGTAAAGTCCTCCGGCAAATCCTTGATATTCCCCGTTGACCAGATCCATCAATGGAACCAAACCGGTGCTGGTATTTGTACAATCCCTCATAGCCGGGGAGCCGACTGAACTAGCGGAAAATAAGGTGGATTCAGGGTTAACTGACCCTGCTGCCGCCACCGGGTTAAAGCAGACAAAACAAAAGGCCACTAACACGGCCGAAAGTAGTAGTGTCCATTTATTGAACAGGCGCGAACGCCATAGATAGTTACTCATGAAAATCTCCTTTCGTTACAATAACCTGAATAATTGCTGTTTGTTTAGCTGCCTCTTGAACCATTGGGCATCGAGGCAATACTAAATTTAGGGTAACAGGTCATCGTCAATGTGTCTGTGAAAGAACCGGGGGGTTGTGTGTAGGTTCTGTGCGATTTTTCACACACAACATAACAATTAAGATTTACAAGAGTAAAACTTGAGTTTCACCGTGAAAGCTCCCACTCTCACCCATAAAGAGGAAAAGGCCGACCCTTATTTAAAGGTCGACCTTTTCCCTGGAGATGTATAATGGTTTCAGATACGTTACTTAGGAGTCAAAAAGATGCGGGCCTTTTCAACTCCTTAATAAGTACCAGGCACATTTAATGCATGATAACCGCTAATTACAAGCCCCAAGTGTATCGCCATGTCCAAGATGTCCGCCCAGTGCCGACTCAGGAATCGTCATCGTTTGCTGTGCTGGCGTACCGGGCTTGTGGCATATCGTCACCATGCTCCCATTGCCGCCATCACCGGGCGTAGGAGGTATAGTTGCCGTTGGGCCGGGTGGTGGCGGAACAGGTGTCGCCGTTGAATCAGAGCAGGGACCAATCGTATCGCCATGTCCAAGATGTCCACCCAGCGCCGCTTCAGGCAGGGTCATTGTTTTCTGTGCCGGTGTCCCCGGCTTGTGGCAAATCGTCACCACAGCCCCAGCCGTCTCGGTAGGAACAATGGTCGGCGTTGGCGTAATTGTCACAGTTGGCGTCAGCGTAGGCGTAGCCGTGATCGTCGGCGTCATGGTTGGCGTCGGGGTAATCGTCTTGGTTGGCGTTATAGTCGGGGTTGGCGTTGGTGTCATGGTTGGCGTAATTGTAGGAGTCGCAGTCATAGTCGCTGTTGGCGTAACGGTAACTGTCCCCGTAATAGCCCCGCCAAAAGCCGGCATCCCATTGAACAGTTCGCTAAGAACGACCTCGCGATTTGGTCCTAAGGAAGCAACACGGCCGTCTGCAAAAGTAATCTGGGCTGTAGAATCATCACCGGTTCGCACACGGGACTCAGCCGCCACCGTTGCCTTTTTACTCACCAACGTCCATTTGCCATCTGCGCCCAATACCTCAACAACACCCTGGGTCGCTTCCACCGAAACAACCTTCGCTGCATCAGCCTGCTGCCGGATACCATGATAAAGAGAAGCGCCAACGGCCGTAAATATTCCGGCTCCTATCAACAAAATCAAAGCGCCAAGAATACTAACCCCAACGGCAATACCTTGCCGAGGCAGTCCTGGCCATCTATCACCAATTTGTTGCGTTATTTGTTGAAACCACGAAACAACTGGCATCAAAGCTCCTGCAAGGCTGTTTGCCATAGATGTTTCCATCGCGGTTGGCTGTGTGACCGGTTCCCAATCTGGTAATTTTGCCAGCAAACGGGCCGGAGCCTGTTCGCGCATTGCCATAGACGGCCGAATAACGGGCATCGTTCGCGCTTCAATGGCAATCCATAACAGTTCGTTCAATTCCAACCGATATTCGGGGTAGCGTTTCAGGCAGTCCGCAACGGTAAGATGACCCTTCTCAACGGCTTCTATATATTCAGCGAAAATATCCGCTAACTTTTCAGACATACTAACCTTCCTCGCTTGCCAATCGGCTTCCAAGCGGAGTGCCGAATACAGGCTGCTGTATCGCTGTGTGATCATCCATATATTGAGTAGCCTCTTCCATTGCAATGAGATTTCGCAGCGCAACGATAGCCCGGTATTGCAAAGCTCGGACAGCTTGTTCACTGCGAGACATCACAACGGCCGTTTCCGCATGACTAAGACCCACAACAAAGCGATAAGTCAAAATTTCTTGATAAACTTCATTCAGTTGTTGAATTTTGTCTTTCAAACCTGCATCCCGCTCCCGACGAACAGCAGCCGCTTCCGGCCCTTCCACACCATCTGGTACATAGGATGCGGTTTCCAAATCGGCATAATTTTTCCGGGTCCGGTAATAATCAACAACTGAGTTACGCGCAATGCGATATAGCCAAAGGCGAAAAGGGACTTCACGTGGCGGATTCTTCCGTAATGCCTGCCAGGCTTTCAAGAAAACCGTCTCGGTTAAATCCTCTGCTTCGTGGTGGCTTTGCACCTGGTAATAGACGAAATGGTATATTTCATCCAGGTATACTTCATAGAGCCTGCCGAAAGAGGTTTTATCTCCGGTGAGCGCCCGTCTTACAAGATGAGGTTCTAACTGTTCAGAACTCATAAACATACACCACTCTGTTCTTTCATATATATACAGACGAACGAGAACGAAATATGTGACGGAATTGCTTTAAATTGGGCGGTGGCTCCCCCAAAACCCTATGGGCCAGGAAACCACTGAGTCGTCGGATCACTGTTGAGAAAGTCAAATAATATATTCGCAACTTTCGTCTCCCCTGATGGTGATGGGTGAATACCATCGTCCTCAAAATCATTACACCGCCAAATAAGCCCATCAGAACGAGGAGTCATACCATCCGCCCAAAGGTACGGTCCCCAGCCTAACCAGGGTGCATTATTGTAAGACAGAGCAGGATCCTCTCCTAGCACTTGAGACTCAATCAACCATTTAACAGCAAAACCTCCCTCAAACGCCCACGGTTCAGGGCTAATAGAATGAGGCTCTCCATAACCGCCGTAGGTCCGACTTGAAATGTAAATCACCTTCGTATTAGGATAACGATTCTTCGCAATTAGAACAATCATACGGAGATACCCTTGCAACTGTTGGGCATCCTGGGGAAATTGGTCCGTATCGCTGGCAACAGCCTCTTTTAACCAGATAGCCTGCACCTGAAGCCGGGAAAGATCTCTAGAAGCGAGATGAGCATCAATCCTGGTCCAATAATCTGAATTCGGATCGGCAATTCGGGCAGCATCATACCCCGCCTGAGCGCCGTTCTCCAACACCAAAGCCTCATTGGTATGACCATTCGCAATCTCCCTAAAGCGATCAAACTCCTGGCTGGTATTAGACATGCCCAACGACATGAAGACGATCTTGCCCGAACTAGCTGGATGCCCTTGCTGATTGAGTGGTTCAATACTCTGGCTTGCCACCATTCCCATTTGCAAATGGTTCGAGGGAACATCGTTACCGTCTGGATAAAGCCCGCCAACAGCAGAACCATCATAAACAGTTCGGGCCATATCTGTCAGCGGCAAAATTCCGGTACTGGTGTGGGAGCAGTCCTTCATAGTGGAAGAAGCAAGGTTGGCTGAACCTCTGGTGGGGTCCAAATCGGCCGATACCGTTCGATTTACCCAAATTAGAGAAGCGATCAACAAACCCAAAATGACAATAAACAACCAGATTTTGGGAACGTGCAAACGCCATGATTTGGTAATCATTTATTTCTCCTTAATCTTTCTTTAATTGTAGGCTTAGTTAACTTTTCAAATCTCGCTTCGTTCGATCTGTACCTGTCTATACTGTCACGGCACAAGGAGGACAAAACAAAGCCTGGATACAGGAGTGGGGGGTGAAAGAAGAGGCAGAAACGACCTGTTTTTATATCCAGCGAACCCGCGTTGAGATGCGGTAATCATGATTCATAACTTAGGCACAAAGATATGGGTATGGCCCTTATGTACCCCCGCGAAAAGGTTGACTTTCTATCGGTTTATGCCTTCCGGGTCCAGCTAATCCCCCCCCTCAAAGCTCCCGAAATGACCTAGTGATTGACAAATGGAATAAAAAAGTGGTACGAAAATGGCTCCCTTTCAAACCACTGCGTCGTCGGATCGGTGGTGAAAAAATCAAAGAGCCTATTCGCCACTTTAAGCTCGCCAGAATCAGATGGGTGAATGCCATCATCTTCGAAGTCTTCACAGCGCCAAATCAGGCCATCAGAACGGGGAATCAAGCCATCCGCCCAAAGATAAGGCCCCCAGGCCAACCAGGGTGCATTATCGTAAGCTAACGCCGGGTCTGAACCATCAATCTGTGACTCAATCAGCCACTTTACGGCAAACCCACCTTCAAAAGCCCACGGTTCAGGACTGACAGTATTTTGCTCCGCGTATCCCCCATACGTCCGGCTGGACAGGTAAATCTCCTCTACATTCGGGAATCGGTTCTTGATAATAAGAACGATCTGCCGAAGATACGCCTGCAACTGTTGAGAATCCTGGGGAAAAGGGGCGTCCTCCCCGGCAACAGCCTCTTTTAGCCAGATCGCCTGTACCTGGAGTGGGGAAAGACCATCTCCCATTAGTTGGTTCTCAACCAAATTCCAATAATAAGAATCTGGATCATAAATTGCGACCGCATCATATCCCGCAAAAGCCCCATTTTCCAACACAACTGCCCCATCCGTATGACCATCAGAGACTGCCATAAACCTGTCGAACTCTTGACTGGTATTCGACATTCCCACAGCCAGGAAAACAATTTTGCCTGAACTGTCTGGATGCCCTTGAATGTCCAACGGTTCGATACCCTGACTGGCAGCCAGCCCCATCTGCAAATGATTAGAAGGAACAGTGTTCTCATCAGGATACAACCCACCTTCATAGCCTCCATAAACGGCCGTACCCATATCAGTCAGGGGCAGTATACCGATACTGGTCTGTGAGCAGTCCTTCATATAAGAATGACTGGAAACGGCATCCGCCGCGAGAGGTAAATTCGAGTCTGCCAACACGCTCTGATTCATCAAAATTAGAGAAGTTACCAGCAGCCCCCAAACGACGATGAACAGCCCGCTTTTAGGAAGGTAGAAACGGCTTGATTGGGTGATTATCTATTTCTCCTTAATCTTTCTCGAAGTGTCCTGCCAGCCCGTACCAGGATTACGAAACCGTTCTTCTTTGAGGAACGGCCGTCTGCCTCCGAACAGCCTGCAAAATACCATGCGCAAGGGCAACCCCTAAAAACATCGCCGCTGTAGACGTAATACTTCCCAGCGATAACAGCGGAACACCAACCAATGAGTGGCCCAGATTGCAGCCTCCGGCAATCCCGGCCCCAATGCCCATCATCAGGCCACCCGCAGCCAACTGCACATAGCGGCTCGGCGTTTCCCCGCGTACCCAAAGCGTACCAGCCCGCCAGGCCGCAAGAAAGGAGCCGGGTATGAGACTCACCAGAGCCACCGGTATCCAGAGCGAGCCACTCCCCTGCCCGCCATTTAGGACTGCCTCGACCGCTTCGGTCGGGACGCCCGAAGTGCCATATGGGTAGTCCGTTCCCCCAATGTCGGCCAGCAGCCAGGCGGCCGAAACCATTAACCCTGTTGCTAACCCCAAAAGCAGCCAGCCCCAATATTTTCCCCGGCCATGTTGTGGGGAACGCCAAAGGTAATAGAGAACGGCCGTTCCCACCAACAGCAACACAACCCCACCACCCGGCCCGGCAGTATTCAAAACCGTCGCTGTCTCACCCCCATTCACCGTTAGCGGCGCTGCCGTTAATCCCTCTCGCAGCCCCGCCAGCGGCCCTTTATAGGCAATCAAATCCCCTAATGCCCAGGCCGCCAACCCCACCAAGGCCCCCAACATCCCATGTCCCAGCTTGTAAAACAGGCCGGTTATGCAGCTGGAAGCCGTCACCATGCCAACGCCAAATAAAGTCCCGCCCAACAAATTAGCCTGCAAATTAAAAGGAGGAATCCAGGGATCGATCCACCCCAGGAGCCGCATCCCCTGCACCAAAGGAACTGCCACCAACAGTGTCAGCAGATAAGCTCGGAAAAGGTCTAACTCCGGCGGCTTCCGCACCAGACCACGCAGTGTGCTGTGGAAACAAAAATCCCCCCGCTCAATAATATAACCCAGCCCCACCCCACAAATAACCGCCAGGATTATCGCCATCCAATGACCTCCACTTCAATTTGACATGCCATACCGCCAAGCATATAATCAAATTCATTCTTCGCAAGACTTTTTGCGGCTATGGTGTAGTGGTAACACAGCAGCTTCCCAAGCTGTTATCACGAGTTCGAGTCTCGTTAGCCGCTTGAACAATAACCAGGCTTTTAATAGTAAGGGGGATCAGCCTCTTTCCTAACAAAAGCCTGGTTTTTCAATTACGGAGCAACCAACATGAAAGTAGCCATTTTTTCAGACGTACACGGAAACTTAACTGCTTTTGAAGCGGTCTTGGCTGACATCAAACGCAATGAGCCGGACATGACCTTCTTTGCCGGGGATCTGTGCTTGTTAGGGGCGCGGCCGAAAGCGTGCCTTGACCTGCTGCGGGCCGAAAATATCTCGGCCGTTCACGGCAACACCGACCTCACTGTCATCGAAAATCCCCCGCTCCCCGAAGACATCACCGAAGAAGAACGGCAGCGAGTCATAAACATCTATCATCTCATTGACTGGACAGCGGCCGAACTCGGAGAAATGGATCGCGCCTATCTGGATGAAATCCCCTTCCACCACCGCGTCTCCCCCACCGTCAACCCTTTGGACGATCTGTATATCGTCCATGCCAACCCCCGCGACGTAGACCAACCGATCTTCCCTAACGAAGCCCTTCAAAAGAAGATTTACAACGAAATCAAGCAGCCCGACAATGACCCCGATCTGCGCCATCTCCTGTCCGACTTAGATACCGGTGTCATGGCCTATGGTCACGTCCACATTCCTAACATCCGTCATTGGGGCCATATCGTTCTGGCAAACATTAGCTCTGTCAGCCTCCCCCTTGACGGCGATTCGCGGGCTAAATATGGCCTGCTGACCTGGGAAGAGGGCAAAGGCTGGACAGTCACCCACCAATACATCGAATACAACATTGAGCAAGAACGCCAACTGCTGAGCCAAAAACAACCCCCCAACTGGGAATCATTGAGCAAGCGGTTGGGCTAGGAAAAGGATAATTGAAATGGAAAAGGAATTTAACGAAATTATCGCTGACGAAAAAACGCTTCGAGAGATAATTGGGTATCCAAGCGACATGAACGCTAACAAAGTGATCCCAATTCTCGACGATCACTGTAAGGCGTTCATAGCCCGCTCACCCTATCTACTGTTGGCATCCTCTGACGGAGATGGCAATTTGGACATCTCGCCAAAAGGCGATCCACCGGGTTTTGTACAGATACTAGATAATCAAACGATTGCTATTCCAGACCGTATTGGGAACGGCCGTATAGATACCCTGACAAACATCGTTGAAAACGACCAGGTGGCCCTCTTCTTCCTCATACCGGGCAAACGGGAAACGCTGCGCGTCAGTGGAAGCGCAATCATTGTCAGGGATAATTGGCTGCGGGAGCAAATGGCGGTCAAAGGCAAATTGCCAAATCTGGCTATTGTGGTGAAGGTTCAGAGAGCGTTCATGCACTGTGCCAAAAGCATGATTCGCTCCAAAATCTGGCAGCCCGACCTTTGGCAAGACTCAAGCGATATGTCCTCCCTCTCCCGCATCCTCATTGACCATGCCAACCTGAGTTGTTCTGTTGATGAACTGCAAGAATTCATTGACGAGAGCTACGAAAAACGTTTGTATTAGGTGCGGATAATACCTCTTTGGAAAACCACAACTTCTCAGATACGCAGCTGAAGTCCATAGATTCTGCTAATCGCTGCATGGGCAGATTTGTGCTGCTGGTGCCTAACTCTACAATGGATACCCCTCTGTTTCTAAGTCGTTTTAATCCGGCCATAACGATGGCCTTTCCCAGTCCCCGTCGTTGATAAGCTGGATGAGTGCCGATTGGATCAGTAAAACCTACCCTTTTAGTATCGTCTTCGTCCTCGAAACCACAGATACAAAAAGCTACTAAATCCCCTTCAGGGGAAACTGCCACTATATCCAGGTCTTCTTCATATCCTGGTGCTTGCATCACAGCCAGACGCTGGGCCACAGTCATATTTTCTGTGCCAAATGCAGCCCGGTGTAAAGCCACTAATCTCTCTACATCGTAGTCCCCCGCCGCTCCGAGGGAAAATCCTGAAGGAAAGGCATATGGTATAAGCGGCTCACTCAGTGAACGAGCGTAACGCAACGTTCGCCGGCTTGACCGCACGAATCCACCTCTCTCCAGCATAGCAATCTGCCAGACCTTATCAGTGCTAAAAGCAGCATCCAGAGTGTGGTTTGAAGCACTCTCGATGTTGCGTTTTTTAACGCAACTGGTCCCCCATTTCATAATTTCATCCTCGAGTTGGATAGTTCGGGACTCAGCCTCAATTTCAAAACGGAGGTTGTTGTAATCATCAACAAAGGCAAATCCGACAATTTTCTCATTGTCCTGCCAGAGGCGTGTTGTGGCTCTTACCGAACTCAGCAGCATGGATTCTTCAAAGTCAACGACTGTTGAATCACCCGGTAGATGCTCGATTAAATCTCGCATCAATTGAATATCCGATTCTCCCCGAAGTACAAAGCTCTCCAAAGCTGCTTCCATTGTGTCCAGCTCTCAGGAATCGTTGATCACCGCTCGCGCAAATGCGGGAACAGCAGCACCTCGCGGATGGTGGTGTTATCCGTCATGAGCATTGTCAGCCGGTCAACGCCCATGCCGAAACCCCCATTGGGCGGCATTCCATATCGCATGGCCCGAATATAATCCTCATCAACCGGGTGGGCCTCTTCGTCGTCCTTCTGATAAAGCTGCTGCATCTCCTCAAACCGTTTGCGCTGCTCAATCGGATCATTCAATTCCGAAAAGGCGTTGCCCATCTCCATTCCGGCGATGAAGAACTCAAACCGTTCCACGTGCCTGGGATCGCCCGGTATTCCCTTCGCCAGCGGGGAAATATCACGCGGGTATTCGGTGATGAAAGTCGGCCGAATCAAACGCGGCTCCACATAATCCCCCAACAAGCCATCAACCAGTTTGCCCCAACTGCTGTCCTTCGGCGCATGACCCCCCATTTCCCGAATGGCAGCCGCCAGCGACTCGGCCGTTTGGTACTCCATATAATCAATCTCGGCAAACTGCTTAATCGCATCCCGCAGCGTAATCCGCTGCCATGTCTGCCCCAGGTCAATCGTCTGATTCTGGAATGTGATCGTCGTTGTCCCATGCACCTGCTCCGCCACATAAGCCAGCATCCGTTCCGTAAAGTCCATCACATCCCGGTAATCCCAATAGGCGGCGTAAAACTCAAGCTGGGTGAACTCCGGGTTATGGGTGGCGTCAACGCCCTCATTCCGAAAATCTCGGCCGATCTCATAGACCCGTTCGTACCCGCCAACCAGCAGCCGCTTGAGATATAATTCAAAAGAGATTCGCAAGTACAATTCCTGCTTTAACTGGTTGTGGAACGTGGTAAACGGCCGTGCCGCTGCCCCGCCATAAATGGGCTGCATAATCGGCGTTTCTACTTCCAGGAACTCGTTGTCGTCAAAGAACCGCCGCAGGGAACTCAAAATCTTCGCCCTAGTGCGAAAAACGTCCCGCACCTCCGGGTTGACGGCCAGGTCGGCATATCGCTGCCGGTACCGCTCTTCCACATCAGCAAAAGCGCTGTAGCGGACGAGTTCCCCATCCACCTCCTGCTCCTTCACCACCGGCAGCGGCGAAACAGACTTGCTCAACAGCCGCCAATCACCCACCCGGACGCTGATCTCCCCCATTCGCGTTCGGAACAGCGTGCCGCTCACCTGAATGAAGTCACCCAGGTCAAGGAGCTTCCTGAAAATGCGGTGCGGCTCCTCGCCAACGGCTTCCCGGCGCACGAATAACTGAATACGGCCGCTTCCATCCTCAATATCCGCAAAAACTGTCTTGCCCATATCCCGCAAACTCAGCAAACGGCCGCAAACCGTCACCGTTTCCGGTTCCGCCTCTTCCTTATTCTCCTGGGACAAAAACAAATCAATCGCCTCAGAAATTTTATGGCTCCGTTCCACATGAATAGGAAATGGGTCAATCCCCGCTTCTTCCAATGCCGCCAGCTTCGTTAGCCGCTGCTCTTCCAGTTGTGTAGGTTCCCAACTCATCTATACCTCGCAATAATTCCTTTTTATTCAAGCTGCCTGGGACATTGTCCCTAACAAAAAGCCCGTCACTTGTACGGGCTTCGGGTGATATTATCGAGATTGGCTTAATCTTCGTAAAACTTCGCTTATCAGCAGTCTAGCCAATTTTTACTATGCGAAATTCTATTACCCCGTTTGGCGCGTTGACCTTCACCACATCCTTGACTTTGGCCCCCAACAACGCCTTGCCAAGCGGGCTTTCATTTGAAATACGGCCGTCTACCGGGTCCGCTTCAGCCGCGCCAACCAAATGGTACGTCTCTTCTTCATCAAACCCCTTTTCTACAATTGTAATATGGTCCCCGATTCGAACTGTGTCATGCGGGCCATTGTCTTCAATAAGCTGGTAATGATTCAGAATATCTTCTAACTCCTGGATGCGCCCCTCCATAAAAGACAGTTCATTCCGCGCTGCTTCTAGTTCCGCATTTTCCACAAAATCGTCATCTTGACCATCTTGGAAAGCATTATAAAGGCGATCCGCCATTGCTTCTCGCCCTTCTGTTGTTAATCGTTCTAATTCCTCTGTTAACCGCTTCACGCCGTCTTCGGTTAACAAATATGGCTTCTTTGTCGTTGTCATCATAAACCCCTCTAAAATGGAAAAACCGCTCTTCAAGCGGCACTCCAAAGTGTGAATTATGTACTTCGTACTCAATATGTAAGTTAGGGTCGGGATTATACCAATACTGTTATGTTCAGACAAATATCTGTATAGGCAAAAATCGGCAAAAATTTTCGTCTTTCGGGCAGGTGGCAGTTAAGCCATTTTCAGCTAAAATTTTAGGCGCATGATTACAAAACGTATGCTCGGTATTGGATTTGTTATGATTGGTTTTTTAGGTATTGCCGCCATGTTCGCCAGAGACCTGACCGGAACGGCCGATTTTGATGGCATCGGCCCAACCCAACGGCTGGCAATCATCGTTGGCGGCGTCATCATTCTAGTCGGCCTCTCCCTACTCCCCCTCGGCAACCGTCCTGCATGAAAGTAATTGGTAATTGGTAATTTTCTGTGTAAGGAAGATTCATTCACCATTCACAGTTCACCCATTCACCAATTAATAATAAAAAAATGACCACTACTTCCTCTACCAACCCCACTCTCAATAAATACTTATACTTTTTACCCTATACCCTCATCGCTCTGGCCCTCCTCGCCTTTATCGGCTACTTCATCGTCTACAACATCTACGCCGTCTCTCTCTTCAAATTCCCCTTCGACTACGATCAGGGCGAAGGCTTTGAACTGATGGACACCGTCCTCTTCAGCCAGGGGCAATGGCCTTATCGGGACAACGACCACTACCCCTTCTATTCTTCCAACTATCCGCCCCTGTTCCATGTCGTCACCGTCCCGCTGGTCTGGATTTTCGGGCCGCAATACTGGACCGGCCGTTTTGTTGGCTACCTGGGAACACTTATAACGGCGCTTGCCATCGGCTATGCCGTTCACCGGCGAGGCAAACGCTGGTGGTTGTCGCTCATTGCCGGGCTGGGCTTTCTGGCCTCCAACTACGTCTATCACGTTGGCCCTCTCTTCCGGCAGCAGATGTTCATGGTCATGTTCGAGACGCTTGCTGTTGTTTTTCTAACTGTGATCGTCGAACGAGAGGAAGAAAGCGGCCGTTCCAATGAAAAAGGGCTGGTCATTGTCCTGCTGCTTCTCCTATTCGCCGGCTACACCAAACAATTAGCCTATGCCACCGTCATTGCCGTCTTCCTCTTCCTTTTCCTGCGCCAACCCAAACGGGCCATCCTCTGGGCCATTCCCTTTGCGGCCGTTACCGGGGCTATCTTCCTTGCCATAGACCTGGCAACCAACGGCCAATGGCTCCTCAATACCGTCACCGCCAACCTCAACCCCTTCATTCCAGAGCAGGCCATCGGCCTTTTCCGCCAATGGTTCAACCTCCACACCGTTTTCATCCTCCTGGCCGGACTCTACGCCGTTTACCAGCTTTATATGGAACGCCTCTCGCTGTATACTATCTGGTTCGTTGTCACTGTCGTTAACAGCATTTCCGCCGGAAAATGGGGCGCGGGCGAATCCTACTTCGCCACCTCTATTGCCGCCGCCTGCATTCTCTCCGGCCTCCTGTTAAACCGCATTCTGGACTGGAGCAAACAGCGCGACCTGAGAGTCTACTTCGCCCTGCTGACCATCATCCCCATCCTGCTCCTCTTCCAGGCCAACAAACTCTTCCACATGCCCACCCACACCCCGGCGCTCAAAGCCGTTGCTGCCGCGCTGGGCAAACCAACCGAGGTCATGATCCCGCCTCAAACCTCCTGCTCCGATGGCCGACCGGCCGTTCCCATTCCCTATGTTGATTCGGTCGGCGCTACGCTTCTCGGCCGTCCTCCCAACGCCGAGGACAAAGCCGCCGGAATCACTATCTCAAACCTCATCCTGGAAGGCGAAACGGCCGCTTTCAGCGAAGACGCCGGTTTCAACATCTACATCGGCCGAGATGTTGTCACTAATCCCACACAGTTGCTAAATCTGTATAATAATAATGAAGTAGATTTGACAGAGATGCTGTCCATGCTCAACAGCCAGTCCTTTGATACAATTGTTCTCCGAGCACAATTTTACCCGCCTCCAGTTCTGGACGTCATCGGCCAGCGATATGAAACAACCAACCTGGTTGAAATGAATGGATTCGTATACTGCATTATGAGACCCAGGAGTCAGTCATGACCAACGAACTCTTAACCGAAGTCGCCTGTCCCAACTGCCGTAATCCTATTGACATTCGTGAACACGGCCGACACATCACCTGCGACGCTTGCGGAAGCCAGTTCATCTTACGCGGTCATCTCTGTCCCAACTGCAATACCTACAATGAAGACGAAGCCTCTATCTGCGGCCACTGTGGAACCGCCCTCACCCGCATCTGCCGCAAATGCAACACCAAAAATTGGGCCGGGGATGAATACTGCCGTGAATGTGGCAATGCGATGGACATTCTGGACTTTATTTCCGGTAACTACGCCACAAAAACGGCCGACCGCCTCCTCGAACAACGACAACGGGCAAAAGCAATTCAAGAAATCGAAGAACAAGACTCCAACCGCCGCATGGGGGAGCTAATGGCTATCGAAGAGGCACGTCAGGCTGAAATTCGCCGCCGAATCCAACATCAAAAACAACAAGAGCGAAAGATGTTTATCTTGATGGGGCTTGCCATCGGCCTCTTTCTCATCATTCTCATCCTCTACGCCCTGATCAACCTCCTATGACAACCGGAAGCTACCGCATTGAACTCCCTGCCTTCACCGGCCCCCTCGACCTGCTGCTTCATCTCATTGAACGCAATGAACTTGACATAACCGCCATCTCCCTCTCGACCGTTACCGAACAATATCTGGATCAGATCGAGCAGCTAAAACAGGAAAAGGTCGAACACCTGATAGACTTCCTCGTCATCGGAGCGCGGTTGGTCCTGATAAAAAGCCGGGCGCTGCTGCCTCAAATGCCATCCGCCTATTTAGATGATGAGGAAGAAGAGGACCCCGCCGAAGCCCTGGCCCGCCAATTGCGGGAATACAAACGGTTCAAGCTGGTCGCGGCCTGGCTGGCCGAACGGGAAGGGATGGGATTACGAACCTACCTGCGACTGGCCCCACCCCCCAAGCTGGAAAGCCACCTTGATCTGAGCGGCATCACCATTGACTCCCTTATCTCGGCCGTTCAAGCTGCCCTGGAACGAAACGACCAGCTAGAAGAAAGCGTCACCGTCGCCGTCAAAAAACGTTCCATCACCATCGAAGGCCAGATGTCCAAACTCCGCAACTGGATTAAGACTCATGAACAAATCTTTTTTCACGAACTTCTGACGGGGGAAAACGGCCGAGTCGAAGTCTCTATCACCCTCCTCGCCGTCCTCGAACTCATCAAACGCTACGAAGTAGACGCCATCCAACCCATCCTCTTCGGCCCCATCGAAATTCGACGCCGCCCTGAGGAAGTTAGCAGTTAAAAGTGAAAAGCGAAAAGTTTGACCCGTGAAAGGTTCTGAGTAATTGCAAATTGGAATTGGACTGATTACTGTCAACTCTCCGGACAGGGAACCGCCACTTCCTCATACTCCACAAACCAGTTCGCCAGTGTCTTATACCGCTCTCTGGGCGACGTAAAACGGCCGACATCCGCCCCTTCAACATTCTCCGCCAACCCAAATGTAACCACCGGCTGATAAAGTGTCAGAGCCGGTAAATCCGTATCATAAAACTTCAAAAACGCCTCGTAATACGGCTGGCGCTCATCCTGGGTCGTCAGCTTCCGCGCCGCCTCCAGCGCCTCGCTTGCCCGCTGATTATTCCAGCCACCATAATTTTGCCCCCGGATAATCGCCTCCTGGCTCCAAAAATCATACAAATCGGGATCACCCGGCGGCGTCACATCAATCACAGCCACATCAAAAGCCCGTTCCGCCAACACGGCCGTCAACGAAACCGGCTGCACGGTCTCTATCTCCGTCTCAACGCCAACAGCCGCCCATTGTGAAGCGAGCAGGTCAGCCAGATCGCGGTGAATCACATCATCACTGGTCAGTAACCTCAGTGACAGCATTGCATCCCCCTGCTGCCGGGTTGTGCCGCCCTCTGGAATCGTCCAACCTGCATCTGCAAACAAAGAAGCGGCCGTCTCCGGTTGGTATGTATATCGGGTCAGCAGCCCCTCATTATACGCCCAGGAACTTGGCAAATATGGCCCATCCAACGGAAGCCCCTGACTATCAACGGCCCCATCAATCAACGCTCCCTTATCCAGCGCATAAGCCAGCGCCTTCCGCACCCGAACATCCCGCAGCGCGTCGAGTCCTGTATCCGTCTGATTAAACAATAGTTGGGTATATTCATCCCCCTCCGAACTATAAATTCCCAGCCCCGGAGTCGTGATCAACGCCGGTAAATCTTCCGCCGGAATGGTACTGATAGCCTGAATCTCTCCCGACTCAAACGCCTCCGCCAACGCCTGTCCATCCGGGAAAAAGCGAAACTCCAACGTATCCAAATAAAGGCTTTGCTGCCAATAATCAGGGTTCGATTGAAGTCGCAGCACGCCACTCTCCTGCCAATCGCTGCCCCGTTCAACCAAAAACGGGCCGGTTCCAATTGGCATCCGGTTGAAAGAGGCATCCAGCAGCCTGCTGGGATTGGTTCCATCCAACAAATGGGCTGGCAGGATACCCTGCGTCGTAGCATCAAGGAAAGGACTATAAGGCTGCGGTAGTTTGAACTCAACTGACAGCTCGCCCGTTACTGTAATAGCAACTGACTCCCACAATGTCCTGACTCGCTCATCCGCCGCCGGGAAATTCTCATTTTGGAGCAGCCCATAGGTATAAGCCACATCCTCGGCCGTAAACGGTTCCCCATCGTGCCACTTCACATCAGTGCGGAGCGAGAAAGAAACATGACGGCCGTCCTCCGAAAAGCTCCACGACTGGGCCAAATCCGGAACCAATCGGCCGTTTTCATCATATCGCGTCAACCCATCAAAAACCAGGTCAGACAACGTCTGGTCCACCGGGTTCGCTTCGGCCAGCAGCGGATTAATATACTGAGGACGGCCGATAATGCCTTCCACCAGCGTCCATCCCGCAGCCGGAATACGAGCGGTACAGACGCCTGAGGCATCGGCCGTTTGAACCGTCCCCCCATCCGCCTGAATCACAACCTTATGCCCTCGAAAAGAGAGAAAGGCCAAAATCAGACCTAGACACCCGGCAGCCAACAAAAGCTGCCAGCGGATATTGGGTTTCATAATGAAGGAAGGGGAAATTTCAAGTTAATTGGTAATCAAATAACCAGGCAAATTCCAAAATCCAGTTACCCGATTACACAATTACTCATTACCAGCCTAACCAGCCTGCCCAAGGGCAACAAAGGTCAAAATGGTGCAGATAAAGAAAGCGACCGAAAACCCGATAGTAACACGGTGCATCGTCGCATCCATCCCACGTTTTGTCCGATAACCCGTGCTGGTATCTCCACCCATAAAACCGCCCAAATCCGAGCCTTTAGTCTGTAGCAAAACCAAAACAACCAATACAATGCCAATCACAATTTCAGCTACGCTGAAATAAGGTGCAAATGCAGATAAATCCATTTAAATATCTCCTCTATGGATATCTTTCCCAAAGAGACAACGCACAAAATTTATTTTCCGGAATGTGCCTCGCACGCTGCCCTTGATAAATTCCGATAATCAAGTTCGTCTAATTTCCAAACGCTGGATTATAACAACTCCATTTCACCCCGTCGAATCCAACCCCTCCTACACTCAAAAACCATTAAGCCAGCCAACAACTCCGCGCCTACCGATTATATGAAAATAATTCGTGCTAGCTCGTGGTCGGCCCTCTCCCCAAAACCGTCCCCCGCAGCGTCTGAGCATTCAACGCCACAATAATCGTGCTGGCCGACATAATAAGCGCACCTACAGCCGGGGGCATATTAATCCCCCAGGGAGCCAAAACACCCGCAGCCAATGGAATCGCTACAATATTATACCCCGCCGCCCACCAGATATTTTGAAGCATCTTGCGATGGCTGGCCTGGCTTAATTCAATAATCTTGACCACATCCAACGGATTGCTTTGCACCAGAATCAACCCGGCCGATTCAACCGCCACATCTGTCCCACTGCCAATCGCAATCCCAATATCGGCCCGTGTCAGCGCAGGCGCGTCGTTCACGCCATCCCCCACCATCGCCACCTTCTTCCCCTGACCCTGTAACTCGCTGACCTTCTTGTCCTTATCCTCCGGCAGCACCTCGGCATAAAAACGGTCAATACCCAAATCCTCGGAAACGCTGCGGGCCACCGCTTCACTGTCACCGGTCAGCATTGCCACCTCAATGCCCATCTCGTGCAGCCGTTTCACCGCCTCACGGCTCTCCGGCCGAATGACATCCGCCAGCGCAAAAGCGGCCGTAACCTCGCCATTCCGCACCAGATAAACAACAGCCTGCCCCTTTTCACCCGCTTCCCGGCCAAACCGTTCAATCCCCTCCGGTGGAGACAACTCCAAAAAAGCCAACAAACGCGGCCCGCCAACATAAATATCCTGGTCCTCATAGCTGCCCTGCACACCACGCCCTCGCAGCGCTTCAAATGCCCCAACCTTGGGCAAATCCAGCCCCTTTCCACGAGCAGACTCAATAATGGCTTTCGCTATGACATGCTCAGAATCCCCCTCAAGGGCCGCCGCAAGGGCAAGCGCCTCGTCTTCCTCCACTCCATCGGCCGTCATCGTACCAACCACCCCCTGCTCCCCCTTCGTCAGCGTCCCCGTCTTATCAAAAATAATCGTATCCAGCTCTCGCGCCGCCTCCAACGCCAGCCTATCCCGAATCAGAATACCATTTCTGGCCGACAAGGAGGTCGTAATCGCCACAACCAGTGGCACAGCCAGCCCCAGCGCGTGTGGACAGGCAATGACCAACACCGTAACAACCCGCTTCAACACCTCAACCTCAAAACCGGCTGCCAAAATCCAAACGATTCCTGTCAGAATCGCCGCTCCCAGCGCCGTATAAAACAGGAGAGCCGCTGCCCTGTCGGCAAGAAGCTGCGTCTTCGACTTACTCTCCTGCGCCTCCTTGACCAGCCTCATAATGCCCGAAAGGGCCGTATCCTCCCCAACGGCCGTAATCTCAACCCGCAAACTCCCTCCACCGTCATTGACCGTGCCGCCAATAACGCCGTCTCCAACCTCCTTCTTCACCAGCTTTGATTCCCCCGTGATCATCGCCTCATTCACATCGGAACGGCCGTCAAATACCGTCCCGTCCGCCGAAATACTGCTCCCAGGTCGAACCAGCACTTTATTTCCCGCTTCCAGTTCACCAGCGGCAACTTCTTTCGTCGAGCCATCCGCCTGAATCAGTTCGGCCGTGTCCGGCATCAACTTCGCCAGCTCATCCAACGCACCTGACGCCTGCCGCACGCTCCGCATCTCCATCCAATGCCCCAACAGCATCACATCAATCAGCGTCACCAACTCCCAGAAAAAACTTTCCCCCAATTCAAAAAACACCGTCGCCAGACTGTAAATAAAAGCCACGCTAATCGCCAGCGAAATCAGCGTCATCATCCCCGGTTCTCGTCCTTCAAGCTCCCCCTTCGCCATCTGCAAGAAAGGCAGCCCTCCATAAATGAAGATCACAATCGCCAAAACCGGTGTTATCCAACTACTGCCGGGAAAATCTGGTGTGGTATAGTTGAGCCAATCTTGAACGGCCGAGCTGAAAATAAGGACCGGAATCGTTAAGACAAGGCATACCCAAAACCGATCCCGGAACATAAGCTCGTGTCCGCCATGACCGCCATGTCCCTCGTGATCCGTATTGCCCCCATGACTATCACTCCCCTGATGGTAAGTATGGTCATCCATATGTGAATGTTCCATATGAGAATGTTCTCCCTGCTGGTGATTTTCCGTCCTATTTTGCATCCCTTTATTATCCACTGTCAGATCGCCATTCTGCAAACACAGCCACACACGCCTGCTCTGACCGGTTCCAAACCGAGCCAGCATGAATTATTACTTTAATTCTCGATTAAGGAAACCATTCCCTGCCCCTTCAACTTGAAACTATTAGCGCGAATGGTAAACTACTGACCAATTCAACAAAGAAGGTCTGCCTGAAACGTGATCGAGCTAACAAACGTCACCAAACGATTTGACACCCTGACGGCCGTAAACAACCTCTCCCTAACCATACCACAAGGCGTAGTGCTGGGGGTTCTTGGGCCAAATGGTGCCGGAAAAACAACTCTGTTCAAACTCATTGCCGGTTTTATCACACCCGACGCCGGCCGCATTCGGCCGTCTGGCTCCGAATGGCCCACAATTGGCTACAAACCCGAACGACTGCTCTTCCCTAACCGCCTCCGGATCCGTCAATATCTGGAACTCGTCGCCTCCCTCAGTAATCTGAACGGCTCCGAAGCCAAACAACGGGTTGACGAAAGTCTGGAAATGGTCAACCTTGCCGAGGAAGCAGATAAAAAAATCAATGACTGTTCCAAAGGAATGCGCCAGCGTTTAGGTCTGGCTCAAACCCTCATCGGCAGTCCCTCGCTGCTGCTCCTCGACGAACCCTCCAATGGTCTCGACCCCGAAGGACAGGCAGAGATTTGCCGCCAGATTCAAAGCCTGAACAGCCAGGGTCGGACCATCCTTCTGGCTTCCCACCAACTGGCAGAAGTCACTCAGGTTTGCACCAGTCTCATCATCCTAAACAATGGCAAACTCCACTACCAAAACAAAATGGAAGGCGCCCTGTCAGTACGGCCGTATGCAACCATCCGCGTAGACAAACCCCTCGAACCGATGGTTCCGGTGCTCACCTCGCTCCATCCGGAAATCGGGGTGGACGACAATGAAATTATCCTGAACAAAGAGGCCATGACTCTCCGCCGTCAGATTCTCAGCATCCTCATCGGCGCCGGGTATGACATTCTCAAAGTCGAACAAAACCGCGTCACCCTGGCAGAAATCTACGCAGAGGCAATTCGATGACCCAACGAATTCTAACCCTGACTCTCTATCTATTCCGTTCTCTTCTCCTATCATTAAGTGGGCTGCTCTACTTCATGCTCACGCTGGCCTACTACATCATATTCCTTGATCCCCGCCAGCACACCCCCGACACCGATTACTACATTCTTGTCCTGGGTCTCTTTGGCGCCGGTCTAACCTTCCTGGTCACGCTCACCGTTGCAGCCAGAGCCAACCAATCCATCCATTACCCCCTCATTGTTCGCCTTCAAAGTCGGGTCGAATACCTGACGGCCGTTATGCTGTCTGCCATTACCTTCGCCTTCTCAATCCAGATCGTCGTCGCTATCGTCGCCCTGCTGCTAAACGGGCCAGACCTGGCCCTCCGCCAGATGATCGAAATCCCACCCTTGTGGATCGCCGCCAACATTCTCTTTGGCGTACTGGCCCTTCATGCCTCCGACCTGGTCACTTCCGGCTGGTCACGTGTGTACATCTATGGCGTCCTGCTCATCTTACTCTACGGCCGAGGCAGCGCCGGAACGATTGTTAACTGGTTCGCCAATCTACTTTCCAAGCTGGGCAACGATATGCTTGCTCAAGGATGGGTAGGCTTTGGCTCCAACGTTTTCCAATTTAGCAACTGGCTTAGTCAGACAGCGGCCGATCTGGTACAAAATATACTCGGCCTTGTTTTTTGGCCTTTCAGCGCCATCGCCAACGCCACTATCAACGGCGCATTCAACCGCACCCAGTCGTTGGCCCCGGCTGTCATGCTTCTGTATGCAACCATTCTCTTTTTATTGGCGGCCGATTTTCTGGCAACCAAAGACTTATACCTGACGGAATAAGGATTTACGATGGAATGCTGGCACTGCGAACGACCCGCCCACGCCGTATGTCAGTTTTGCGGCCGTGCTGTCTGCAAAGCGCACGTTCAAGAAATGCCCTATATCATCCACACCTATCAAAACAAGGCCGGAGAATACAAAGCCATTGTCGTCTCCGGTAGTATTTATTGCGGTGTCTGCAAACCGCAGCAAGAACCAATAACGCTCCAAAATATGGAGTAAGGTAAATCACCAAAAATTCTATAAATAAACTTTCAAGTAAATGATGATTTACTCAACTCAGGAGGAATAAATGTCTAAAGCCGATGTCATTGCCATTATCGAACGGGCAATTGATGATGAAAATTATCGCAAATTACTTTTCAACGACCCTGATCAAGCCCTAAAAGGCTACACCCTGACGGCCGATGAACGGAAACGCCTCAGCGAACTCAACCCCGACAACTTCGACGATTTCGCCGGTCCCCTGACCGGCCGAACCACGAAGGGACAGTGGATCCCCGGCGGCTAATCCAGTAAGTAGCAAAAAGTTAACAGTAAAAAGTGGGTTGTAAAAAGCAAACCTTTTACCGCCCACTCCAACTTTTCACTTTTAACTTCCAACTTTTAACTTCGCCAGCAGCGCCTCGGCCGTTTCCAAACAATAGACCCGATCCCGATGCCGGGAACGGGCTTCGGCCGTTTCGATACACGCCCGCAAATACCCCACCTTTTTCTCAGCATCCTCCTCTGCCTGCGCCAATCCCAACAAAGCCAGCGGCAGATAATCCGGGCATCCCCGGTCGCCCGCAGTCTCAACCGCCATCCTGAAGCAGTCCTGGGCCACACTCACCTCTCCCCGCTCAAAATACCACAACCCAATAAAATAATGAACGGCCGGTTTCCACCAGTTCAGCTCCTTATCCTCAATAATCGCCAACGCCGACTGGAACTCCGTATACGCATCCTCGGCCGTTCCCAACCCAGCCGCCAGACAGCCCAACCCAATCAACAACCTTGCCCGTTCCTCTGGATAATTGCCCGACTGGAAATCAAAAATCTCACAGGCACGGTCAAAATGAAGCTGTGCCGCCGCCCACTTCTCCTGCACAATGCAATACTCATACCCCCACAACAAATGCGCCATCGCCAGTGAATAAGGATCATCCATCTGGGTAAATAACTGAACAGCCCGTTCAAAATCCTGCTCCGCCTCTTCATAACGGCCGAGATAAGAAAAAATCTCCGCCCGATTGCTCAACACAATCGCAAAAACATTCCGGCTCGTGTCCTCCGCAATCGCCGCCGCCTGATTTAACGTCTCCAATGCCGCCTCCGCCAGCCCCAAACTAGACTGAATCAAGGCCACATTATTCAGCGCAATGCCATAATTAGCCGGGGTCGCATAATCCCGCTTAATAACCACCCCGCGCTGCATCACCTCCAATGCAAGCGCCAGTTCCTGCCGCGAATAGTGAACAAAAGCCAACCCCTCCAACGCGCCTGAAAGTCGTTGAGCATCGCCAACGGCCAGACTAATTTCCTCTGCCTTTTTCAAATGATCGTAAGCGTGATCATATTCCAGCAGCGCCGCCGCTGCCATCCCATGCCAGATATGCGCCCGCGCCATTTCAGCAGAGAAATCCTCCCCCGCCATTTCAGCAATGACCTCATCCGTTAGCATCTTCGCTTCGGCATAGTTCCCTTGCCGGTAGCGAATCTCGGCCAATAAATTACTGGCGGCCCCCTTCTTCTCGTCCTGCCCACTTTCCTCAATATGAGTCAGGGCATTTTCAACATCGGCCGTTGCTGCCGCAAAATCCCCCAAAAGCTTATGGACCTCCCCGCGTGATAGATAGATCCGAACGGCCGTTTCCCACCACTCTTCCAGCCCCATCGCCTTCAAATGAGACTCCGCCAGCTTATACAGCTCTACCGCCTCCCGATTCGCATAAATGTCCCGCGCATCATCAGCCGCCGCCAACGCAAACTCCAACCCCTTCTCATGAATATCCGTCTGGCTGTAATGGTAAGCCAGCATCGGGTAAAACGGCCGCAAATTATCCTGATACCGTTCCACCAGCCAATCCGCAATGGCGGCGTGGAGCATCTGCCGCCGGGAATACGGCAAACTCTCATAAGCCACTTCCTGGGTCATCGCATGTTGGAAAAGGTAAGTCAGCTCCGGGTCAGCATGAATCAACTGCACCATTTCCGCCACCGACAGCCCATTCAGCAAGTGAACGAGGTTGCCCTGTGACTGGCGCGGCATAATCCGGTTCAAGATATCAAGCGCAAACTGTCGGCCGATCACCGAAGCAATTTGCAGCACATCCCGGCTGGCTGCGGGCAGCCCATCCAACCGGGCCAGCAGCAGCCCATGAATACTGTCTGGAACCTGCATCCGCTGCAGCCGGTTCTCGTCCACCCTGACATAGCCATTCACGGTGATAACCTTACTTTCCAGCATCACCCGGAGCGCCTCCTCCAAAAACAAAGGATTCACCGGACTGCTCAACCCATCTCTGTCCCGCAGGCCGAGATGCCGTTCCACAGTAGGTGGCAGTTCCGTCACCCCTAACAGGTTGTGAACCATCTCCCGCGCCTTGTCCGAAGGCAGGTCACTCAAAACAAGCGGCGTGCAAATCGGCTGGTTCAGCAAATCAAGCGCAATAGGGTCACCTGGCCGAAACGTCACCACCACAAAAATCGGTATCTCTCGTAGATAATCCCCCAGCGTATTGACCAAATCGAGGCTGGCCTGGTCCGCCCAGTGAATATCTTCCAGGGCAATCAACAACGGCTTCATTCGGGCCGAATTCTGAAAACATTGCCGCACCAGATTAAAGAGACGGGCCTGCCGCACATCGGCCGGAAGCTGGTCAAATGATTCCCCGACGTCTATCTCAATGCCTAACACCTCGCCCCAAAACGCAATATCGGCGCCGGCTTCAGGGTACAGGCCCTCAATCCGAGAAACAACCACCTCCGCCTGAACCGCCTCAGACATATTCGGCCGTAATCCCAAAAACTCTCGCCAGATTCCCAACCAGAGGCCAAAAGGCGTCTCGCTCGTGTGAGGTTGGCTCTCGCCAATCAATACCTGTCCCCCATTTTCCAGCCAATATCGGCCGCCTTCCGCCAGCAGCCGCGACTTACCAATTCCCAACGCCCCGGAGATAGCAACCGCCCCGCCAACGCCGCGAAAAGCCGCTTCCATTCCGCCAATCAGGATTTCCAACTCGTCTTCCCGGCCAATCAAAGGTCGCTGCCAACGGCCGAAATGGGCTTGGAGACTATTCGCCACCAGCTTCTCCCCTACCGCCCGGTAAAGGGCAACCGGCTCCTGCTTGCCTTTCAAGGCCACCGCTGGCAGTTCCTCATATTCCAACCAGCCCCGGCACCGTTCCAGTGCCATCTCATCTATGACCAGACTATTCGTGGGGCAAACCTGGGCTAACCGGGCAGAGAGATTCACGACATCCCCCACGACCGTATACTCTCGCCGCTGCTCCGACCCGACCGGACAGGCGAAAACCCTGCCTGCCGCCAGACCAATCTTCTGACAGGAGATAAAAGCCGGTTTCTCTCGCAGTAACGCCAGCGCACACCGGACCGCCTGTTCCGGCGCATCCGGGGCCACCGGCGCACCAAAGATAATATGTAGCTGGTTGCCTTTATCTCCGGTCAGAACCCGGTTCAGATGGCTGTTTACGCCCCCATAACGGCCGACTGTCTCCCTGGCCCACTCATAGTAGAGTTGCAGCCGGTTGCCAACATCTTCGGCCGTAAAATCAATGCCCTCAAACTGAACAAACAGGCTCGTAACCGGGCGATGTTCCGCCAGAAAATCGCCCCCGGTCACTTCCAGCCGCTCCGCCAGCGCCGGATGCATAAAGCGGGAAAGCGTCTCCGCCCCGGAGTCATCCAATGCGTTTAAATCGGCCGTTTCCTTCTCCGGCCAGGGAACAGACAGTAGATCATCGCCACCAGATAGGCTTTCGCTTACCTGCTGAAAAGCCACCTGATTCTCAAGATTCACCTGCCGCAGAAAAGAGTCCCCGGCATACACCTGGCCCAATTCGGCCGCTTGTTCGGCCGAAACCGCCTCGTCAATTGCCGGACCGCCGACAATATATTCCAGGCTCTCTTTCGGATCGCCAACAACCAGGTCAACACACTCCCCATACCCCAAACCAATCCGCATCGTCAATTCAAAAACAGGATTTTTCCCTCTCGGCCGATTCGTAACAACCCGGCTCCAGCCCCCCGCCATCATCTGCTGAATCTTCAGGCCGCAGGCCCAGGCCCGGCGGGCCGCCTCAGAACCATTCCCCGCCGCTGCCGCCTCTTCAGGGAAAAAGACGGTCATCGCGTCCCCATAAAAGTGACCAACCGACCCGCCCGCTTCATGAAGAAGGTCGATAATAGCTGTGAAGGTCAGCAGTAGAACCCGATTTAGCTCCTCCGCCCCACGCGGCCCATCCGAAGCCAGCTCTTCCGCCATCCGCGTAAACCCGGAAACGTCACAGAAAAGCGTCGCCGCCAAAAAACGACTAATCTCCCCCGGAACAGGCGTTCCGCCCCGGCGAATTTGTCCTTCCAGCCGCCGGGGAACATAAGCGGCCAACCGCTGGGCAATATGTTCGTGTGATTCCATCTCTTACCAGTCAATAGTGAACAGTTAAAAGTTAAGAGTAAAGAGTCTGGGCGAAGGACCAACTTTTCACTCATTCCTTACCCACTTTTCACCGTTCACTCATCCTCTTCCTCAGGAAAATACCGTCCGTTTATTTCCGCTATAAAAGCTCTTGCCGCCGGTTCTTCAAGGCTCTGACCGAAATAGACATGAGCATAAGCATAATCAAAAGCCACGCAGTGATGATTATCGCTGTAGTAAAACGGGCTGACGTACTTGAAGTCATAGGCATTGGTGATGCCCAAAATAGACATCGGCCGTCTTACAATCAGTTGTTCCTTGTCAATGAACAAAATTTCCCGGTTGGCCGCATAATACTGCCACCGGTTCCACAAAAATCGGCCGAACCACAGCCACAAGACTGTCCATAGCAGTATCAAAAGCGTCAGCACGAAACTGTTACTCAATCCCTGAACCAGGTAAATAATAATCAGCGCCACCATTACCAGCCAGATTCCCAAAGCCAGCGAATGGAGCGAAAATAAAACCCAATTAACCTTAACGGGGATCGTCACTTTCAATCTTTCCGGGCTTTCCTCGAACAGAACCCCCTGTTCGGCCGAAATCCCATCATTGTCTACGACACTCATAAGACTCTATTCTATCCTACTCAACCCATATGAAACAGGCGAAACCGATTTGCGGACGGTCAATTAATATCAAACCATTGACGGAATAGAACCTATGTTCTAGTATATAACAGGTGGCCCCACTCATATTATTTGTGGCTGTTTTCAAAAGGAGAATCCATGACCAACCAATCTACTCAAACACCCAATATGAATGATTCGTAAAAAGGGGGCGAGAGAGGCGTATTGATCGCGTTAATTTTTTTGCCTCCCTATTTCATATAGGTGACTCTTATGTTATGCTGAAAGTGGCGAAATTAGTGAAAGCATCGGCCGTCTCCACAAAGTACAGCCCTTTTCTTCTTCGCCATCTGTGAAAATCGCTGTAATACAGGTTAACAAAGGCCACTGCGCAGAATGAATTCTCGTCCCGCCCAATTTATCCTTTTTGTTGTCACTTTCTTCGTTTCAGCCGCAGTTTACATCCTTCTGCGACAGGCGCTTATGGGATGGTTTGTGAACAGCCCTGGAGGACTAGGTCTGACGCTGTTACGGCCGTTTCCTGGGTTCCTCTTCTTCCTCGGCTTCTGGCTGGTTGGATTTCTCGGAATCATCGAAATTTTCTCGCCCAATTCAAGAGTCCTGGCGCTCATCGGCCGTCTTCCTAAAAATGAAACAACCCCAACCTGGCCCATTAACTCCCGCCAAAACGCCAGGGTGCGAAAAACCTTAATCGCCAACATGCGGCTCTCTTGGACGGCCGAAAAATCGCTCAACGAAACCATCCACATCGCCCTCAGTCTGACATTCGACCCAACAAAACTCCAAACCTCCAAACAACAGTGGGACCGCCATCCAGACACACGCACGGCCGTTCCCGCCGGAAAGCCCATTTGGGAGATATTCGCCGAAAGCGGCCGTTCTCTGCTTATCCTCGGCGCTCCTGGCTCCGGCAAAACCTACACCCTCATTCAGCTTGCCCGCGAACTCCTCCAAACGGCAACGCCCCAAAACTTTGAACCCATCCCCGTTATCCTCAACCTTTCCAGTTGGGGCGCGAGACGGCCGCCCCTGAACGAGTGGCTGGTTGAGCAGATGTTTCTCCAATACGGGATCGCCCGGAAAGTGACTCCGGCCTTGTTGAAGTCGGGCCAACTGACCCTCCTCCTTGACGGGTTGGACGAATTGGATGAAGTTACCCAGGAGGAGTGTGTCAAAGCTATTAACCGCTTACGGGGTTACAGCCGCCTGCCAATGGTCGTTTGCAGCCGCACCAAGGCGTACGACACCCTTGCCACCCAACTCAAACTTACTACGGCCGTTGTTATCCAACCATTAAGCGATAAACTGATCGCCCGTACCCTGACCGACCAGCGATTACAGCTTTCTGCTTTATACAAAGCCGTCCAACACGACTGCACCCTCAAAGAGCTGGCCCAAACCCCGCTTTTCCTCTCCCTCATGGCCCTCGCCTATCGCGGCTACTTTCTGGCCGACTTCCGCCCCTCGATAAAAGACAAAGAAGCACGACAGCGACAGCTTTTCCAGCTCTATCTCAAGCGGACCTTCGGCCAGCTTCGAGATGGTTCCAGCCTCGAATTGACCTTGCAGTCACTGGATTATCTCACCTTCCTCTCCCAACAACTGACCCGGCGCAGCAGCCAACAATTTTTCTTTGAAGACATACAACCAGACTGGCTGCCACCCAACCCATCCCGCCGCCTTCGGCTGTTAGCCATCCTGACGTTTGGACTGGTCGGCGGCCAAAGAACAATCAAACCTGTCGAGGAACTCGGCCTCCGCCGCCCAACAATTGCAGATGTGCGCGATGCAGCCATCTTTGGCCTAATTGGCGGCGTTGCTGGCGGGTTAGGCAGTACCATGACCGGGGGGCTGATCTGCGGGCTGGTTGTCGGGCTGGTTGGCCTGTTAATCAATGTCCTCAAACCGCTGCCAAGCCGAATTCGGGCCTTTCCGGGTCAAGGTATTAACCGTTCCAGCCGCAACGCCCTCATTGGCGGGCTGGGCGTTGGCGTTGGCGTTGGCCTCGTCTTTGGACTCGGTGTTGGGCTGCTCTCCGGGATCTCGATTGGATTGGGGGTTGGATTGGCCGGTGGATTGATCTTCGGGCTGCTCTTCGGCTTCCTGTTTTACGGGGGATCGTTCTTCATCCGCCACCACATTCTTCGCTGGCAGCTAAACAAGAGCGGGCTGCTGCCCCACCGCCTGCAACCCTTTCTGGATGCAATGGTCGGCCGTCTCATCCTCAAACGCAACGGCCCCAGTTACCGCTTCGTCCACCCCGCCCTCCAAAATTACTTCGCCACCATGCCCAAAGCAGAAATGGCCCAACTCAAATGGATGATCCAGCAAGACCGGGAAAACCAGT
>JBAPRX010000708.1:0-1866 GCA_049281335.1 Promineifilaceae bacterium (SeqCode)
GGCGAAGTGCCTGCGTAGATTACGCAGAGCAAAACTACCAACTTTCTGAGATTCATTCAAGTCAAACATTTTTACCTCCAAAATAAAGTTAAGAGTAAATCGAGCCATCAAATCAGGGTGGGTGGAATTCAGCATGTTAGAGGATGACTTAATGGACAGTTATCACCAGGACGAATAACCGAACCGCAACCTTTCCTTGATTTCTTGATTTCTTGATGCTCATAAAAAAAGGACTGGTATCCCAATAGGAATGCCAGTCCTAACTAGTCGTATTTGTTTTAAACTAATTTCTTATTACGATTGGGAGATAAACGGCCGATGTTACATCCAGCCAGGCATCCTCAGAAACGTTGATATCAATGACGTCCCCAACAGACGGCATTTCAACCGCGGCCCCCAGCCTCCCGATTGCACCACCCAGGAAAACCAGATTATCCCAGTCATTTTGGGTGGTTAAGACAGAGAGAATTGGTGTTCCTTCTGGTGTAAAGTCGCCATTAATATTAAGCACGAGACCGGTATCCGACTCATCGCGATCACAGTTCCAATCAACCGCCCTGGCATCATTGTCAATGGCCGTAAATGCTCCACAGAAGTAGCTGGTACCCAGGAGGTCGGTCAAAGAACCCGGGACGCCGATCCCATCCGGTTCGTCCAGGTTTGATTCGTCCAGCTCGGCCATGTCATAGCGTGAGTAATCAAAGTTTCCTGGGACGCCATTGATTGTTAACCCATGGGTTTGAAAGGAGTAGTTCATAACGCTCAGGTAATTAGGCTTGTAGTTAATGTGATCCGGCCCGCCATGTCGCAGTCCCAGGTTGTGCCCCAATTCGTGCATGAATGTTCCCGCCTGCTCATTTATTGTGCCAACGCCGCCATGCCATAATCCCAAACTGACGATGAAGTCGCTGGCTCCATCGCCAAAGGCAGCATCCAGAGTATTGCGGGAGATGCCGCTGACATCAACCATTTTAGGGTGGTTGCAGAGTGAATGAGCCCAGACATTGTAATGAAAGACTGATGCCCGCTCAGCCCCAAAGTTAGCTGTTTTAATGGCATTAAAGCCATCCCAGTTGAAGACGACGAAATCTTCTCCACTAGGCGTAGGGATGACGGTACAGGTTGAGATGAAATCCTGGTGGGTCAGGGCATCGGCCCGACTTAGGCTTCCCCAGGTAGGAGCGCTACCCCAGGTAAGCGGGGCCGTCGGGCCATAATCTACGTGTAGATGAATACCCGTAGTACCGTCCGGGTTGTTGACCGGGGAATCGTTGAAAGACTGGACAATTTCGGCAATAGCTGAGTCTTTCGGTCGGTGTGTATGGCCGCCATCTTGCATATAATCGGTCTCGACGAACACATCTTTGTGCATTGGATCAGCCCCCATCGCCGGCAGGTCTACGAATTCAGGTACCCCGCCGACCATCACCGTCAAGCCGCTTGTCTCCCAATCATCCAGCAAGCCGTCGTTATCGCTGTCAATGGCAGCGCCGGCGGTGCAGCTCGGGTCCTTGCTCCAAAAGAAGTTGTCCAGGAAGACGGCCGAGTCATACAGCGAATCGCCCACATCCTGGATGGATAAGTAAATGTCTATTGTCGAGTTGGGAACGACGGCCGTATGGGCCTGGATACGAGCCGTGCCGCCGTCATAGGTCGTTCCCGTTGGTGCCGAAACACCCCAGACGGTATTTATCGAGATCATGCCGCCTTGGATGTCAAAAGCAAAATTGCCAGGAGCAACAACCTGATTATCATTGTCAATTCCCAAAAAGGAGTTATTCAATTGGGCGGTAAAGGTGTCGTTATATTGGCTGCCTACCCATTCTGGAAACTCTTCAGATAAAAAGGCCAAATCGAAGGATACAC
>JBAPRX010000709.1:0-8781 GCA_049281335.1 Promineifilaceae bacterium (SeqCode)
CATTCAATAACAAGAGCATCCGTTGTTTTTTGCTGGGCAGCCGCTTTTTTGTGAACAGCATCATATAAATCTTGGGGTAATTTAATCATATTTTGCATTTTTCCAGTCTCCGTAACGACTCCTATTATACCCCAGATAGATGCGAAAAATATGCTTAATTACCGAATTGCTCAATATATTCCAATGACTGATGCCGGAAGTAGGTGTCGTATAGCTCGGCGTAGTGGCCCCCTTGCTCCATTAATTGTTCGTGGCTGCCTTCTTCGATGATGGTTCCTTTTCGGAGGACGATGATGCGATCGGCCGAACGCAGCCAAGATATCTAAGCCTAAACAATACAGGCTTAATTTTCCTGGATACGAATCGGTTCGCTTCTCAAATCAAATTGTTGTCCGGGGCCATCAAGCAGAACATAGTAACCCTTCAGCCAATCCCGGCCTAATATGACAAAAGGGTATGGGGTGAGAACAACTTCCATTATCCTGGCTTGTTCCTCCGGTAAAGACAGGAAGGCATCGTAGGTAAACCCAGGCGTCATTACACCATTCGCGTCTTCAATAAAGATTCGGCCGACAGGATACAGTTTAAGCCTTTCCATAAACATTTCGGGTACGGCTGTGACATCGGCGCCGGTATCTATTAGAGCGGGAACGTCCACTCTCCGGCGGCGATTAACAACGCCGGTCAGACTCACCGATAATACAATAGCCGGAGGATCATGGCTCGAATCGTATGGGATCATGAACGTGCGACTCGAATTGAGGGCATACGCACAGTGCGGGGAGAATCGGGACTGGCTTTTTCAATGTAGCAAACAATATTACCAAATTGTTCACGAACCTGTTCGAGTAATGCGAGTTTTTCGTCGCCGGTGGCAATGACCTCGCCCTGATAGATGGCGACAAATCGCCCTGGATATTGTTCAATTAAGGTTGGTTTCAACCGCTCAAAAGCAGCAACCTCTTGTTCAAACGCCTGGATGATTTCGCTTGTTTCCGACTCTTCCAGGTGCTCAGATACCCATTCAATAACAAGAGCATCCGTTGTTTTTTGCTGGGCAGCCGCTTTTTTGTGAACAGCATCATATAAATCCTGAGGCAATTTAATCATATTCTGCATTTTTCAGTCTCCGTTACGGCTCCTATTATACTCCAGATAGATGCGAAAATATGCTCAACTACCGAACTGTTCAATATACTCCAACGACTGGTGCCGGAAGTAGGTGTCGTATAGCTCGGCATAGTGGCCCCCTTGCTCCATTAACTGCTCGTGGCTGCCTTCTTCGATGATGGTTCCCTTTCGCAGGACGATGATGCGATCGGCCGAACGCACTGTTGACAGCCGGTGGGCGATGATGATGGCGGTGCTCTCGGCCATGATCATGTCCAATGCCTGTTGAATTTGAAGCTCGGTGAATGGATCCACGCTGGCTGTTGCTTCGTCGAGAATGAAGATGCGCGGTCGTTGGATCAGCACCCGCGTAAGGGCAACCAACTGCCGCTGGCCCATTGAAAGACGGCCGCCTCGTTCCCCCACCTCACTCTGCAAGCCATTTGGCATTGTGTCTAGCCATTCTCCCTCACCAATTCGCCGAGCCATCTCGGCAATTTCCTCATCACTGACTGTCGGATTGCCGTAGCGGATATTGTCGGCCACCGTCCCGGCAAAGAGGAAGGGGACCTGTGACACTATGCCAAGCTGCTTGCGGTAGCTGGTCAATTCCAGCGAGCGGATGTCATCGTTGTCAATACAAATCTGACCGCTTTGGAACTCGTAGTAACGGGCAATGAGTTTAATGATGCTCGACTTCCCGGCCCCTGTATGGCCGACCAACGCAACGCTTTCACCTGGCGCAATCGTCAGCGAGAAATCGTCCAGAACCGTTTCCTGTTCTGAATAGCGGAAAGAGACGTGGTCAAATTCGATTCGGCCGATAATCTTGTCAACCACCTTGTTATCGGTTTGGATGACAACCGGTTTGGCGTCCATCAATGCAAAGGTCCGTTCGGCGGCTGCTAATCCGGCCTGAAACTGGCTCCAGAAGGCTGACACGTTAATCACCGGGAACCAGAAGCGGTCAACGGTCGCCACAAACAAATACCACGCCCCAATGGTGATGACCGAGGATAGGGCTGCATTTCCACCAAAGTAAACGAGAGCGGCCGTTCCAAAGCCACCCATCACATTTAGGGTTGGGAAGATATTTGCCAGAATGAACCCCCGTCGCACATTGATGTTGTAGGATTCTTTGTTGACGCTCTTGAACTCTTCGTAGATCGTTCCTTCCTGGCGGAAATTCTTGGCAACGCCGATACCCGTTACGGCTTCCTGAATCGCTTTGTTGACTTCGCCCATTGCTCTTGCGCTTTGCTGTGTCACGCGCCGGGCCATCCGCCGGAAACCCAGTGCCACAATGGCGACGAAAGGCGCCATGACCAGAACGGCCAGCGTCAGCCGCCATTCAATGGTGAACAAAACCACGATCAGGATTAAGGCTACGAACAACTGGTTAACGACATCGGTACTCAGGGTGACAATCTGGGCGAATTCTTCCGTGTCGCTGGTGATCCGGCTGACAATACGGCCGGAATTATACTCATCGTAGAACGACAAATCCTGACGAGCGGCTGCTGCAAAGGCGTCGTTTCGGAGCGACATGACGACATCGGCAATCACCTCTGAGGTCAGTTGGCGGCGGATCCAGTTGGTTCCCCAGGTAAGGACACCAACGACAAAGACAATCGCAATCAGTAAGGGAATAACGGCCGGATTCCCATTGTCCGCCATAATACTGACTCCGTTGGAGACAATTAGGGGGAGGGCTGTTCCCAATATCGCCATAACAAATACGGAAGCGACGATTACAACAACTTTTTTTCGATATACGCCAAAATAGCTTCCGAGTCGTCGAATCAGCTCCCGATCACCATACTGTCTATCATAAGCCTCTGCTTCGAGGCCTTGCATCACTGCTGCCATTACCCCATTGTATCAAACTATCTGGTACACGACACTGTCTATCGTTATGTGGGGGTACCTCATTTTAATGGTTAGGTGGAGCGATCCAGAAGTGGTAATTTTACTGGATGCTGGTATATTATCTTTTAGTTGCCAGCCTCTCTCAATAGGTTACCTTAAAAAGAAATTTATATTAGATCTATCACGGGCAAGTCAATGAATACGGCCCCCACCAACGTGAATAAAAACAAGGAATAATTCGTGTATTTTTTTAAACGCAGGATACTTGCGTCGTTTGTAGTTATTTTCTAGGAGGGAAAATGAACATTAAACGTCTGATTTCAACTATAGTTTTGCTCCTTTTCGTGGGAGGTCTTGTATTTTTACTGTCTGAACATTCAACATTGCCTGCATCGGCAAACAACCGTGATCTAATTGGAAATGCGCCAACCTTTAATGGTTACCTGTCATCCAATGGAGAGCAGGTTGGGCAGGTAACAGCTAGCGATCCGGTCATTCCTGTGGTCGTTGGCCCGGTGCGAGATTTGCCACCCTATCAACTGGAGCCAGCAGAGGATCGAGAGATTAATCCGCACCAAATCCTGTCTGGCCAGGGGGACGAGAATTACCATTTTGCCGGCGGGCCGGATCCGCTGCTGACATTACAGGAGTCGGCTCCTGCTCCGAGTGATCGGTCATTTGATACGCCAATTTTCAATTTTGACGGGGCTGGTTATCAGAACTTGAACCCACCCGACACCAATGGGGCAGTAGGCAAAGATCATTACATCCAGATTGTTAACGCTACCATTGTTTCGATTTATAATAAGAACACCGGGGTATTGGATCAACAGTTTGACTTAACGACTTTGGGTGGCTGCTCGACTGACAGTGGCGATCCAATAGTTTTATACGATCAACTTGCCGACCGCTGGTTATTGAGCGAGTTTGGTACTGGGAATAGTGTGTGCGTCTTTATTTCGCAGACCCCAGATCCAACCGGCAGCTATTTCTCTTATCAATTTACAACCCCCAGCTTCCCCGACTATCCCAAATTTGGCGTCTGGCCTGACGCCTACTATATGTCTAGCAACGAAAGCAGCCCATCTGCCTATGCTCTGGATAGGGCCAATATGTTGATTGGTTCACCAGCCACCAGCCAACGTTTTACAGCGGCAGGGCTACCTGGATTTGGCTTCGAGGCCTTAACTCCCAGTGATTGGGATGGGATGACCCCACCGCCCGCAGGCGCCCCGGCCTATTTCATGCGCCACCGGGATACAGAAGCCCATGGTCCTGCAGGCTTCCCGACTGAGGATTTCCTGCAAATCTGGGCTTTTCATGTTGATTGGACAACTCCCGCTAATTCGACTTTTACCCAGCTTCCAGACATTTCAGTGAGCGAATTTGATTCAGACCTGTGCGGCCTGTCTTCCTTCTTTGCTATTGCTATGCCTGGAGTAGCCAAATGTTCCAGCAGCGCTCTTGATCCCCTGCGGGAAGTGATCATGTTTAAACTGCAATACCGCAACTTCGGCAGCTATGAAACACTGGTTGGCAACTTTGTCACAGATGTGACTGGGTCTGACGATGCTGGTGTTCGCTGGTTTGAACTGCGCAAGGTAGGTGCTGGGGGTTGGAGTTTGTACCAGGAAGGCACTTATGCACCTGACGGCGACAGCCGCTGGATGGGAGCCATCGCTATGGACGGCGCGGGTAACATTGCCCTGGGTTACAATGTTTCCAGTGGCACCACTTATCCATCACTGCGTTATGTCGGCCGTCTTTCAACTGATCCATTGGGAACTATGCCACAGGGTGAGTACAGTATTGTCGCCGGATCAGCCGCCAATGGCAGCAACCGCTATGGCGACTATTCGGCTATGAGTGTGGACCCCATTGATGATTGTACCTTCTGGTTTACCGGCGAATACAACCCGGCTTCCCAATGGTCAACTCGCATCGCCGCATTCCGTTTTGATGCCTGCGGCTCGACTGACTTCACCATGGCAACAACTCCTGCCACCCAGGATATCTGTTCTCCGGCTGACGCCGATTACACGGTGGATACCAACGTGGTTAGCGGCTTCAGTGGCAACGTTACCCTGGCTACTGTAGGCAATCCTGGTTCGGCCGCCTTTTCTCCGAATCCGGTGACGCCGCCCGGTAGCAGCAGCTTGACTATTAGTGGGGCAGGGACCGGTAGCTACAGTTTTGATGTAGTTGGCACCAGTGTGTTGACCCCGGCATTGGTTCACACCAATACCGTAGCTCTGAATGTTTACGATAGCGGTCCGGCTGCACCAACCCTCGTCTCTCCACCAGATGGAGCCACCGGAGTCAGCACCTCGGCCCCATTAAGTTGGAACGCTGTGGCAGGAGCCGTTAACTATACGGTTGAAGTAGCTACCGACATGACCTTCACCAATATCGTTTACAGCAATACTCTGCCGGGAACAAGCGACACAGCCACCGGGTTAAATATACTGACCCAGTATTTCTGGCGGGTGAGGGCTAATAATGTTTGTGGAGCTGGGGCAAACTCGTCCGTCTGGAGCTTCACCACAGGCCAGGAGTTTTGCAACACGACTCCCATGAGCATTCCGGGAAGCGGAACGAGTGGTCCGGCGTCACCTTATCCATCCGATATTTCTGTCACCGGGATTGGAACAAATGTTACCGATGTCAATTTAAAGGTTTTGGGACTGTCACACACTTACCCGGATGATATAGACATGTTAGTTGTTGGTCCTGGAGGCCAAAACCTGATATTCATGTCTGATGCTGGCGGCGGCGGCGACGTTTCCAGTATTGATTTGACCTTTGACGACAGCGCCGGTAGCCCTATTCCAGACACAACACAACTCACTACTGGCTCATACCAACCAGCCAATTACGGTTCCGGCGATACCTTCCCGGCCCCAGCCCCGGCCCCATCGGCTGCAACCCAACTGGCAACGTTCAACGGCAGCGACCCCAACGGCACCTGGAGCCTGTACATCAATGATGATGCAAGCGGCGACAGTGTTAATATGACAGGCTGGTGTCTGTAAATTCAAGCGACCGCAGGCGGCCCCACACCTACGCCAACCGCAACAATGGCACCAACCAATACGCCGACTCCAACTAATACACCTGGTGCAACAGCGACTGTAACAAGTACTCCCCAGGCGACGCCAACTGCGACAGCCACCACGCCACCAACGGGCGTTGAGGTGACAGAATTTAGTGGCCAACCTGGCGGCAGCGGGCTTTCTATCTTCGCTGCTTTCCTCTTCTTTGTTATGGGTGTTGTGGTCTTCTATCTGTACCGCCGCCAGGAGGGTAACGACGCCTAAAAACCGTCTGGAGTCGTTCACAATGTAAACGAGAGGCCATTCCGCCAGGATGGCCTCTCGTTTTGTGGCCTTTTGAAAACCAGCCTATCGTTCTTCTCAGTGTTTGTATGGCAAATTCCTTTTTCCCTTTCTTCTCGCTTGGTTTTCACTGCAACCCCTTTCGCACCCTGACCGACGAAGAATGGGCCGAGATTGCCGTTATTCCTTCATATGTTCAGCAAAAGTTGGTTGTCGGCTATGAAAACCTTCAGGTTCTCGGAGAGAAAGGGTATGGGAAAACAACAATCCTGCTGTCCATTGCGGCCGAAAAGCGCCATCATGGCCGTCGTATAGCCTACGAATATATTCCCGAAGACGGCCGAACCTTCCAGACTCCCCTCGACAATCTTGATGACTTTTTTCTCGACGAAGCCCAACGTTTAGAGAAAAAAGAGCGCAAACGTCTCCTGACCCATCCAAACGCACCCTCTCTTGTTATTGCCAGTCATGAGGATTTGGCTTCCCTTTTTGCCGCATACGGCCGTTCCCTGACCACTATCAAATTGGGTCAAACAGAGCTGGCCCACCTTCAAGCGGTTTTGAACAGGCGGCTGGCTTACTCCTCCCTCACCGAACATCCTCCATTTACCTTTACAGACGAAGCCGTTCAACAATTGTGGGATAAATTCGGCCGAAACATCCGCGCCACAGAACACTACTTGTACGAATATTTCCAACAGTTGCTAGTGGACGATAAAAAGAACTCCAATTGGTTCAAACTCCCCGAATGATCCAGTCTTGCCTATAACACCCCCACTCGCGCCCTTCATTAAACATTTACCAATTAATTATTTCATTTCCGATCAATACCCGATAACAAGTGGTTTTGGGGTTGGCAAGCGGACACTTTCGCCAAATTTCCCACGTTTACGGCCGCATTACAAATGGCTGGACAAATTTCGGGTCCGAAGCGAAGGGGATGTCCACAAAGACAAAAATTTCCCACACAATGTTGATATAGTGACCGCTGTAGCTCCAGGGTTGATTGGGTAGTTGGAAGCTGAAATCTTTCTGAATCGGCCGTCCCTGCTGCAAATTTCCCTGCCAGATTTCTGTCTCGCCCAAAGATTCGCTGTTGGTGTCTCCGCGCCCTTTCGTCCGCCAACGTAAGCGAACGGCCGCACGCCGCGAATTAACATCCTCATTTGGGACAATCTGTACCAGGCCACTGATCATGCTACCCGGTTCATAGCGCATAAAACCGTCTTCCGCAGCCCCACCTTGTAAGGCAACACTAAACGTTATTTTGTCCATTCGGCCACCATCTCCGGCAAAACCTGAACCTCAAAATCCTCTTTGTAATCAGGCCATTTCGCCAGCTTCACTTCTACATGAACAAACCATTGAAGTTTGTTGCGGGTCGCCATAAAGGTGTGCATCCCATCAAGTGGAATCTTTAGTTCCAGTGAATCCTCAAAAAGTTGACCGCTTTCGTAATGCTTGCTCGGATAACTTCTTTCAAAATGGACATGATTATGGTAAACGGTATATGTATCTGTTCCCCGCTGGTAGGTGGCTGTTTCTCGCAGCACAAATTGGATGAGCGCCTTGTCGACATCGGTCGCAAACTTAAACGCCTGCCGGTAAGTAACCCGGAATGATTCCCCCACACGTAAGGTATTATTCGAGATAAGCACTTCCGGCCGTTCTATCCTGGTCTTTGCCACAACAGGATTCAAAGCTCTGATAACTACCCAGCCCCCGATTAACAAAAATGGAACCATTGACGGCACAAAGCAAATGAGAAAAGGTCCCGTACTTGCCAGAATTGCAGCCAGTCTGCTCTCACCTTCACCCACCGGAGTCGAAAGGGCTGGCCCTAAGGTTGCGACCACCCCAAAAAGCAATCCGCCGACCATGCAAACAGCAAAAAACAAACTAAAAATAATTGTGAGCCATTGGTTTCTGGTTTGTGGTCTGAGTCGCATAGTAAGCATTTTACCGGAGAAATCGGGTTCTGTCACTTTGAAAAAAGCCTTGACATGCCGCTTTCAGTCATTATAATGATTTCAACAACTAAATAATAAACCACAGTTGGAAGGAGTAGACGGGTAGGACGCTGCCAGAGACGGAGCGGCCCAGGCTGAAAGCCCCCACTGACGTTCACCGTCGAATGTCGTCTGACTTATTTGCCGAAGAAGGCAAGTGGGAATCCACTTGTTGGTAGACCGGCACGGGTAAGCCCGTTACAGCGCAGTCCCGATGTTTGTCGGGGCATGAGCGTGCAGGCCGGGGACGGCCTGTAAATTGAGGTGGTACCGCGGAAGGAATAGACAGCCCTTTCGTCCTCAACCGAGGATGAATGGGCTTTTTGTTTCTAATTGGAGATTACTATGGCATTACCTAAACGATACAATCCCAAAACGGCCGAACCCCGGCTCCTGGCTCAATGGCAGGAAGCGGGAACTTATCACTTCGACCCCAACCAACCTGATCGGCAAGCCAT
>JBAPRX010000710.1:0-2938 GCA_049281335.1 Promineifilaceae bacterium (SeqCode)
CGGCGGCGGCACATGGGAACAGAACCTTGCACCAGGCGCTTACCAACTATCACTCACAACCCCCAAAAGCGCCGGTCTCTTAACTATTTATTGGAAATAGAATACGGCAACAGTCACTTTACACAAACACCTCTTATTAGTGTGACTGTTGCCCACATTTAGTCAAATAAGGATTACAAAATGGAACACACATCAGTTGATGAAAAGAAAAGAACAGCCTCGTTTTATAAAGGCCTTGGAATGGCCCTTGGATCAGCATTCGGGTTGATTTTTGGGATGCTCTTGCTGGACAACCTTGCCCTGGGTCTCGTACTGGGTGTGGCGATTGGTCTGGGAATCGGCAGTATGCTGGATATTCGGGCCAACAAGCGCAGTATTTGAAGGCAATGAAGGATCGGCCCTGGGGAGAATCTCCGGTCGGGAACAGGAGATGGCTGCTCCTTTATTGCAGCTTTTTCTTAAGCAAAAAGACAAAAAAGGAGATAATCCAATGACTACTGGTAAGCATATTTATGACCAGGCCCGGCCCCAGGCTCCCCCTACCGAGCGCCTGCGCTCGGTAGAAGCGGTTGTTGCCGCTGGCAGCGTCTCGCTTATCGCATTGTTGACCGGGTTGTTCATGCCCTTTGGCCCCATTACCAATACCCAGGTCTGGCTTGTCATGCTCTCCAGCCTGGTAATTGGCCTCTTTGTCGGTTGGCTGACCCGGACACCCTGGGCGATGTTATTAGCGCCGCTGACCTATCTAATCCTCTTTGAGTTGGTTCGGCTGAACGGCGTCGTTCCTACTACAGGCGGGCTTCGGCTTGACAACAGCTATGGTCTCATGGCTTTGGTAATGGGCCGCGGTTTTCATGGCCTTGTCGGGCTGATGCCGATGGTTTTGGGGGCTGGGATAGGCGTTTTTGCGGTTCGGACCATCTCCGGTGAAATGGGCCGGTCGGCTAGCACAGCATTAAAGGCCGTTCCCCTGGTAATGATGGGGATAGTCGTTCTGACCCTGGCGGTGCTGAACGCGCTTCCAGCCAGCACTCCGCCTATCCTTGACGCGAACGGCCAGCCGGTCCCGGGTAGTATTGCCGAGTTAACGACCGTTACGCTCGGCGGCCAGAAGCAAACTATCATGCTCCGGGCTCACAGCTCCGATCTGCCGGTTCTGCTCTACTTGAGTGGTGGCCCCGGACAAAGCGATTTGCCTTATACACGAGTGTTGTTTGAAGACTTGACCCAGGATTTTGTTGTGGTGGGCTGGGATCAGCGGGGAACCGGTAAATCCTACTTCGCCCTCTCACCAGTTGAGAACCTGACCCTGGACCAGGCTGTGGCCGACACTATCGAGCTGACCAATTACCTGCGCCAACGCTTCGATGAGGAAAAAGTCTACCTCATGGGCGAATCATGGGGAACAACGCTGGGTGTCCTGGCCGTACAGCGGCAGCCGGAACTGTATCATGCCTGGATTGGCAGCGGCCAAATGGTCAGCCAGCGCGAGACCGACCAGATGCTTTACCGGGAGATTCTGGAGTTGGCAGCTCGCACCGGTGACGAAGCCCTGGAAGATCAGATGCTGGCCTTTGGCGAACCGCCCTATTCGGACACGCCTTATCCAAATGCCGTCGTTATGGGTTACTATGAACAATTGGGGCAGCCTTACACGCCACCTCAGGATTACAATGACCGGGGAACACCCGCAAACCTCGGCCCCTGGGGGTTGTTTGGCAGCGAGTACAATCTGGTCGAGAAGGTAAACGTCATGCGGGGGCTGATTGATATGTTCACCCTCATGTACCCGCAACTTCAGGAAATTGATTTCCGTCAGGATGTCCTCCGGCTTGAGGTGCCGGTCTATCTATTGGACGGCGCAGCCGACCTGGCCGCCCGGCGTGATCTGGCACTGGATTGGTACAACCGGCTTGAAGCACCCACCAAACACATTTACACCTTTGACAATGCCGGTCATTCGGTGGCTTTTGAGCAATTTACGGCCTTACACCAGATATTAACCGGGACAATCTTACCTGAGACCTATCCCCCTCAATGATTTGCTGCCGGTCAATCATCGTCGGGAGACTTTCCCAGCCTCCCGACGAGGTCGGCTGTTTGTTGAAAATTTCATCAGGGGTGTGAACAACGAGATAACATCATGCGTGTCCTAATAGCCGATGATCAACTGAGGGTTCGTTCAGCTTTACGCCTTCTACTGGAGCAAGAGACGGACTTTGAGATAGTCGGCGAATCGGCCGATGCCATCGGGATACTTTTGGCTGTAGCGGAGAAAACACCTGACTTGTTGTTATTGGATTGGGAGCTGCCCGGACTGCCTATAACACACCTCCTACGCTTGTTACGCTATGAATGCCCATCCTTGAAAGTCATTGCCATGAGCGCCCGACCGGAAGTAGAGCAGCCGGTGAAAGAGGCGGGCCTCCAGGCATTTTTAAGCAAAAACGAATTGCCGGAGCGCGTATTGGCAGTCATTCGGGCTCATCTATAAAAGGGCTCAGTCGAGTTGTCGAACTTCTCGCCGAACGCCCGGCTGCCGACGAGGAGGAGCAGGCAGTTTGCCAGCGTTATTTGCACGTTTTGTCAGTTGGTTTTGTCTTTGATAAGAAATCCAGGTTAATAGCTGATAGCCCTGAGATGGTGGGAAGTTCTCTTGACCGGCTCATTTCCAGAACTTCGAGTATATCAAGATAAGGGATTCTAAAATTCTCATCTACCGACATTCTATTCCAAAATGCTGGATACTTGTCCATAATGTTAATGCCCTTCAAGGCATCATTTATTACAATTGATAGCATGCGATTTAACTTATGAAAAAATTCGACTAGAATGAAGGCCGTTTCAGGTTGGAACTGTGACTATGGAGCTCCGAGGGTGTTTCCCCTTGGGAAGGGATCCGGCGATAAGAGATTATTTACGAATTACAAAACAGCAG
>JBAPRX010000711.1:0-2132 GCA_049281335.1 Promineifilaceae bacterium (SeqCode)
TTTACCAGCCTCACGACGCCCATGAGTATAAAAACCAGCCTGTTGGGGCTGACCTGCTGTTGGACAGCGGGTTGATTTTGGAACAGTTCCCTTTTCTGAACCCCGAAACGGCCGCTATGCTGCATCCCCGCCGCTGTGGTTGGCTGAGCGCCCAGCAGTTGGGGATGTACCTGCTGACACAGGCGAAAGCTGCCGGAGCGACGCTGTTGGACGGCCGTGTTCTGGATGTTTGCGTGGAGGGAGGTAGGATTACGGGGGTGAAAGCGGCCGTAAATGGACAGGTTACGGAGATACAGACCCGGTGCTTTGTTAATGCTGCCGGGCCGTATGTGGCCAGGGTTGCCGCAATGTTGGATGTCGAAATTCCGGTTTTCAACGAACTGCATGGCAAAGTTTCCTTTAACGACCATCTGGAGGTTGTGCCGCGAGATGTACCGCTGATGATCTGGAACGATCCGGTGACGCTGCTCTGGTCGGAGGAGGAACGGGCGGAGCTTGCGGCCGATGAGGAGACTCGCTGGCTGACGGAAGAATTCCCGGCGGGCGTTCATTTTCGGCCGGAAGGGGAAGGGGGCAGCAAGCAGCTTCTCATGCTCTGGACGTATGACATTCACGCCCAGGAGGTGGTTTGGCCGCCGACTTTTGATATGGAATATGCTGAGATTGTGCTGCGGGGGATGGCGCGGATGGTTCCTGGGCTGGCTGTTTATCTGGAACGGCCGCCGAAGCCGTATGTGGATGGTGGGTATTATTGTAAGACTGGGGAAAATCGGCCGATTATTGGGCCCCTGCCGGTTGAGGGGGCTTATATCTTTGGGGCGCTTTCTGGTTATGGCATTATGGCTTCGCAGGCCGGAGCCGACCTGCTTGCTGCTCACATTGCCGGAGCCACTCTCCCCAACTATGCGCCCGCGCTTGCTCTCTCCCGCTATGATGACGCTGCGTACCGCTCTCTGCTTGCCAACTGGGACTCGACGGCGGGGCAGTTGTGATTTAACGCAGAGGCGCAAAGGGGCAGAGACGCAGGGGGAATCAGTAGATATCAGCTAATCGAATGTTAAATCGAAAATTCTTAACGAATAGGCAATCAAGGGGAAAAATGTTAATAGATTCAGCAACACAGGTAAAAGGTCTCCCTGATTATTCTGCTTTTTCACGGAACGTACATACATGATGACAGATATCGCAAGTGTTACTGGCCACCAAGCCCAACAAAACAAAATGAAAGTGTCAGGGAAGTATGGAATTAAAAATATAATCGGCCATATAAAGGAAAAGTATCCATTTGGTGATATTTGTCCCAAGTGTGGAACCAAATGATATTGATGTCGAACACACCTAATCAAAGAAACTGTCGCCAAAAAAACTAAGGAGAAAAAGATCCATCCATAGTTCCGTAATAACTCGGCTTTGGTGCGAGCCAAATAAATTTCATAGGATTCATAGTTAAATATTGGTCCTATACTCTGAATGCTATGACGAACATTTAGAATCACAAGGACACCCATCAATAATCCGGCGGATATTTCAAGAAGATTTAGACGGAAAATTGAAGGTGTAGAATTTTTACTCACTTTCGCAGTTTGTATTTGCTCATCATGCTCATGGGATTTCATTGAGTAATTGTTCCTATTGTCAACACATTAGCTCTTTGTCTGACGCTGGAAGCGAACGGCCGCAATGGTGTGTGCTTCTTTAATAAATGTCTTCGTTTTTTCGGCGTTGCCGCCGGAGGGGCTGAGGATGCAGATGAAGTTTTGTTTGGCGTAGTCTGGGTGGGGGAGGAAGGTGTTGAGTATGGTGTAGTCAATCGGTTCGGTGGTGGAGTTGGGGATAAGGTTGTCGAATGTTTCTCTGCTGACGCCAATGTTGATTCGGAAGACGCCTTCTCGGCCGAGATTGGATACGCTGTCGTAGTCGTTGTCTGAGTTTGCGATGGTTACAAATGGCAGGCGGTGGTCGTCCCCGACGAAGTAAAACAAATATCCGTAATTCTCAGTCTGCTGAACATTTTCCAGTTCTTCAATAAACGCTTCGACTTCTGCTTGATTCATTGTTGTCTCTCCTTATTGGGCTAAACCGTTATCGTTTTGAGCCGCATTTGTTTATAAATAACTACGAAAGGTCAACAG
>JBAPRX010000712.1:0-3496 GCA_049281335.1 Promineifilaceae bacterium (SeqCode)
AAACGCTCTCGTCCCTAAGCGAACGTTTATTGTTCTTTTAGGGATGAGAGCGTTTTTTTGATCGGAATGAATAATTAATTGGTGAATGGTTAACGGAGTAGTGAGATGAGTAATAACGCTGGACGAGAGGTGTATAAGCCGGGGTTGGAGGCGTTTCGGGAATTGGCTTCCGGTGAGGCAAATCTGATCCCCGTCTACAGGGTTTTTCCGGCCGATCTGGAAACACCGGTAACGGTCTATCTCAAGCTGATGGACACACCTGGACCGTCCTTCTTGCTGGAATCGGTGGAAGGTGGGGAGCAGGTCGGCCGTTATTCGTTCGTCGGCGTCAATCCTCATGGCATTGTCTCCCTGCGAGGCCGTGAAGTGACGGATGAGCAGGGCGACGAAGCCACCAGCCATATCCTCGAGCAAGGGGAAGACATCCTTTCCGTCTTAAAGGCCGAGTTGGGCCAGTTTGTTCCGGCCGATGTGCCAGACCTGCCCCGCTTCAACGGTGGGGCCGTTGGCTATCTTGGCTACGATGTGGTGCGCTATTTCGAAAAGCTGCCGGAAACGGCCGATTCGGTGCTGGACATTCCCGATGCCGTTTTCTTGCTGGCCGACACATTGGTGGTCTTCGATCACGCCCGCCACCGGCTTCTGATTCTGGCAAACGCCAGGGTAAATGGCGACGTTGAAGCGGCCTATGTAGACGCCATCCAGCGCATCGAACGAGTCAGCGAACGACTGCTGCGGCCGATTCCGGCCGTTCCCAGCCGTCGCTGGCAGTTTGGCAACACCAACGGCCGAAACGGTCTAACCTCCAATATGAGCCAGGAACGATTTGAAGAAATGGTGCGGCAGGCCAAGGAACATATTGCTGCCGGGGACATTTTCCAGGTAGTTTTAAGCCAGCGGTTGAGCCGCAAGACCAGCGCCCACCCCTTTGCCATCTACCGCGCCCTGCGGATGCTCAATCCGTCGCCTTATATGTTTTACTTTGATTTCAGCAATGGAAACGGCCGACATGATTTCCAGGTCGTCGGTGCATCGCCGGAGCTGCACGTTCGGCTGGAGGATGGTATTGCCAGTGTTCGGCCGATTGCGGGAACACGGCCGAGAGGTGAAACGGAAGCGGCCGACGAAGCCCTGGAAGAAGAGCTGTTGGCCGACCCAAAGGAACGGGCCGAGCATGTCATGCTGGTTGACCTGGGACGGAACGATATCGGCCGAGTCAGTGAATACGGCTCCGTCAACGTCCGCGACTTAATGGTCGTGGAACGGTACAGCCATGTCATGCACATTGTCAGTCATGTCGAAGGCAAAATACGGCCGGGAATGGACGCTTTCGACCTGATGCGGGCCACTTTCCCGGCGGGAACCGTCAGCGGCGCGCCGAAAGTTCGGGCAATGGAGATTATTGAAGAGCTGGAAGGCCAGCGGCGCGGTTTATACGCCGGAGCCGTCGGTTACTTTAGCTACGACGGCAGCATGGACACCTGTATCGCCATTCGGACAATGTTAGTACAGGATGACACCGTCTATGTCCAGGCCGGAGCCGGTATTGTCGCCGACAGCGACCCGGCCACCGAACACCAGGAAAGCCTCAACAAAGCCGGAGCGTTAGCAGTGGCAATTGAACAGGCCGAGGAAGGACTACTATAAATAAGAGGCAAGTTGCAAGTTGCAAGTTGCAAATGGCAAAACGCAGTAGAACAGTTTGCTCACTTGCCTACTTGCAATCTTTAAGGAGTAAATGATGAAAAAACGAGTTTTTAGCGGGATCCAACCAACCGGGAATATCCATCTCGGCAACTATCTGGGAGCGATCAAAGGTTGGGTAGACCGCCAGTCAGAAAAGGAAAGTTTTATCTGCATCGTTGATCTGCACAGTTTGACTGTGCCTCAAGACCCGGAAAATCTGCGCTTCCAGACCCGTTCCCTGGCAGCCATGCTGCTGGCGGCGGGAATTGACCCGGAGCAGACGGTACTATTTATTCAAAGCCACGTGACCGCCCATGCCGAGTGCAGTTGGCTGTTGAACTGTGTCACCCCGCTTGGTTGGCTGCAACGGATGACGCAGTTTAAGGATAAATCGGCCAAACAGGAAAGCGTTTTGACCGGTCTGCTCGATTATCCGGTGCTGATGGCCGGGGACATTCTACTCTATGACGCCCACGAGGTTCCCGTTGGCGACGACCAGAAGCAGCACGTGGAACTGTCCCGCGACATCGCCCAGCGGTTCAACTACGTTTACGAAGAAGAATTCTTCGTTGTCCCTCAACCCGTTATCCCGGAGGTCGGGGCGCGGATTATGGGACTGGACGATCCAACGGTAAAGATGTCCAAAAGCCTGGCAGACAAACGCGGTCATGCCATTCGGCTGGCCGACGACCCGAAGGAAATCATGCGCTCCTTCAAACGCGCCGTGACTGATTCGGGTAACGAAATTCATTTTTCCGACGACCCGGAAAAGGCCGGGGTTAATAATCTGTTGAGTATTTACAAAACAGTCACAGGCAAATCGGTGGCGGAGGTAGAATCTGATTTTGCTGATGCACGCGGCTACGGCGACCTGAAAAAGGGTGTAGCGGAAGTAGTCATTGAGTTCATTTCACCGCTGCGGGAACGCTATGAAGCTTTGATGGAAGACCCGGCCGAATTAGATCGGCTGCTGGCTCGTGGAGCGGAACAGGCCAGAGCGGTGGCAACGCCAAAACTGGATCAGATGAAAGAGATTATGGGCTTGGTGTTACCGAAAGTTGGTTGATGTCCAACCTGCGGTCGGTGTCCAACCTGCGGTTGGAATGGTAATTTATATCTTTGTGTGGAAGGATGTATTGAATGACAAATAAAGGTTATTTTTTTCGATGGCGGATTCTAATTAGTTTAGTGGTTATAGCTGTTTTTATTGCGGCCTGCGGCCGAAATGATGAGACAGAGACGCCGACTGCGGCCGTAATCGAACCGACGGAAGAAACAGCAGCAACGGCCGAACCAACAGAAACAGTCCCAGAGCCAACAACGGCTCCAACAGCAACCACAGAGGAAGCAGCGCCAACGTCTACAACGGAAAGCGAAGCTGCAACAGAAGTGCCGACTCTTGAAGCAGCGACAGCAACGGCCGAACCAACCGAGACAGAAACGGCCGAACCCACCACTGAGCCTGTTACGGCTGCCCCTGGAACCATTGCGCCGGGCCAGCAGATCACCGGCACATTGGAAAGCGGCGCGTCCCAAACTTTCAGCTTCCAGGCAGTCGCCCTGGAGCCGATCATGGTCTTCGTTGAAGGCGACAACGCCCTCGATATGGTTCTGGACGCTTATACCGGCGCTGACACAGCCGCAGCGCCCTTGATCCAGGCCAATAACAGCCCGGTCGGCCGTCCAGAGGTCATGGTCATCACCCCTGCCGAAGATGGCGAACAGACCCTTGTTGTCACCGCCAACGACGACACAGCCGGAACGTTCACCCTGTATATGTACGACGACATGACAGAGGCGGCAGGAGCAA
>JBAPRX010000713.1:0-4785 GCA_049281335.1 Promineifilaceae bacterium (SeqCode)
TTTGCGGCCGTTTTTGCGCCAGTCGTTGCTCCGTATGACCCTAAAGAGGTGGTGCGAGTCACGATTGATGATATTTACGCGCCGCCAAGCGCCGCCCACTGGCTGGGCACAGACGACGCCGGCCGGGATGTATTGTCTAATTTTATCTATGGTTCTCGCGTTTCGCTGATAGTTGGGTTCTTTGCCTCGTTCATCTCCATTTGTATTGGCAGTGTGGTTGGGATTGTGGCCGGATTTTATGGCGGCCGCACTGAAAATGTCTTGATGCGCTTTACGGATTTCATGCTGGTCATTCCCGACCTGCCGCTGACGGTGGTCATTGTGGCGCTGACCAGACCAAGTTTGTTGAATATTATCTTCGTGATTGGCTTGCTGGGCTGGACGGGTACGTCGCGGCTGGTGCGGGCGCAGACGTTGGCGGTGAAGCAGCGCAAGTTTGTGCTGCGAGCGCGTTCGATTGGGGCGGGAAACATTCACATCATCCGCTATCACATTTTCCCAATGGTGCTGCCGTTGATTGTGGTGAATACGGTGCTGGTCATTTCGCTGGCGATTTTGAATGAGAGTACCTTGAGCTTCTTGGGGCTGTCGGACCCAACGGCGTTGAGTTGGGGGCAAATGTTGAACTTTGCCTTCACACGGGGGGCAATGAGTGCGCGGGCGTGGTGGGCATTGGTGACGCCTGGGCTGGGAATTGTCTGGGCGGTGCTGGCCTGTACGCTGCTGGGGCAGGGATTGGAACAGGTGTTAAACCCCCGACTGGAAACACATCATCTGGCGGTGGGGGCGAAGATGGTGGACAGAGGGAATGTGGAGGCGCGATTGGTCCAGGATGGTGCTGTGGAGGGACGGCCGTGAGAAATTTGCAGCACCAGCCAGTCTTGTTAGATGTTCAAAATCTATCAGTTGATTTTTTGGCTGAGGAGGAACCTCCGGCCCATGCGTTAGTGGATATTAACTTCAAGCTGCGGGAAGGAGAGGTCTTGGGCGTTGTGGGTGAGAGCGGCTGCGGCAAGACGACATTGATGCTGGCTTTGATGCGGCTGCTCCCGGCAAACGGCCGTATTATCAACGGTCAGGTCAATTTTATGAAAAACGATCTCCTTTCTCTGAGCGAACGAGAGATAGGGGACGTGCGCTGGAAGAATATTTCGATGATATTTCAGGGGGCGATGAATGCCTTAAATCCGGTGCATACAGTCGGCCGTCAGATTGCGGAGGCGATTACCCTCCATAACTACATCACGGATAAGACGGCCGTGACAGATCGGGTGGTAGATTTATTGGAGTTGGTCGGCATTGGGGCGGAACGAAAGGATCAGTATCCCCACCAATATTCGGGTGGAATGCGGCAGCGGGCCATGATTGCAATGGCCCTGGCCTGTAATCCGCAGGTGGTGATTGCCGACGAGCCGACGACGGCGCTGGATGTGATGATTCAGGCCCAGATTTTGGAACTGTTAGGCCGTTTGCAGGAGAAGTTAGGGCTGGCGATTTTGTTCGTGACCCATGATTTGGGGGTGGTGGCGGAGATGTGCGATACGGTGTTGGTGATGTATGGTGGCGTAACGGCCGAATATGCAGATGTGGATACGGTTTTCAACGAACCCAAACATCCCTACACCCAGGAACTGCTGCGGGCATTTCCCGACCTGACTCGTCCTATGGAAAAGCTGGTCAGTATCCCCGGCTATCCGCCGCGCCTGAATGCGCTGCCGCCGGGCTGCCGGTTTGCGCCGCGCTGCCCAAAGGTAATGGATCGGTGCCATGTGGAAGAACCGGCCCTGCACCGGCTGAACGGGGCACATTATGCAAGCTGTCATCTAGTGGAATAGGGCAAGTTATTTCAGAGGTGACAGTCACTTCAAAATGGTTGCTATTGCTGCACCACCGCTATACAAAGTGACTGTCACCTGAATAGTTACACGAATTATACGAATTAGAGGACGCTGAGGGTTTGATGATTGACAGTGAAGCGATTATTCGGGTGAATAATCTTCGGAAGTTGTTCCCGGTGAAGAAGGCGTCACTCTGGGACAAGGAAGATAAATTTGTCCATGCGGTGGACGATGTCAGCTTCGATTTGCATCACGGAGAGGTGCTGGCGCTGGTGGGGGAAAGCGGCTGCGGCAAGTCTACGCTGGCGCTGACGTTGATGAATCTGGAATCGCCAACGGCGGGACAGATTTTCTTTGAGGGGCAGGATGTTACTCACATAGATGGCAAGCAGTTGCAGATGATGCGGCGAGATATTCAGATGGTGTTTCAAGACCCGTATGAGTCGCTGAATCCGACAATGATGATTGGGGATATTGTGGGCGAGCCGCTGGTGGTGCATAAATTAACGGCCGATAAAGCAGAACGAGAGACGCGGGTGCGGCAGGCGTTGGAAGACGCCGGGCTGAAACCGGCCGACAATTTCATCCATCGCTACCCACATGAGCTGTCAGGTGGGCAGCGGCAGCGGGTGGTCATTGCCGGAGCGCTGGTCCTGGAGCCGAAGGTGCTGCTGGCCGACGAGCCAGTCTCGATGCTGGACGTCAGCATCCGAGCCGAGATTTTAAATCTGTTGGCTTCGCTGCGGGAGTCGCGGGGGATTTCGGTGCTGTTTATCACCCATGATTTGGGGACGGTGGCCTACTTCGCGGATCGGATTGCGGTGATGTATCTCGGCCGAATTGTGGAGAAAGGGCAAACGCTGGATGTCTTGGAACGGCCGTTGCACCCCTACACAAAGGCATTGATGTCTGTGATGCCGGTCCCAAATCCGCGTTTGCGCCGGGAACGAATTATTTTGCAGGGGGAGACGCCAAACCCGATTGATTTACCAAGTGGCTGCCGCTTTCATCCCCGCTGCCCTATGGTACGACCGCGCTGCCGGGAAGCTGACCCGGAATGGCGGGAAATTGAAACCAACCATTGGGCGGCCTGTCATGAGGCGTGAGTTACGCTCAAGTTAAGGGTTCCATTGCTAATATGTGAGAAACTTCTACACCATCATCCAGTTCCTCCCAATAGATCGCATACCCGCGTGGTTCAATTGCCCAGTTTGCTCGTTGGTCTGGCGTTGCTTTTGCCAACCACATCAACCAGTCAATTTTATCAATAGGCAGGCTGACTTCTCGGCCGTCACTCAGAGAGACAAATAAATTGTTGCCTTCAAATTTAACACTTGTTGCGGCGACTTGTTCATTAAGAACCTTATTGACTGAAGTGAGCATTCCAAGCCTCCAATAATCTTCCCTGATTTTGCTGGGTTAATCTTAAGAGACGATTTAGCGTTGGACGATTATAACCATAATTGGCATCTATTTATCAAGCCTCAGTTAGGTTCCGGCTTCGGGTCCATATCGGGGTTGTCGAGGAAGAAGAAGACGATTTCTTCGTAGGGAATGGAGCCGACGTTGACACCACGCATCAATTTTCCTCAGCCCACCGCTTTCTTCACAAGCGCGACGATCCTTTCTTCTTCGGCGGCAGTCACCTTAGTCAGCGCGAAGGCGGTCGGCCACATATTCCCTTCGTCAAGGTTTGCCTTGTCGTTGAAACCCAGTGTTGCGTACCTGGCGCCGAACTTCTCTGCGGATTGGAAGAAACAGACGACATTGCCATCACTGGCGTAGGCGGGCATCCCATACCAGGTTTTCGGCCAGAGGTCGGGCGCGTTTGCCGTGACAATCTCATGAATCCGTTCAGCCATGACGCGATCCGATTCCTGCATTTCGGCGACCTTCTCCAGCAAGTCTTTTTCTCCCTCCTCTCTCTTCTTTTTCGCACGCGCTTCCGCCTTTAGCTCTCTGGCACGTTCCTTCATCGCGGCTTGTTCTTCTTTCGTGAATCCCTGGGATTTCTTACCTTTTGTCATGTGAATCTCCTTAACGCTATATTGTTGATTGCGGCTTCTTTTCGCCGTTCTAACCTAACGTCGTATAAGAAAGCGGTAAAATGACAAAAAAAGAGCGTATTAATCTGAATCTCATAATTTGGTGTTTATCTGTAGCATAAAGCCGGGAATAGGGTGGCTAATTAACTGCTAGAAAATCCAGTACAGCTTCATTAAATAACGCCGGTTTCTCCATATTCAACATATGGGCCACACCGGGAATAATAACCTTCTCACTGCTATCAATTTCCCTTTCTAACCTTTCCGCCAATGCCACCTTTTCCTCTAAATCCAGATCGCCAACCATGAGCAGGACAGGAATTTTGAGTTCGTGGAGCCGCTGGATAGCAGGCGGATCAAGGCGTCTTTCTTCCACATCATCCGGTACCTCTTTCTGGAAGATGTTTAGCTGCATTTGGCGAACCTGCTCACGAACGGCCGAATCCACCTCATCGGGTTGGCGGTGCGGCCCGTCCACCCAAAGCCGAAGGTTCAACTCCGTTGCGCCATCCAGATCGCCGCTTTCAAAAGCAGCGTCCTCTGCTTCCCAAAACTGCCGGATACGTTCCGAAGGGGTGTCGCCGCTGACGCTGGTCGCGCCCAGGACTAAGGCTTTGACATAGTCAGGGTATGCCAACGTAAAGTCCAGGGCAATCAGGCCGCCAAAGGAGATTCCTATCAGGTAGGTGGACTCTATTTGGAGGTAATCAAGGAGAGCGCGTACATCTTCGTAGTTTGAGAAGGAGCCGGAGGGCATGTCAGAACGGCCGAACCCACGCAGATCAAAGCGGATGACGCGGTAGTGTTGAGAGAAAGCGTCAAATTGAGCATCCCACATGCGGCTGTCGGCCACACCGGCATGCAGCAGGAGCAGGGGATGCCCTTCTCCTTTGACTTCATAA
>JBAPRX010000714.1:0-3796 GCA_049281335.1 Promineifilaceae bacterium (SeqCode)
GGGGCTTTTTATCACGACATTGGCAAAATGAACCGACCGCCCTTTTTTGGGGAGAATCAAAACGGTGCTAACCCCCATGACCATCTTGATCCTTATGTCAGCGCCCGCATCATCATCAGCCATGTTAGCGACGGGTTGGAACTGGCGCGTCGATACCGGCTCCCGACTCGTATTCATGATTTCATTGCCGAACATCATGGAGATAGAGTGGTGAAGGTCTTTTATAAGCGGGCGCAGGAAATGGCCGGGGAGGATGAAGTGGTTGACATCTCGCGGTTCAAGCACAGGGGGCCGAGACCCCGTTCAAGGGAGACGGGGATTGTGCAGCTTGCTGATTCAATTGAAGCGACTTCGACTGCTTTACGGCCGAGTTCCGAAGAAGAGATTGAAAAATTAGTGTCTCGGATTGTGGACGAACACCTGAAAGAGGGACAGCTTGATAATTCCGGCCTGACGCTGGGAGACATTAAACTGTTGAGAGAGTCATTTATTAAGACGCTAAAAGGCCGTTTCCATGTCCGGGTTCAATATCCGGGCAACGAGGAATTGATGATTCAATCCCCGGAAATCCACCCGGCGTTGGCTTCCACGAATCAATCCCCGTTGATTGTTGTCGCCAATGGTTTGAAGTCTGAATCTGCGAACCAGGGAATACACCCCCAAACAGCCAATGACCCGACTGGCGCTTGATATTCAGGCAGAAACGCCCCTTGACCACACGACAACGGTAATCTTGAAGCAAACTGTTTCGGCCGTTTTGGCTTATGAACAGGTGGCGGGTGACGTTTCGCTGTCGCTTTTGTTGACCGATGATGAGCAGATGCGGCAGTTGAACCGCGATTTCGCCGGTCTGGACGAGCCAACGGATGTTCTGAGTTTTCCGATAGGGGAAGGCGACAATGGATTGCCGGATGGAATGCTCCCAGATGAGTTGGCCGGGTATTTGGGTGATATTGCCATTTCTATGATGAAGGCGGAGAGACAGGCAGAAAAAGGGGGGCATCCATTAACGGCCGAGTTGCAACTGCTCACGGTTCATGGCGTTCTTCATTTGCTGGGACATGATCATTACAACCCGGAGGAGAAGGATGTGATGTGGGCGGCGCAGAAAGCGATATTAGATTTGTTGGGGGTAGCGGTTACAATTCCTGAGTAGTTGAGACTTTTGTTGTGTTGTTCTATGGATGAAAGGCAAGATAGATCTGAAATTTATTACCGGGTAAAGAGTTTCCAATATGCGTTTGAGGGGTGGTGGTATGTGCTGCGAACGCAGCGAAATGCCTGGATCCATGCAGTTATCAGTATAGCTGTCTTTGCAATGGCCTTTTGGCTGCATCTGCCAGGGATGGAGTGGGCGATCCTGGTCCTGACAATTATGGCGGTATGGATGGCAGAGTTCATGAATACGGCGATTGAAACGGTAATTGATATGACAATGCCGGAGGTTCACCCTCTGGCGAAGGTGGCGAAAGATGTGGCGGCTGCGGCCGTTTTGGTTGGGGCTGTTGGGGCGGTCATTATTGGTTTGTTGATTTTGGGGCCGCCGTTGTGGGAGCAGATAAGGGGAGTAATTGGGTAATTGGGTGAGTGGGTGATTAGTGAGTGGGTAATTATTGGTAATTGGGGGAGTGGTTTTTTGGTGTAGGGGAGTTTGTGTTGGGGTCTGTCGGACGAGAAAAGTTTAGGAAGAGCAGGAGAAGGAGCCAGAATAAGAAGGTGTACAGCAGGAAGTCGGCGAGGAGGCCGAACGGCCGTAACCCTCCGTTTTGAACATCAACGAAATCAATCCTCCCCCAACTGTTTGTAGGGGAACCACCTCCCCAATCATCACAAATGACGAGGGCGGGAAAACCAGCCCCCAATTTCTTGCCATCAGAACAAGACGGTTGTAAAGGACGCTGGTATTTCAAAGAGGCAAATATGGCAACAACTGCCAGTAACATGGCTGGCAAAAAGATGATGCGGACAAAATGGTATTTTGGAGAAGATTGATGTTTATCCATGCTGGTCTGCCTAAGATTTAGGAAGGTTGGCAGGGAGAATATCTTTGAGGAAGGGATTTTTTTGGTCGCGGGGGGAGAGAATGGGATTGGAGACGTTCCAATTGACATTGAGAGTGGGGTCGTTCCAGGCAACGCCAAATTCGTCGCCGCCATCGTAGTAATTGTCCACAACGTAGATCAGGGTGGCGCTTTTCAGGGCCACAAAGCCGTGCGCCACGCCAATGGGGATGAACAGGCCAAGATTGAATTCGGCCGCCATTTCGACCGTTTGAGTCGCCATGTAAGTAGGTGAACCGGGGCGGAGATCGGCCAGCCCGACTCTGATATGTCCTTCAACCACATACCAGTAATCTACCTGTTTGTGGTGGTAGTGAAGTCCTCGGAGGACGTTTGCTTGAGAGTCGGATCGGTTGGTTTGCAAGATGTCCCACCTGCGCTGTGGGAACCACTCCTTGCGGAACGTCTCTAAAAATCGGCCGCGTTCGTCTGAAAATGGTTTGAGTTGGGCGACCATAACGTCGGAGATGGCCTTGGATTCTTCAATGATGGGCATTTTGTTTCCTTGATGAGGTCTGATATTGGGTAAATGAGTAGTTGCGTTAGTGGGAAAAGCTGTTTTTGACCAATGTCTCAATTACCAATTACCCAATTACTAAATCTTTGTTGGGTAGTATCCTAACTGCGGAAGAAGTTACTGACGAAAAACCATAAGTTAGCGGGTCTTTCAGCCAGGCGCCGCACGAAATAGGGATACCAGGCTGTGCCATATGGGACGTATATTCGAAGCCGATAGCCCTGGCGTACCAGATCTTCTTGCAGTTCTCGGCGAATGCCATAGAGCATCTGAAATTCAAAAGCATCTTTCGGAATTTGATGTTCTTTAACATATCGAATGGCCGCATCTATCATCTTCTCGTCATGCGTGGCGATGCCAATGTACACGCCGTTTTTTCTGGCCTTTTCGCTCAACATCGTTTCCAAAAGTTTGATATAATTGGCATCCGTGTCAGCCTTTTCGGGGAAAGCAATCTCCGGTGGTTCTGCATAGGCACCTTTGCACAGGCGAACCCAAGCACCTTCTTCAACCAGCCCTTGAATATCTTTTTCGCTTCGGTAGAGATAAGCCTGGATGACAACGCCAACATTATCGAATCCATATCTGTCACGCATCGTTCGGTAGATGTCCAGGGTATCATCAACGACCTGGCTTTCTTCCATATCAATGCGTACTTTGTTCTGATATTTCGAGGCTTCTTGTAAAATCTGGCGTAGATTATCAAGGGCCAGTTCTTTTTGAATCTTTAGCCCCAACTGGCTGAGTTTGATGGAAACGTTCGCTTTACCACCGCAGTCGTGTATCTTCTTGAACAGGCTTAAAATTTCGTCTTTGGAAGCAACTGCTTCGGCCGAATCTGATACACTTTCTCCCAGGTAATCTAACGTGACCAGCATACTTTGTTGGTTGAGAGTTAAGGTGGTGGACATCGCTTCGTCGGCCGTTTCGCCAGCAACAAAGCGTCCGGCTACTTGTTTGGCTACCGGCAGCGTGCTGACCATATCTCTGGCCCAGGAGGCATGAGAGAGATAGATGAGGATGTTTCGAAGCCACCTTTCTCCATATTGATAAATCAGTAATAGAAGGAGAACGCCGCCAATGATTGCCGGCAAAGTTAAATGCAATCGCTTTGATTTAGCTGGAGTCATAAGGCCGACCTCTTTTTGTATTTAAGCACGCTATCATTGTAGCTTGCGCAGTCTAACAGGCAACCTGATTTTATGGTATTATTTTATTG
>JBAPRX010000715.1:0-7101 GCA_049281335.1 Promineifilaceae bacterium (SeqCode)
CCGCCCGCCTCTTTTTTTATCTATACAATTCACCCTGCAGGTGCAACACACGATTAACCAGAACCGGCCGTTTCGGGAGTTGGGGTAGCTATCGGCCGATCTTCTAACAAGCCGGTCATACTCTCCACGATGGAGCTAAGAAGCACGTGAACGCGAGGGTCGCCTTGCTTTTGAGCATAATAACGGTCGCCGGTGGGCGTTCGATTACCGATCAAAAAGTCAAAGCGAACATTCTCATCATCCCGTTTGGCAACAAGCAGAATTTCGTATTGCGGATTGTCCAGTCCGTAAACGGAGAGTGGATTGGCATCGGCCGATAAGGTAGATTGGCTGGTCAGGTTAAGAATCCGCGACACATCGCCGGTCATGGTGCTGCTGACGACCATTGTGTTGGTTGGCACAGTTTGAAACCAGTCGCCATTTTCTTCCCGTTCGAAGGAAACCTGGAAACCATCTTCAAAGCGAGTTACATCTAACCGCTGAACGTCTGCAATTGTCACATCTTGGATAAGGTGTTCCATGGGAGTCGGAGAGGGTGACGCATTGGCATTTGTATCCTCTCCACCGTCACCTTCCTGCTCCATCAAGTAAAGAACCGCTCCCAAAGCAACGACAATGACAAACAAAATACCTACTGTGCGCCAGTTCATACCGTTCGCCTCCGAGAGAACCAGACAGCAATTCCGATGAGAGCAACCAGCGCAGGACCGGTCAGACAGCTAATCGCTTGAATTAACCCAAGTTGATTTTGGGGCAGGTCCACTGAGCGTTCGATAGTTTCACGTGGAGTCAATTCCAGGGCTGCCTGATCCCCAGCCAACCAGTTCATAGCGTTGGAGAAGAACAGACTGTTCGCAGCAGCACTTGACGTGTCATTATTGAGGAAATCAACATCGCCGACAACGACAATACGGCCACCTGTGTCGCTGTTTTCAGCACTTAAGGCAACAGTCAAAGGACCGAGCGCATCTTCCTGTCCATATTGGGGTGGATCAGCGAAATTGGATTCTCCCCAGGAACCTTCTGTGGTTTTAGCTAATTCTACATAGGTGATCCCGGCAGTTGGTTGATAATCAATTGACCGAGCAATGTTGAAAAGAACACCAAGGTCTGGCATGTCGGAAGAGATAATGGGACTCGTTCCGAAGTCTATTACAAAAAAGGCTACCGGTATTTGCTGACCGGACAAACCCATTTGAGTCTCAAGGATGTAGTCAGGCCGTAATCGAACGCCCCATTCATCAAGCAGCATTGAGCGTAGATCATCTTCTTCAGCCACTATCTGACCATTTTCCAGGAGAACGTCTCTGGCAATGAAGGCGGTGCCACCATTACTCAGGTAATCAGCCAGGGCTGTTACTTCTTCTGGCTGCATAGGCGCACGCGCCCCAAGCAAAACAACAACATCAGCGTCGTCAGGAACGGCGCCCTCCACAGCCAGGTTCAGTTCTTGATTGGTGAAACCCTGGTCTTCAATGAGGCTGGCGACTTCACCGGCCCCTTCGGAGTCGAAGGAGGTGGAATCAAGCTCACCATGACCGGTCAAGAAATAAGCAGTCTTTTTAGTGGGATTGATTAATTGAACCAATGCGGTTTGCAAATCTCTGTCAGTTGTGGTCGAGGCCTGGGAAGTAATCTCATCTTCCTGACCCTTATTGCGGATAAAAACAAGGGTAGAGTCAGCGGTTACGTTGTACGATTGGGCAAGAATAGGATCAGCGTTTGGATCAACAAACTCATAATGGAGGTTTGATTTGTAAGCTGCCAGACTTGACAATCGTTCTTCGGCCGTAGTGCGGCGGCTGGCTGATGTCTGAGTATAAAATCCAATGACATCAATTGGTTCATCAAAGCTTTCTAAAAGATTAATGGTCTCATCCAGGGGGGTAAATTCATTTGTGGCCGTTAGATCAAGCCGCCAATTGTCTCTTTGGTAGGCAATGACGTAGAGCAAAATGCCAAGAATGGTAAAAAGGACAATTGACAATGTTGTAATTGTGCCATATCTGACCTGACGTTCTCCCGCGATTCGGCGAACGTCATCAGGTCTAATAATGACAAACAGCAGAAATGCAATTACGCCTGCTACCAGGAATGGAACTGTAAAGGTGTCAAAGGCACGGGTGATAAAGTAAGCAATTACGCCTGCCAGCAGCAAGAGGATGCCAAGCCAGGGCAGGAACGGTGCGATTCGATCCAGGTTTTGTCTCATAGTTCACTATCTTTTATTTTATATTTCAAGGGAATTTTGTGGCTCGTGTAATGCATAAAACGGAAAGCGTAATGACCCTGTTCTTTACGTTTTACGCTTTAGGCACTACTTATTTTCCACCGCTTCCCTAAATACTAACGCCAGCGTTTACTCTCCAAAATGCGAGTTGCAGCAAAGAGCGCAATTGCTGAAATCAGGAGATAATACAAGATGTCTTTGGCCGTTAGCAGGCCAGTCATGAAATTACTAAGATGGGTACTGAAAGAAAGTTCATCCAGGATGGTGCTGAGTTGAGGGGTGGATGTTGCAAGACTGGAGAAGAAGCCGCTCACATACAACACCAGGATAATGATTGCCGCCAGGATGAAGGAAACGATCTGATTTTCGGACAAAGTTGAGGTCAAGGTTCCGATGGCCAGCGTTGCAGCGCCAAAAAGAAGCATTCCAATGTAACTGGTAAAAATCGGACCGGGGTCAGGATTGCCAAATCGGAGCAAAACGAATGGGTAAACCAGCGTCAGAACCAAGATACAGCCATAGAAGACAAAGGCCGCCAGGAATTTACCCAGGATGACCTCCCAATCTCGGACCGGCATTGTCAAAAGGAGTTCCATCGTGCCGGACTTTTGTTCCTCAGATAGGAGACGCATCGTGATAGCTGGCCCAACAAATAGGGCTGCCAAAAAGGCGAAGGTACTCAAAATATCGCTTACTGTTGGTGGCGGGCCACTAGACCCGAATTGTGACTGGAGAACATAGCTGGTCAGCTGACCTGCAAATAAGAAGCCAATGAACAGCGAAACTGCAATGATGAAAAAATATGCAATCGGCTGCAAGAAAATTGCGCCTAATTCGCGCCTTGCAATAATCCAAATATTACGCACTACTCTTCCTCCTCGAAAGCTGCCTCGTCAAGGACAACGGATAAGGACTCTTTCTCGTCCATTTCGGCCGATTCCTCTTCTTCTAATGTCTTTCCCGCCATTGCCTGGACAGCAAAATCAGCTTCGCGCATTTTGTTCAGGAAGACGGTTTCCAGATTCATTCTGGCACCAGCCATCGATAGCAGCCCCCAGCCATTGTTGACAACTGTTTCTGCAATCAACATGCGGGTGGCATCACGGCCGTCGTTGATAATTGTAAATTCGTTCAAACGGCTCTGATTGATATCGGTAACACCAGGTATTTTGAGAAGGGTCTGTTCAACACCCTCAGGCGACTCGGCAATCCGAATATTTAAGAGTGCAGCTTCGTCGGACGTCATGATGTCCTCCAACTGCATGTCAGCCCAGATTCGGCCGTTGAAAATCATGATAACCCGGTTACAAATTTGCTCAACTTCGGGCAAAATGTGGGTGCTAAGTAAGATGGTGTGCTTTTTACCCAGCTCGCCTACCAGTTCCCGAACTTCCAGGATTTGGGCCGGATCAAGGCCGATGGTTGGTTCGTCAAGGATCAGCACATCGGGGTCATGAATAAGGGCCTGGGCCAGACCGACCCGTTGGCGCATCCCTTTGGAAAGGCGGCTGATATGTGTCTCAGCCCTGTCAAGCAAATCAACAGACTCCAGCACATCATCCACACGCTCCCACAAATTGTCAACGCGTCTAAGACGGCCGACATATGCCAGGTAATTTTCAACACTCATTTCCTGATATAGGGGAACTGTTTCAGGCAGATAGCCCAGTTTTTGGCGGGCTTCGATGGACTCTGTGAGGGTGTTGTGTCCGGCAATGTAGGCTGCGCCATCTGTTGGAGGCATAAAACCTGTCAGCATCCGCATCGTAGTCGTTTTACCGGCCCCGTTTGGCCCCAAGAAGCCAACAATCTCCCCCCGTTTGCAACGAAATGTGACGTCTTTAACGGCCGTCAAATCTCCAAACTTCTTCGTCAGGCCCTCGGCCTGAATCATGACGTTATCGTTTTGTAGACTCATTCCTCTTCCTACCAACTAGCAGTATCTTGAAATAATAAAAGCACATAAGCCGATTTTCTGTGCTTGATGTGCTTCCAAGATCTCTTTTTAAATTGTGCTCCAGCAACGGAGAATGGTAACAAAAATAGTACAAAAGTCAAACTGGCATCATTTCGTCTCATAATTTTCTATTGTTTATTTAAAGCTTTAAAAACGCTAAAGATTTTGATCGATCAGGCGCATACTGGTTATAATCGAATGCCATGTATGCACACCAAGCAGTTCATGATGTTGATGGGGCAATGCCGGAAACACCATTTGTAAGACTGGGAGGCAGCTTACTAGTCATGGTTGGGCTACCTGGAACCGGAAAATCCATGATTGTGGAACAATTAACCAAATTAATTCCAGCAGTCATTATCAGTACAGATCGCGTTCGACGATACATGCGCCAGTTTCCAACTTACACAGCAGCCGAGATGATGTTTGTTTACCAGGTTTGTCACCTGGTCATTGAACAACGTCTTGGTCGCGGCCAACGAGTGATTTTTGATGGGACAAATCATGCCGCTGCCCGCCGCCAACAGTTGTTTGATATTGCGGAGAAACACAACGCCCCCCTCACAATCTGTCAGGTACAGGCATCGGAAGAGGTTATTCGCCATCGGTTGAGGAGCCGTAAAAGTGGCAACCGTCGGGAAGGGGATATGTCAGATGCGGGCTGGTCAGTATATCAATGGATGGTAGCGGCCCAAGAACCTATCGTACGTGATCATCTCATTCTGGATACAACCAGTCAACCGGCCGAGGAGCTTGCCGGTCAGCTTGCAGCCTATTGGATGGGGGTTGAGCAAGAAAGCGATCAATTAGGCTAACAAGAAAATAGATTAATACCCACAAGGCAAAACCGGATTGTAAAAGATGCCGGGCAAAAAGACGACATTGTTCCCTTCCAGCAGGGGCGGCGGCGGGCTAACAGTATCGTTTTCCTCTGGTGTTTCTGCTTCGAAGTTTGGAACACTGCAACTGGGTACAGAGAAACAGCCGATATATGTTCCCCAGTTGGCGGGGGATTGAGATACGTTTTTGCTGTATTGTCCCAGATACCAGAAATCACGGCCGTTTGGATCACTGGTGAAACCGGTATAGTCGCCCCAACGGAAGGGGGAGTTATCGAAAGCATCATAGGTCGTCTCTCCGGCTTTCATCAGTGTTTCCCCCTGGAGGGTATTGGGTGGGTCCGAGGACTGCCGCCCGGCCACCCAAACCCCGGCGTAAGTGTTGGCACTGGATTTGGTGAAACCAATTGCCATATCGCTGCAATGGTTTGCAGCCAGGTCGCCAAAGTAACGATAGGTGCTGCTGCTTCCTAAGACTCCGGCCTGAACGATTGAGCCGTTTGAGGGGTTTATCTGCGCCCAACGCACACAGGTAACAGAACCGCCACCTGGGTTACAAGTAATGGTGTTCGTTGTCCACAAATAGCCATTCCGGTATTCGTTGTCCAGAGGTCGCCAATCGTTGGTCTGGATTCGGCCGCTGCCGCCATATTGACTGGCGGTTGCGAAGGGATAGAGCGGCGAGACACCGGTGGCTGTCGTTAAATTATAGGTTCCAGTCGAAAAGAAGGTGTTGGTGCTAAAAGGCGAAGACCAGGCGTAGACAGTGTTGGTTGAACCGTTGAAATTGGTGTCTATAATAAAATAATGGGGGCCGGTGGTGGGCCATGTGCCTTGAGCGTAGCCGTGCAAATTAGCAGGCTGGGGAGTGAATGAGGTGGTTCCACCGGGGACTGCCCGCTCGACGACAGCGGTAGAGGCATTAGCATACATCGCGGATTTATTGAAGGCCCAGACACGAGCTTCTCGGTAGGGGCAGTTGGATTGTGGGCATTGGAAGATGTTTGCGCCCAAGTAAATCGCATCTCGGCCGATTCCAGCGTGAGGGTAGTCGAAGAAGCCGCCAGTGGCATTGGTTGTGAAACGGTAGCGATACCATGTGCTGGCTGGATTGGACGTGGCCGAAACGGCCGCGCAGTAATATCCGGAATCACTGGCAATGCCCATAAAGTAGCGGCCTGTGGATTCGTCATAAAGTACATTGGGGTCAAACAAATTACCCAAGACATTACAGCCGCTTACACCACTAAATAGAGAGGAAAAGGTAGTGCTTTGCAGCACCACCTGGCCTTGTTTGTTATAGATTTCAAAGGCGATGTTGACAACGGCAATCAAATAGTTGGAGCCAACTGCCAGTTCCGGGTCGGGAGGGACGACTGCCTGGCTGACGCTGGCGCAGCAGTCCCGAATGTCCGGCCCTGGAAAGGTGTCTTCCAGGACGAGATTTTCCAAAGCACTGGTGGGTGCCTGGATATTTTCGTTTGGTCCTTTGTCGGCCAACGCTTTTCTTAGTTCTGCTTCTTGATCCGGGGTCAGAAAGCTTTCTTCCTCTTCCAGAACGATTTCACCTTTTAGCCAGCGCTGGTACTGGCTGTCGCCCAAATCTACTTCGGATGGCAGGTCAGCGAGGTCAATAGCGCTGCCTGGAACCGGGTCGTGAATGATGATGTCTGGTATATCGGCCGATTCGCCACTGTCTTGTCCACTCCCGATATTGGTGAAAGGCGCTAGAGCCTGCCGTCTTTCGAGTGATTCGGATGTCAACTCCCCTGGTCGCGTTATGAGCCAGATGCCCCCGACCAATAAAATCATTATGACCGAACTCGCAACATATTTTCTAAGATTCATGGTTCCTCTTGGCTATCGATGTATCTGTAGACACTTCCCGAAAAACTGTTCAATGCTCGCCATAGTCAGCCAGTGTAGTTCTCTGCCCACCTCATTTAATCGCAAGATTATACAAGGTCAGCTTCCAAGATACCATTCAGCCACTTTTTTCCAGCTTCTCCACAGCCAGTTTATCAGGGTTGGGCTAGATTGCTATGCGAATCAAATACATCTCGAATATCCTTCCC
>JBAPRX010000716.1:0-3062 GCA_049281335.1 Promineifilaceae bacterium (SeqCode)
GCCAACCTCTGGAAAGTCCAAACCGGCGAAGCTGTACCGTAGCGTCAATGGGCGAATGTAGGTTAACCGATATAAATCGTAGTGCCTAAACTAACCAATCTTCTATCTCAAGGGTTGGAATCCGGCTAAAATGGCGGTAATTGTGGGTAACAACTGGCACCTGATGGTGAAGAGCAACAGCAGCAATTTGAAGGTCAGCTATTGCTAATGGCATGCCAGCCCTCTCCAAATCTGCTTTTAACCTACCGAAGTGTCGAGCTGCCTGTTCATCAAAGGGGAGTATTTCCATTGCTGCTAACAACACATCAACCTGCGCGATATTTCTGGCGGCATGTTGAGATTTGTGCGCCCCGTGCATCAATTCAGCCACATTAACGGCCGTAACAGCCAACACATCCGTCGGTGAAACCCAATCCTCCAGATTCAATCGGCCACGCAAGATAGCAATACAGTGGTCACTGTCAAGGATTTTCAAAGCTCACCTCACGGTCATCGTGATCACTCTGCCGTTCAAGCATGATCTCTTCAGCCAGATCGGCCAACTCATCTTCATCTCGCCACAAGCCAAAAGCCGCCATAGCTGGATGGAGTGTCTGGTTTTCAACCTCTTTGAGAATCGCTTCATCTTGACCCAAACTCCTGGCTAAATGATGGGCCATGTCGGCCGCCCGTTCCAATCGTGATAACTCCTGGTGACTCAACAGGACAGCAATATCTCGTTCCCGTCGTTGGATCAAAAAACGCTCTCCGGCAGCAGCCCGTGAGAGCAGTTCTGAGAAACGACTTCTAGCTTCGACGACATTAATTATTTCCATGACACACATCCTAGAAATTACAAATGGTCATTATGACTCGTTCATGAAAAATTGTAGACCTGCCGAACGTTTCTGTCAATTCAAGAGTTAGCAATGGATTACGAAAAAAACAGCTTTACACCAATAAAAAACAACAGCACCAGCACTACCTTTCGAAAGGTTTCAGGGTTAAGCCGTTTATCCAGACGAGTACCGGCAATAATCCCAATAACGGCCGCACTCAACCCAAACGGAACCAACCGCCAAACATCGGCCGTAAAACTTCCCGCCAACGCATGAGAAACCAAAATAGCAACACTGTTCAAGGTAAAAAAGCCCTGCAAATTGCTCTTAAAACTGTCACGAGGCCAGCGGCGGCAGTTGCCATACACAATCACCGGCGGACCGGACGTGTTATAAGCGCCCCCCAGGATACCAGCCAGAAAACCGGCCGTATAAGCCCATAACGCCCCCTCCAATCGTGGCAGCCGAAAATTGAACAAAGCATACAGCGCATATCCGGCCACGATAAAGCCCAGCAGCCCCAACACCAACCGTTCAGGGGCCGCCCGCAGCAGCAGCACCCCAACCGGTATCCCGATAATGGACGCCAGTGCCAGCCGCCAGATAACACCTAGATTAAGGGCTTCGCGGTAATAAACCAGAAGAATGACCTCGCCAAACAAGGCAATGATGGCAACGAGCGGTGCGGCCGTTTGGATGCCGACCAACGAGACCAACAAAGGCATCGAAACCAACGCCAACCCAAATCCGCTCAAACTCTGGGTGAATAAGGCCAAAAAGACCACCCCCATCACCAAAACCACACTCGTCTCAAACACACTTTGCTCATTTACTTTATCGGATCAATAACAAAGTCCTTATTATGCTGCAAATGCCTGTAAATGAAAGACGGCCGTGAAGCACAACCCTTCACGGCCGTCTAAATAATTGCCAGCTAAATGACTCTACGGCGCCGCGCCCAACTGCTCCATTAATTCCAGCACATTCCAGTAGGTCTCTTCGCGTACGATTTTGCCATTTCTGACAACACTAATCAACACGCCGGGAACGGACCCCCGCCGGCCCGTTGGTGGTATGGTTCCGGTTGGCAGCGCCAGGGGGCCGGTATGGGTTCCGCCGAAGACGCCCTGGTAGACGATTGTGTCCCCATCGGTCAGCGTCCGTTGAACCTCAAAAGTAAGGTCTGGAACGGCAACTACGAAAATCTGGTTGAAGGCTTTGGCCGCCTGTTTATCCCCACCGTCACGAAGACCAGGATAGCTGAAAGTGAAATCGTCGCTCAAGGCAGCTTCCCAACTGCTCAAATCCCCTTCCCGAATAGAATCAAATAAGATTTTACCTATCTCTACGTTTGTCTGTGCGTTCATTTTTTATTCTCCATATTGAATCTGAAAACGATAAATTTCTGAAATCAGTATAAAAAGAGAACAAAACGAGCGCATAGGGAGAACTCCCTATCTTTTCACAACAAATTGTTTTCAATGGCAAAGAGAGTGGCTCCGGCGCGGGTAGAAACGCCTATTTTGTTGTATATATGTTGAATGTGGTTATCGGCCGTTTTGGGCGAGATAACCAGCGCGTTGGAAACGTCCTTGATGGTCATACCTTGGGCTAACAATCGCAGCACCTCAATTTGTCGCTGGCTCAACCCGGCCACCATCTCTCGGCGCACACGGGACGGGGTATGGCCTGCGGCAGCAAGCACATGATGAACGGCTTCGCTGTCTAACTGCCCAGTCCGTACCTTTTGTTGCATTTCCTTTGCCGCTTCTTCCGGCGGGAGAGCCTGCCGGTGGGGCCGCTCCTCAAGTTTAACCTGATAAGCGTTGGCAGCAGCAAGAATGCGGGCGGCAGGAGTCAGGGAATCGGCCGTCAGGCCGCGATAATAGCCGGAGCCGTCCAACTGTTCATGATGTGTAGCTGCTATTTCCCCCAACTGCGAGAGCGCAAACGGCCGTTGTAAAATCCGCTCAGTGTAATAGGGGTGGAGCCTTATCCACTCCCAATCCTTCTCCGTTAACGGCCCGGCCTTCATCCAGATTCCGGCCGACACGCCCGTCTTGCCCAGATCATGAAGCCACCCCGCCCGCCGAACAGCAGTTACATCGCTTTCCGGCAAACCAAGTCGTTTGGCAGCATCGGCAGCCAGCGCCGCTACCCGGTTGGAGTGACCGATTGTGAAGGGGGTCTTGATATCCACAAAGTCGGCCATTGCCTGACAGGCAGTGTCGAATTGATCGGCCG
>JBAPRX010000717.1:0-2296 GCA_049281335.1 Promineifilaceae bacterium (SeqCode)
CTCCTCACCTCCAGTTGGGGAACGCCTTTCAAAACGGCCGCTTTCCTGGGCAATCTCTGCTTTGGCCCCAGCCAGGGGCGCAATGTTACCTATGTTCGGCCGAGTACCTGGATCGGCCAATGGCAAAACGTCGAACCCTACGCAGCCCTCCAAGAAATCGCCCGCCGCTACCTACGAAGCTACGGCCCTGGCAGACCGGAAACCTTCGCCCGCTGGTGGTGGGGCGGCTCTGGCATCACCCAGGCCAAAAAGCTGTTCCAATCAATTGCACAGGAATTAGAGGAAGTAGAAGTGGAAGGCTGGCAAGGCTATGCGCTGCAAGACACCATTGCCGAAATGGAAGCGTCAGAAGCCAAAGGCGTGGTGCGTCTTGTTCCCTTATTCGACGCCTACACACTGACGTTGGGCAAAGATATGGGGCCGGTGATCCCGCCGGAACATCTCAGCCGCGTCTTTCGGCCGCAAGGCTGGATTACAGCCACTGTCCTGGTAGATGGCACCATTCAAGGGGTATGGGAGTATAAAGCCAGGAAATCGGCAACGACGATCAACATTCGCATGTTTTCCCCTCCTAAAAAATGGATCAAGAAAGGTGTGGAAGCCGAAGCGGAACGTTTAGGGCAGTATTGGAACACAAAAGTTGTGCTTGAGTGGGAAATCGTATAACGGCCGTCCAATCCCCTCCCTCGCTCTCTGCTAAAATTCCCAACATGACCCAACACCATAAAAATCGTCTCGTTATCGGGGGCGTTTTGCTCATCATTCTGATTCTGGCGGCCTATTTTCGGCTGGTCAATGTCCATGGCAATCCCGGCTGGTTCACTGACGAAGGAACCCACATCGAAGTCGCCCGTGCCTTGCTGGACGGCCGTATCCAATATCTTGCCATTAAAGATTCTACGCTGCTCTTCTCCCGGCTTCCGCTGTTCGAGTATTTGCTGGCGGAAGTCGGCCGACTTTTCGGCCTCAACATCACCACGCTGCGGCTCCTGACCGGCAGCCTGGGCGTATTCTCCGTTGGGCTGCTGGCTCTGGTCGTCTGGCGCATGACAAAAGAGAGGTGGTTGGCCGTTACGGCCGCTTTTATCCTGGCAATTTTCCCCGCTGCCATCGTTTACGGCCGTTTCGGCTTCAGCTATAACCTCTTGACTCCACTCCTGCTGTTGGTCTGGCTTGGCTTATGGGAGTACGACCAGACCCGCTCCAATAAATGGCTGGCGCTGGCTGCCATCTGTCTCGGTTTAGGAACCATTTCTGATCTGTGGATGATCGGCTATTTGCCTGTCTTTGTTCTTATCGTTCTCTTTAGCTCGAATTGGCAATTATTCGAGACGCGATTTATCAAACCGCGCTCCAGGCTAAACTGGCACACTCTAGCCTGGAGTCTTCCTCTCGCCCTTCTGCCATTTACCATCTATGTCGTCCATTCTCTGATTACTGCACCCGACGCTTTCCTCTTCGACGCCAACTTCGTCCGCGCCCGCCTCTCCCTCTCATTGGGTGCCCAAATACAATCCCTGGCGACCAATCTCACTGTCCTGCTCAGTCAGGATGGCTGGATCGCTCTTGGTTTCATCGGCTTCTTAGCTCTGCCGCGCAAAGAGCAGCGCCGGTTCTTGCTGCTCTTCATCCTGCTGCCAGTCATCATACTCGGCCGTTCCACTGCCCTACATGGCCTCGGATTCCACTATTTCATTCCCTTCCTGCCCTTCATCGCTCTCGGTATTGCTGCTCTACTCTGGCGCGGTGTCCCTATCCTGGCCGACGCTCTCCCTTTTATCCCCCAAAAAACTACAGCCAAGCCTTTTGCGATTGGTATCGTCTGTATCCCCTTGTTCACCACTATCTGGCTTCTAAATGGGCAGGTAAACGGCCGATACCAGACTGCCATAGACCCTTTCCTGATAGACCCTCAGGATGCGGAAACCGTCGCTGCCTTTATCAACCATGAACTCGGTGAAGACGATCTTGTCATTGCCACCCCAACTCTGACCTGGCTGCTCCACATGAAGTCGGCCGACTTTCAGATGTCCGTTGCTGCTGCCGGTATCGACACTCCCCACTTACCGGCCGATATTCCCCCCGAACGCTACGCCTTCAACCCCGACTATCACCTTGCAAAAATGGTCGTCGTAGATAACTGGTGGTACACCTGGGGCCAGTTCAACATTCCCGGCCTCACCCAGATGCTGACCGACGTCACCACCTGGCCTCTCGTTTTCTCTTCTGGCGACATGAAGGTCTACCAAAATCCGGCTCTTTCCAACCAATCCTAACATTTTCGTAACTGTAAGGT
>JBAPRX010000718.1:0-5200 GCA_049281335.1 Promineifilaceae bacterium (SeqCode)
GCATGGTGTCATCCAGCCCGGAACGAACCAGCATCAGTTCGTCGGCTCCGGTTGTGATCTTATCCTTAATGGTCTGGGGCAGCTTTTGTCCGGTCAGTGATTCTAACGCCTGCACAATCGCCATTCCGCGATACTCTTCCTGGCGGCGTTCCATTCGGCCGAAACGAATGTGGGAGATATTCTTAATCCACTCAAAATACGAAACGGTGACGCCTCCGGCGTTGGCGTAGAAATCCGGCAGGATAACAATCCCTCTTTCTCGTAGTTTCTGGTCGGCATTAAAAGTGATCGGGCCGTTAGCAGCTTCGATAATAAGAGGTGCTTTGATATTGTCGGCATTTTCGCTGGTAATCTGGTTTTCCATCGCAGCCGGGATGAGAATGTCACACGCTAATTCCAACAGAGAACGGCCGTTTTCTACGTAGGTTCCATTAGGATAGCCCTTTACCCCGCCGTGTTCGTTCATGTGCTGCCGCAGGGACTCGATAGAAACGCCATTTTCGTCAACAATGCCCCCGTCCCACTCTGCCACCCCGATAATGTTAGCCCCATCCTCTTCGGACAGGAACTTGGCGGCGTGGTAGCCAACATTACCCAACCCCTGAATGACAATATTTTTACCCTCCAGGGTTCCCGTTAATCCCGCCAGGTTCATATCATCCGGGTGGCGGAAGAACTCTTGCAGAGCAAATTGAACCCCTCGACCCGTTGCCTCAACACGGCCGCGAATGCCGCCATTGGTTGGCGGTTTGCCGGTCACGCAGGCGAAATAGTTAATCTCGTGAGGATGGAGGTCTTTGTAAACGTCGGCAATCCAGGCCATCTCCCGCTGCCCGGTTCCCATGTCCGGGGCAGGGACATTGCCGCCCGGACTGATATACCCCTTCTCAATCAATTCCCGCGCAAAGCGGCGGGTGATATACTCTAAATCCTGTTCGTTGTACTGGCGGGGATCAATGATCAACCCTCCCTTAGAGCCGCCAAAGGGGACGTCAACGATGGCACACTTATAGGTCATCAGGGAAGCCAGCGCCTCGACCTCATCCTGATTGACGTGGGGTGAGTAGCGGATACCGCCCTTTACCGGCAGCCGGTGGTTGCTGTGAACTGCCCGCCACCCCTTGAACACATGGATTCGGCCGTCCGATAACTTGACCGGGAAATGAACCTGGAGCACGCTGTGATTGTTCTTGATATGGTCTTCCAACCCCGGTGTCAGAGCCATGCCCAAATGTTCAAAGGCATGGTCCACCATTTTTTCAACGCTTTCCAAAAAGGTGTTACGTGTTTTAGGCAGGGCCTCACTCATTTTGATTTCCTCCTCAAGAAATTGTCAACAAAAAAAACGCCCTTTGGTGAATGCCACCTGGGACCAAAACAGCGGCGGAAAGGGCAAATACCCGGAATGCGTTTAGTATACGCCTCTCTATTGATTGGGTAAAACGATTACAATGATTCAAGCTCCGGGCATTTCTGCTGTTCATAGTAAGGCCGTCTTTTACCAAAAGCCGTACAATATATTGACAAAACATTGACAATATGCTATTATTTGTTTATGAATACAAAAAACCTTGCTCTAAAACCTGTACACATAATGAATATCCTGGCCTTCGCGGCCGTTTTAGTCGTCAACTTCCTCTCTAATGCCCTGCCCATTAACGGCAAGACAGCCCAGGAAATTTCCGACGCTTTGCCCTCTTATTTTACGCCTGCCGGGTATACCTTTGCCATTTGGGGACTCGTTTATCTGGCCTTGTTGGGATTTGTCATCTATCAGGCTTTGCCTGGTCAGCGACAACGGCCGTTTCAGTCAAAGATCGGCTGGCTGTTCGTTGTGAGCAGCGTTCTGAATATCTCCTGGCTCTTCTCCTGGCATTATGAGGTCTACCCCCTATCCGTCGTTTTGATGGTGGCTTTGCTGGTGACGCTGATTACCATTTACCAACGGTTGAATATCGGCCGACCTGACCCTTCGCTGCCGACGGCCGAAAAGCTGCTGGTTCAAGGGCCGTTTAGCCTTTACCTGGGCTGGATAACAGTGGCGACGATTGCCAATATTGCCAGTTTCCTCGTTTATTTGGGCTGGGATGGCTTTGGGATCGCGGGGCCAACATGGTCGGCGATCATGATCTCGGCCGCCGTTGTCATTGCCGGACTTTTGTTGATCAACCGGCGTAATCTGGCCTATGCCGGGGTATTGGTCTGGGCCTTTTTCGGAATTCGGACCAACTTCGCCGACATTCCCCTTATCGCCAACGCAGCTTTGGTTGCGGCCGTTTTGGTTGTGCTGCTGGCTGCACTTGGCTATTATCGTACCCGTCAGTTGGAGGAGTGGACGGCCGTTCAAACACAAACTATCTAAGTATAGCTTGCTCCCTTCACGCCGGTTGTCAATTCCCGGCGGATAAAGTCACAGAAACAGCAATAGAAATTGAGATATAATTCGGCCGAATCAGCCTTCTGTCATATTGACAAGAAAGGCTGATTTTGCCATTATTAAGAAATTTTGCGACCGAATCCAAGGAAATTGAACATGTTCAAGAATTACGTAGATCCGGCTGAGAACAGACTGGCAAAAAAAGCGTTACCCCGTTTGATGATAGAGGGGCTGCTCTTAGGGGGGACAGGGTTGGGGGTGCTGGCCCTCATCTTTGAGATTGCGGCTGATGCTTTTAGTGTTGCGGCCTATCAAACGCTGCTGGCTATTCATGGGGCCAGCGGCTTCCATGAGATCGCCATTTTGGCGTTTATTGTGCTGTCAGCCCTGCTGTTCCTGGGCATTGTTCCGGCTTACAAGGCGGGGGCTTATTTACGGCCGAATGCCGGAGGCAGCGGCCCACTGGTCGAAGCAATCGGCCCGCCAAAGCTGCGCTGGCTTTCCTGGATTGGGACCAGTCTCTTCTTTCTCGATGCCATTCTGACGATCATCATCAGTTCTATTTCGGCCTCGGACGTGACCATGCTGATTTTACCGGAACTGGCAGCCTATCGTATTTTTCTGGCCGAGTTTTACGCCTTTTTCATTATGGTTGTCCTGGTTGCCCTGGGGCCGCAGCGGGCGGTTCCAATTTTTCTAATTGGTGGCGGCCTCTTCTCCATCTTTACCGTTGTCGCCCTGGGCATTGTGGGCGGGGCGGCCATCGGACATCCAGAATGGGCTTTTCTGACACAGGGAATTGTTACCCGGTTGGAAGCGAATGGGGTGGTGGCCCATGTCGTTCGGGCGCAACAAGACATCAGCGCCATTGGCATGGTGCTTTTTTTTCAGCTCTTTTTCCGTTCTATGTCCAGCGCTATGTTGGGCTTCTCCGGTTATGAAGTCATTCCGGCCAGCGGCAAACATGCGGCCCGACCGAAGTGGAAAGTGATTAATACCGCCCTGACGTTGGCGGCCGTCTTTTTGATTGGTACGGGAATCGTTCAACTGTATGCGGCCCAGCAGTGGCGCATACCGGCGACCGAGGGATACAGCACCCTCCTGATCGAGTATGAAATTATTGCCGCCCAGTCGTTAGGGAATTCTGTCTCTGAGGAAGAACTCGTCCAGCCCTCTTCGGCCGATTTTGATGCGGCCGAAGAGCTTTACCTGGAACGATTGGCCGAGGCGGCGTTGGAGGGGCCGTTGGCGACAGAAGAGTTTCCAGAGCCGGACTCGATTGCCGGGGAGGAGCGAATTGAAGCCCTGGCGCAGAGTATTGCTTTGGGGCGACTGTCGAATGCTGCCACGCAGGGGAAGCCCGGATCGAGTTTTCTTTTGATAGCGGGTGTTTTACTGGCGATTATTCTGCTGTTGGCGCAGGGGGGCGGCTACGTTGGCGGGGCGGCGGTGGCGGCCAATGCCGCCCGGTTGGGCCGCCTGCCTAATCTGTTTTCTGATGATCGCAACGGCATCGTTGTGATTTGGGGCATTGCGGCCGTTCTCATTCCCATTATCCGAGAAGTGGTGGTGGTTGAGTCCTACTACGCCTTTGGTTTTGTCAGCGCCTTTGTCATTACCAGCACAACCATCTTCTTCGTGCGCGACGATCCTTTAATTGAACGGGGGATTGAACCGGGATCGGCCGAAGCCCGTTCCTTGAAGTTTGCCGGGCTGCGCGGCATGGTCGCCAGCTACATTATGCTCCTGGTCTTGGTCACCCAAAAGACGGATGCCCTGATTGTGATTGTGGCAACCGGAGCGACTATTACCCTTTTCCAACTGTTCATGGCCAACGGTGGCCTGAAGCAGCGATTGAAGGGGATATCTCCACCGATATTTCCGCCTGGAACCAAACGGCCGGAATATGAGATGGGCCTCCAGCGGGCGCATGATCAGGCCCGGCAGCGGGGGATTGTTCAGGCTGTCGAGGAATTGATTGAATCTGGCGCTCTGGCAAAGTTTAATGTTGGGCCGGAACGGATCAGGAAACTGGTTGTTTATCTCTACAATATTGACTCAGAGTTGTTTGAGGATAAGGGGGAACATGCTCACGATGACCGGATTGAAGAGCCGAACCTTGATCTGGAAGAGACATACCGGCGGGCGTATAACCAAAAGGGACATCTGGCCCGCCACATTGAACATTACTCCCATGTCGGCATTTTCACCTTTATTCACAATTATCACTTGAATTGGGTGTCGCCCGAACACGGCCGAGACGCGACGATAGTGAAGCGTGCCATGCTCGATATTCTGTTCCCAATGACCGACAATGATGAGATTTGGGCCGAATATTGTGCTTTTGAGCCGGAACATCTGCCGGAACCAATCTGGCAGTTCACCCGCCGCCGCTATCTGTGGGCTAAAGACCAGTGGCCCAACCTGAGCGACCGCATCACTACTATCTGGACCCTGCAAGATTTCGGGCTAGTTGCGAAAGATATTGATGTGGAGATGATCATCTCCGTGGCCGGTGGCAAGCAGTATCGGATGGTGAAGGTTGGAACCCAATCAATGGAGGAAAATGAAGAGGGAGAGAACGATGAGAAGGAGTAGCCAGGGGGATATGTAATTGGGTAAGGGCTAACCTGCGGTTAGGGCTAACCTATGGTTAGCCTGGTAATTGGGTAATTGACTAGCCCCTTGTTCAAATTACCCAATTACCGAACGTGACTCCCGCACATTCACTCAGTCAACCGTCAGCCGAGGCCGACCAGGATGAGGCCGGTGGAAATAATTAAGATACCGACGAGTTTAGGAGTGTAGCGCGGTTCTTTCAGG
>JBAPRX010000719.1:0-8223 GCA_049281335.1 Promineifilaceae bacterium (SeqCode)
ACGGCCGGTCCCAGGAGAGCAATAGGCCGCCATATCCAGACAAGGTTATCTTCGACCCGAAACAGGCCACCCCAATATGGCTGGCTCCAAAAGGTGGAATCGGGTAAAGGGTTCGTGAAAACCTCAATAAAAATGATGTGCTCCATGGCAATGGCTGCCCCAACGAACTGAATCAGGAACTGCACCCCAGGCGGTAAGTCCAGACGATCATCTAACAAACCGCCTAGAAAAATGAGCAGACTCCCCAAAACGACGCCTTGCAAACGGCGGGCATCGTCCCCGGTTGGGGGAAAGAGCCAATAAATCAACCCAACCCCAGCCAGAAAAGCGACAAACAGGACAACGCCTCCTAATTTTGGAACCGGTTTTGGATGCTGGCGACGGCCGCCTGGAATTGCAAAAATATTTAGCCGAAATGCCAACCGCCGAACGACCGGTGTGATGGCAAGGGCCACTCCGAATGAGAGAAAGAAGACCGCGAGGTAGGAGGACACTGGAGAAGTTAAACGTGAAAAGTGCAAAGTAAGAAGTGGACTCTTTTACTGCTCACTTTTTACTCATATTATGCCGTGCCGAATTGCCTATCGCCGGCGTCGCCAAGACCAGGGACAATGTAGCCTATATTGTTGAGGTGGGAATCTATTTGGGCAACGTGAATGGGGACATCGGGGTGGACTGATTGCAGTTTCGCAATTCCTTCAGGCGCGGCCAGGATGGCAAGGAATTTGATTCGCTCTGCGCCCCAATTTTTCAGGATGTTGACGGTGGCAACGGCCGAACCGCCGGTCGCCAACATCGGGTCAAGTACCAGGCAAACCTGAACGGTTGGGTCGGTCGGCAGCTTGTTGTAATAAGCGACCGGTTTGAGCGTTTCCTCATCTCGATAAAGGCCAATGTGCCAGACCTCTGCCCCTGGCATCATTTCCCAAATGCCGTCTACCATTCCCAATCCGGCCCGCAAGATGGGAACCAGGCCAATTTTGTCCACGAGTTCCTGTCCTGCGGCCGTTCCCATCGGCGTCTCAACTTCGATCCCTGCCAGCCCCAGGTCTGTTGTGGCCTCATAACAAAGTAACAAAGCCAGTTCTCGGATGAGTTCTCGGAACTTCTTGGGCTTGGTTGATACCTTCCTTAACAACGATAATTTGTGCTTTACCAGGGGGTGTGTTGATTCATAAACCATGTTCTGAAAATGCCTCCTCTTTTCTCAGTATGTAGTAAACAGTGAAAAGTTAACAGTAAAAAGTCAATTCTCAGCCGTTCACCGTTTACTGCTAACTGCTTACCAAGTCATCCAGAGACAATGATATTGCACCTTGTGAGAATGCCAAAGTCTTATCCTGGATGTCTCCTAACTCATTTCCCTAGCTTGTTTAGTTGGCGTATAATCATACCCGATATGAGTGATAAAACAGCAAGCGACCGGCATATTTCTGGCAAACAAAAGCGCGAGGATCAGAGTCTTGACAGCCTGCTTCGGCCGCAATATCTGGAACATTTTACAGGCCAAGAAAAGCTAAAAACGAACCTGAAAATCCTGATTGAAGCCGCCAAAGCACGGGAGGAATCGTTGGATCATGTTCTGTTTCATGGCCCGCCCGGTCTTGGCAAAACGACATTAGCCCATGTCGTGGCAAACGAGATGGCGGTGAATATTCGGACAACGGCTGGCCCTGCTATTGAAAGGGCCGGGGATTTGGCGGCGATCCTGACCAATTTGCGGGCCGGGGATATTTTGTTTATTGATGAGGTTCACCGTCTCGGCCGGGCTGTCGAGGAGATTCTTTACCCGGCAATGGAAGACTTCGCCCTGGATATTATTGTCGGAAAAGGGCCGGGTGCGAAAAATGTGCGGCTGAAGCTGCCCCGTTTTACCGTTATTGGGGCAACGACCCGGCTAGCGTTGCTAACTGCGCCGCTTCGAGCCAGGTTTGGAGCGCAGTATCGGATGGACTTCTATGAATTAGAGGCAGTTGAATCTATAGTGACTCGTGGAGCCAGGATTTTGGAAGTGGCGATAGACGAAGAGGGAGCGGCCGAAATTGCCCGCCGCGCCAGAGGAACACCCCGCGTCGCTTTGCGTCTCCTTCGCCGGGTTCGGGACTATGCCCAGGTTCGGGCCGACGGCCGTATTGACCGCGAGGCCGCCGAGGATGCCCTCAGACTGCTCGAAATAGACAGTTTGGGCTTGGATGACCTGGATCGCCGTGTTTTGCGCTCTATCATCGAAAAATTTGGCGGCGGGCCGGTTGGTCTGGACACCATCGGGGCTTCTATCAGTGAGGAGTCGGATACGATTATGGATGTCGTTGAGCCATATCTGTTGCAGTTGGGCTTTTTGGAACGAACGGCACGCGGCCGTGTTGCCACCCCCCACGCTTACCGCCATCTGAATATTCCGGTGAAAGAAGCGAAAAAGGAAGACTCACAGCCGAGGTTGTTGTAGAGGTAGTGATGGCTGATTTTGGACGATTATTGATTATCATTGGACTGGTTGTTGCCTTTGCTGGGGTCGTAGTTTTGGTTGCGGTGCGGTTTTTCCCCTGGCTGGGCAATTTGCCGGGGGATATTCGGATTGAAGGGAAGAACTATAAGATTTATTTCCCGCTGGCGACGATGCTCCTGATCAGTATTCTCGGCTCTATTTTGTTGAATATCATTTTGCGGATATTTCGGAGATAGCAGGCTTAACCTCCCGGAGGTTTAAAACCTCCGGGAGGTTGGTTGCAGATCGTATGAAAACGGCCGACTTCGATTACCATCTCCCTAAAGAACTCATTGCCCAAGAGCCGCTTGTAAAACGGGATGCCAGCCGCTTACTCGTTCTTAACCGGGCAACGGGCCAGATAGAACACCGCCACTTTTCCGACATTGGCGATTACTTCGCGCCAGGGGACATCCTTGTTGCCAACAACAGCCGGGTCATTCCGGCGCGGCTGTATGGAAGAAAGACAAAGACGGGCGGCAGGGTTGAGATTCTTTTGCTAGAGCAAATAGCAAATGGCACATGGCAAGGGATGGTCGGCGGAAAACGGGTTCGGGAAGGGACACAGATAAGGCTGGAGGATAAGGCTGGTAATGAAACTGATATTGTCGCCACAATTATAAATGAATTGGATGGGGCGCAGCGGGAGATTGAATTTGACCGGCCGATAGTGGCATTGTTAGATCAGTTAGGCCACACACCCCTTCCCCCTTACATTCAACAGTCTGTCGCCGACAGCGAACGCTATCAGACCGTTTACAGCCGCCCACCCGGTTCGGCCGCAGCGCCAACGGCCGGACTGCATTTCACGCCTGATCTACTGCTCTCCCTTCGGGAAAAAGGCGTCCTCTTTGAAACGGTGACGCTCCATGTTGGCCTGGATACCTTTAAGCCGGTCACTGAAACGGAGATTGAAGCGCATACCATTCACAGTGAGTGGGCCACCCTGACCCCAGAGACGGCTCAACGGATTAACGAAGCGAAACTGGCAGGCGGCCGAATTGTTGCCGTTGGAACAACGTCGGTGCGGGTCTTGGAAACGGCCGCTTTGCGTTCAGCCGGAATCACGGGCAGTCTGCAAACGATTAGCCAGCGAGATTTTGCAGGCGAAACAACCAATAGCTGCCCCTGGCGACCGGTGGCAGCCTTTGAGGGGCGCAGCGACCTGTTCATTTATCCTGGTTACCACTTCCGGGCGGTTGACAGGCTGATTACCAATTTTCACCTGCCCCAATCTACCCTGATGATGCTGGTTTCAGCCTTTGCGGACAAAGAACTGATTATGAAGGCTTACGAGGCAGCAATCCAGGAAAAATATCGGTTTTATTCCTTTGGGGACGCCATGTTGATTCTGTGACGATAACCAGCCCATCCCACCAACCAGCCCTCTTTCTTGATAGAGATGGTGTCATTATCGAAAACCGAGCGTCTTACGTCCGCCGCTGGCAAGACGTTCATATTTACCCTCAAGCCCTTGAGGCCCTGCGAATGGCATCCACACTACCCCTAAAAATTATCGTCGTCACCAACCAATCGGCCGTTGGCCGGGGCATCCTTCCTTTAGCGATTGCCCAGGAAATTAACAGCCGTCTGATGGAAGAAATAGAGGAATTTGGCGGCCGTGTTGACGGCGTATTTATGTGTCCCCACGCGCCTCAGGATCATTGTCGTTGTCGAAAACCCCAGCCTGGTCTGTTGTTAAACGCTGCGAAAGCACATCAAATAAATCTCAGGCACTCTATTATGATTGGTGATGCTTTGACTGATTTAGCGGCAGGGCGAGCTGCTGGAACCAGGGTGTCAGCCCTGGTAAAAACGGGCCGGGGGATCGAACAGGTTAGCCTGCCTAAGGCAAATGAGTATCGGCCGTTTCCCCTGTACGATAACTTATTCGATGCTCTGAAAGAGCTTCTATTGTAAGGCAACGATGTAGTTTTCTAGGACGGCGTCTGCGCGGAAGCGAACGGCCGATTTTTGGGCATTGGTGGAGAAAGTTTTTCGCAGATCGGGGCTGTCCAACAGGCGTGTGATCTGGTCTGCCATTGCAGAGACATCTTCTACCGGAACCAGAATGCCATCCACTTCCGGGGTTATGATTTCGGAGGGACCGGCCGGACAGTCGGTGGCAATTACGGCCGCGCCGCAGGCCATTGATTGGATAAGCGCACCCGGCAGCCCTTCATAGCGGGAGGAAAGGACAAACAGGGTGCAGCGGGCCATATATTTGAAGGGATTTTTGTCAAAACCGACCAGTTGAATATGCCCTGGAAGTTCTAGCGAATCAATTAAAGTCTGTAATTCAACTCGAAGTTCCCCCTCGCCTAAAATGACCAGCCGCACCGGCCGTTTTTCCCTGACCTGGGCAATGGCCCTAATGAGAATATCGAACCCTTTTTCTTGCACAAGACGGCCGACGCCCAACACAACGGGTATATCCTCCAAGAACCAGGGATGGTCTAATGGCTCTTGCGCCAATGTCAGCATTTTGTCCGTAACGATGGGATTATAGACGACGGTTACTTTCTCGGAGGCGATGCCAAGCTGGTTAACGAGATCATCTTTGACACCCTGAGAAACGGCCGTGATTTGATCCGCTCGGCCGTACAGCAGGCCCTTAACCCAGGTCAGCAGGCGTCGTTTGTTCGTCTTCTCTCCGTGCATCAGGACATTGCGCTCTGAGAGTATCAGGCGGCTGTTACTACCTGATAACCGGTGAGCAATGACGGCGATGACGTTGGTTCCGCCGGAGGTTGAAAAGAGGATGTCGGGCTTATGCTGGCGGAGCAAGCTAGTTAAAGGCAGCCAGGCCGTCCACAGCCGCTTTCCCCCCAGGGAGTAAACGGGGACGTCTGGCGGCAGATCGTTGACATACTCCCCGCTAACCTTCGACAACACCAACGCAGGTTGGAAGCGAGCGCGATCAAAGTGCTGCAACAGGGTCAATGTTACCCGATCTGCGCCGCCCTGCCCCAAAGTCGGCCGAAGAAGAAACAGTTTTGCTGGCATCATAAAAAAGTAATTGGTAATTGGTAACGGGCCGGAAAAGGCCCACAATTACCAATCACCAATTACAAATTACCTCTGTATCAATCGTGGTACTTAAAAGCGCTCTAAAGATAAATAACCCTGGCGGAGCCGTGTTGTTTAACAACATGGCGGGTGTCTACGATGATAGAAGAATTGGCGGCGATTGATTCCCAATCAAGAATGGTATGATGGGTGACGACAATAACGCAGTCCATTTCTTGCAAAAGCTCGTTCGATAAGGGTGTCCCGGTGATGAAAATACCTTCGTGGGACAGATCATCTACATAGGGATCGTGGAATTGAACGTCCGCCCCTCTTTCTTGCAAGAGGTGAATGATGTCCACTGCCGGGCTTTCCCGAACGTCGCCGACATTTGGTTTGTAAGCAACGCCCAGAATCAGGATTTTGCTGCCTTTTACCGACTTACATTCGTCGTTCAGGGCGTCGGCCACTTTCGTAACGACGTAATCGGGCATGTGGCTGTTGACTTCGGACGCCAATTCGATGAAGCGGGCGGTGTAGTTCAAGGTGCGTAATTTCCAACTGAGGTAGAGGGGATCGATGGGGATACAATGACCACCTAAACCGGGGCCGGGGTAAAAGGGCATGAAGCCGTATGGCTTGGTGGCGGCTGCTTCAACCACTTCCCAGGCGTCTAGTCCCAATTTGTCACACATCAGGGCGACTTCGTTTACCAGACCAATATTGACTGCCCGGAAGGTGTTTTCCAGCAGCTTGACCATTTCGGCCGTTGCCGGACTGGAAACGGGTACAGGTTTCTCAACAACGGTTCCATAAAGGGCCATCGCAATCTCGCCACATGCCTCGGTCATGCCACCAATGACCTTGGGGGTCGTGAAAATTGTGTGATCGGTTCGGCCGGGATCAATTCGTTCGGGGGAGAAAGCGAGGAAGACATCACGGCCGACTTCCCGTCCTTCTTGAATCAGGCGCGGCTTGATGATCTCCTCCGTTGTGCCGGGGTAGGTCGTGCTTTCCAACACCACGAGTTTTCCTTCGCAGCCGTATTGGGCAATGCTGTCAGCGGCATTGATTATGTAGGAAATGTCGGGGTCGCCTGTCTTTCGCAGGGGGGTTGGAACACAAATGGAAATGGTATCTACCACCGCCAGATCGGCGTAGTCGGTGCTGGCTCGAAAGCTGCCTTTTCCAGAACGGCCACTGACCAGCGGTTCCAACTTCGTGCTGGGAATATCCTCAATGTAACTTCGTCCCCGATTTAGGGAATCTACCTTATTGGGGTCCACGTCAATGCCAATAACCTCGAATCCGGCCTCTGCAAAAGCCACAGCCAGGGGCAGCCCCACATATCCTAAACCAACAATGCCGACAACAGCCTCCCTGGTATTAATTTTGTTCAACAATGTCTCTTTCATTATTTTATTAACCTCATAAGCATAAATTCGTTAGACACGCGGGTCGTTGGTCAAGAGCGCCAATGACACGGCCGTCTACCGTCAAATATCCAAAATCCTGGCTAGAGTCCTGCCAAAGCCTTTGTGGCTCTGGCGCTCCAGGTATAATTATCAATAAAATCCTGTCTGGCCTGTTCGCTTAACTTCTCAGCCAAACCGGCATCAGACCGCAGGCGCTTAATGGCCTCAACCCAATCGTTCACTGCCCCTGGCGGCACCAACAAAGCATTTCTTTCATGGGCCAAAACCTCTTTCAACACAGGTAAATCAGAGGAGATGATCGGCTTTCCGGCCGACATATATTCAAACATCTTCATGGGTGACATCCAGCGGCTTATTTCTGACTGGTGAGTGGCCCCGTAAACTTCCTGTTGGGGCGGCAGCAGCAAGATGTCAAACTGCTCATACAGCGCACCGAGTTCGCCAGGGGAAACGAAGCCATGAAACGTGAGATTGTCTGGCGGGTTCTGACCCTGCCAGCGCTGCAAGTCCTTCTCTTCACCACCAACGATGTGAAAGCAAGCCTCCGGCATTTTTCGGGCCAGCGGCAAAATCACTTCCATTCCCTTGCCTTGATATAGCTGGCCGACATAGCCGATGTGAAGGGAACGGCCGTTTGGTAAACGGCCGTTTAACTGCCGAATAGCTTTTACTGGTAAGGTTCCGGTGAGAATGGGGCTGGCCCCATCGTGCAAAACAAGCACCTTGTCTTCCGCAGGCAGCAGGTTGTGGGCTGCTAGATCATCTTTCAACCCCTGCGAAATTACAATCAGCCGCCGAAAGGTGGGGCTGTCAATTATCTTTTTGAATTGGCGGCGCAGCGCGGGGGTTGAGGGAACGCCATGCGCCTCAAAGATAAGAGAACAACCCAACATTGCAGCAATACGGCCGCCTGGAATGTCCCGACTATAGACAATATCAACCTTTGACCGTCTGGCCCAAATAACGCGCCAGATACCGGTTGTGTAAAGGATGCCGCCCCCCTTAAAAGAGGGACGGGAGATTTTCTTTATCTCGAAAACGGGGGCAACCCCGTAAAACGCATGATCGTCAGAGGTTGTTCCCTCGCGGCGGTCAGCGTTGGCTTTTACCACTACCGTTACCTGATGCCCCTGTTGGGCCAAAGCCTCACACATCCGCATCACCTGAATACTGCTGGCTCGCCGGGACGGCACGTAGGAGGAGGAAAGGTAGAGGATTTTCATGGAGTGTTGTTACGTCGAACTGGATGCGGCCAGCAGCGTCCGGTTAATTTTGCCGGTAGAGGTTTTTGGC
>JBAPRX010000720.1:0-9658 GCA_049281335.1 Promineifilaceae bacterium (SeqCode)
CATCCGGCGGAAGTGGATCGCTAATCCATTCGAGCGCCAGCAAATTTTGCATTAATTGCAGCAGTCGATCTGTGGAGACGGGCTTGGAGAGGAACTCATTACAACCCAATCGGCGGTTTTGGGCTTCATCCATATCTATTTCACTGGCTGAAATAGCGATGATTGGTACTTCTTTTAGATCGGAAACTGAGCGAATTTCAGAGATGGCTTCGAATCCGGTCATGATTGGCATAACGAGGTCCATCAGAATAAGGTCAGGGGCAAATTGTTGGGCTAACTCAACTGCCTGTTGGCCGTTCCCGGCCAGGGTAACCTCAAAACCAAGTGGTTCCAGAAATGTAGAGAGTACCAGGCGATTGGCCCGATTGTCGTCGGCAATGAGCAGGCGGCGGCGCGGCCCTTGATAACCATTGATCGTTTCCGAAATAGGGAGGTCTTTCGTGACCCTGGCCTGGGTAATGGGCAGAGGGATGGTAAACCAGAAGGTGCTGCCTTTCCCCGGATTGCTCTTTGCTTCTATTTCCCCTCCCATCAGGTCGACAATTTGCTGGCTAATTGCCAAACCCAACCCGGTTCCGCCCGTTTGGGCTTTGGCGCTGCTGCCCTGTTCAAAGGGGGAGAAGATAGTCGTCAGTTCGTTGGGGTCTATGCCGATACCGGTGTCGCTGACTTCAAAGCGGAAGTGTCCTATGTCCTGTTTGGCCGTTTCCATCGCAATTCTGGAGACACTCAGTGTAACACGGCCGCTGTCTGTAAACTTCACCGCATTGCCCAGCAAATTAAGGAGCACCTGTCGAAGCCGCTTGGCATCAACCAGAACAGTTAAAGATAAATCGGCCGAACATTCAAAAACCAGGTCCAGCCCCTTTTCGCGGGCCGCCATCTCCATAATACTCACAATTTCGTTCATGCAAGAGGATAAGAGGATTGGGGCCGGAACCAAAGACAATTTATTTGCCTCAATTTTGGCAATGTCCAGCAAGTCATCAATCAGGGTCAGCAGATGACGGCCGCTGCTGTACACAGTTGCCAGCCCGTCTTTCAAAAGGGCTTCATTTTTCAACTGGCGCTGCAAAATCTGGGCATATCCCAGGATGCTGTTGAGCGGGGTGCGTAGTTCGTGGCTCATGTTGGTCAGAAAGACACTTTTAGCCTGGCTGGCTGCCTCGGCGCGGACTTTGGCCTGCTCCAGTTCTTGTGTACGGGTTTTGACCAGCGCTTCTAAATTGTCGTAGAGGCGGGCATTTTCGATGGATGCAGCCGCTTGATTAGCGAACAACATCAATGGCTGCACATCCTCAGGCATAAATAGCCCTTCAATTGAGCGGTTTTCGACATAAATTGCGCCAATTGTTCGTTCCTGAGTAATAAGCGGGACACACATAACTGACCGCAAATTATGAGACATGACACTCTTCGCCTGGGAAAAACGAGGGTCTGTTCGGGCATTTCCCAATACCAACGGTTCGCCCATCTCCACGACGACCTGTAATATCGAACGGCTCATTTGATCTTCCCCATGCCAGGTGCTAACGTGGTGTAGTTTCGCCTTAAAATCCAGCTTTCCCTCTTCGTCAATCAAGACGATGTAGCCATGTTCAGCGCCCACCAACTGAAGCACTTCGTCCATGACAAAAGGCAGGAGTGCATCCAGATTGTGCGTCTCCGCCATCTGACGGCTCGCTGCTATCACATACTCAAATAAATCCTGTGTTTCAGTCATAGTCGTTTAACCCTGTCCAAATGACTGGTACAAGCGAATAATCTCCCGATATTCGGCCCGATTTTCCAAAAACTTGTGCCTGGTCGTTTCATCATGAATTCTGGAAGCCCGCTCCATCAGCATATGATAGGTATTGGTTAATAACTTTGGCGCACGAGAGTCATGACCGGCATTCAAGACCCGGTAACAGGTGAGAAGAATAAAGAACGGTGTATCACAGCCGGTCAAAGTCTCGTTGCTTTGAATATATTCCAGAATATCAGATACATAATTCATTGCCTCAGTTATATTATCCTGATTCAGTTCCAGCAGCGCCAACCCGGTCTGGCTCAACAGATAGCCGCTCATCAAGATGTTCCCGACCTGTTTGTTAATGGAAAGACTTTCCGATAGTCTGGCTCTCGCTTCGCTAAAATTGCCTTGATATAAGGAGACCAGTCCTAGATTGTTGCTTGTGATGCCCTGGCCCAAACGATCACCCATCCGATGCGTAAGAGCATTACTTTCTCCCAAATGAGTCTGGGCTTCATCATAACGGCCGAGCCGCATAAAGACCTCGCCCAGATTATTACTGGTCATACTTTGACCTTGTAAGTCATTGAGCGAACGATAAATCATATTGCTGCTGCTAAAGTATTCCAACGCCTCTTGAATAAATCCCAGTTCAAGCGCCATTTGGGCCATTGAATTCAGAATGATAGCCTCACCCGGCCTGTGATTGATTTGCCGACTGATTTCCAGACCGGCTTGATAATTTGATAGGGCTTCTTCATAAGCACCCTTGTGCATGGCAATGGTACCGAGGATGCGCAACACCTGCCACTCGACCTGCCAATCACCGATCTGGCGTAAAATAGCCAGACTTTGGAGAAAGTAATTTTGGGCCTGGCTGCTTTTGCCCTGAACGCGGGCGGCGATTCCCATTCGATAGAGAACTTCGCCTTCGCCCCGCTTCGCACCAATATCGCGCAAGATTTCAAGAGCATTCTCATAATGGGCGATGGCCTGCTCGTAATTGCCCATCTCTTTGGCTACAGCCCCTAATTCGCTCAAGGTTAGCCCTTCCTGGCGGCGGTCATGGATCTTTTTGCTAATCGAAAGACTCTTTTCCAGGATCGTTTGTGCCTCTTCAAGCTGTCCTAACCGCTGCAAGACTTGTGTCCACTGACGGTAGCTGTTTATTTCGGTTTGGGGACTGTCGGCCGTTTGGGCCAGTTGTGCTGCACGTTCGGAGGCAGCAATAGCGGCCGAATAATCGCCTGTAACATGGGCGAATTTCGCCTGCCGCAGGGCAACTTCCGCCTGTTTGTCCGGTTCGTTCAGGCTGGTAACGATTTGCTCCAGCCGTTTTAAGTCCTGACTTTGGGCTTCCTGGTTTCCGATTCGGGCCAGGGCTGCTTCTCTATCGAGCAAGATGTCATATTGTTCGGAAAGGTTTCCGGCAGCGGTCAGGGCTAAGGCCTGATTGAAAAAGCTGATTGCTTTCTCGTTGGCAAATTGTCCGGCCGCATATCGGCCTGCTGCAGCGGCGTAATGGCGTTCTTTTTGCTCGTTCCCGGCCATATGCCAGTGTTGGGCCAAGGCTTCAAATTGGGTTGTCTCTTGTGGGTAGACCTGTTCGATGGCCTGGGCAATCTGCCGGTGCAGACGGGGTCGGGTTTCGGCCGTTAATTGGGACAACAGCCCTTCGCGGAGTTTGTCGTGGGCGAAACGCCATTGATTAGCCTGTATGGATAAAACGGCCGCTTCCTGACACACCCCCAGCCACGCCGATAAGTCCTGTTTTTCATCCAGTGCCGCCAGAACGGTCAGGTCTAGCTCCCGTCCGGCAACGGCCGCTTGCTGTAACAAAGACTGGTAAACGGCCGGAACCTGGGACAGACGCCGCTGGACAATCTCCTGCATCCCGCCGGTAAAGACAGCCTGGGGTAGTTCCATCTGCCCAATGAAGGCCAACTGACCGGCCTCTTCCGCCAGCGCCCGGACAACTTCGATCAGGAAAAAGACATTCCCTTCGGTCTCCCGTTCCAATAAAGTCACAATTTCTTCCTGGCTGGCCTGTCTATCTCCTAACATGGAGCGGCTCAGTTCATGGATGGCGTCTTGATTAAAGCGTTCTAAGGCAATGACCTTTGCCTGGGGCAGGGATTCCGGCAGGTGTGGTTTTTCATCGTTGCGGTAGCTCCCAACAATCAACAGGGGCGTCCGGTTAATGATCCGCTGGATATACGTCAAAGGTTCCAGACTTTCGGCCGACCATTGCAAATCTTCCAATAAGAGAAAGGTAGGTTGATTTTGGCGTTCCAGTATATTTGTCAGCGTCAGCATAAGCCGGTTGTAAGCGGCCGTTCCCTCAATTTCCAGCGGGTCTTCTACTGTATACCCCAGTAAGGTGGATAGGCGTGGGACAAAGGTCTTTAATACCCCTGCCTCTAGCTCTGATAATTCCGTGCTTAAAACCAACTGCGGCACGATGTTGTGCCAGACCTGGTAAGGGACACCCCCATCGGACACCGCCTGCCCGGTTAAGACCTGCCACCCGGCAACGAGGGCATGGGTTCGCAGCTCCTCTAATAAGCGGCTTTTTCCAACACCGCTTTCCCCGCCCACAAGCCAGATAGAGCCTTGCCCTTCGGCGGCTTGTTCTAAGGCCTGGGTCAACTGCGCCATTTCAGCATCTCGGCCGACAAATTCGGCCGCTTGCAAATAGCTCTCGCGGATTGCCCTGGTTTCTACTGGAAGTTGTTCGCCTATCGCCCCACTCAAGGCTTTCAATACATTGGATACCCGGTTGAATCGTTCTTCCGGCTTTTTGATGAGTAAACGGCCGATAACCTGGGTTAACGCCTCGTCCACACCGGGTAAATCCAGGTTCGGTTCATCCTGTAAGACCCGGTATATCAAGGAAGCGTCTACCGGAGCAAATGGATGCTTTCCGGCCAGCAGTTCATAGAGGATGATCCCGACTGCAAAAAGGTCTGTCGCTTCTTGAGGCGGTTCCCCAAGCCATAATTCTGGGGCCATATAAGCGGCCGAACCACCAGAGGAGCCGGTGGGGGATTCGTCCCGCTTTACCGCCAGGCCGAAGTCAAGTACCCGGACTTGTCCATGCACAACCAGAACATTTTCCGGCTTTAAGTCCCGATGCAGCACGCCCCTTCGATGGAGATAGGCCAATGCTTGCAGAAGTTGTTGAATGAGGCCAATCTTTTTTTGGAGTGTCACGCCTTCGGCCGCATCTCGAATGGTTTGGGCTTCCGGCAAATAGGTCATGGTGTAAAAGGGCTGACGCTTGGTGTCAAAGCCGTAATCCAAGACGCTAATGATGTGGGGATGGCGCAAGGAGGCCAATGTTTGGAACTCCTGGGCCAGCGACAGGCGCAAAGTTTGCTCTGTAGCGTCCGTTGCCCGCGTGGTGAAGGCCAGTTGTGTGGGGGCGATTTCGACCTGTTTAAGAGCGACTGTTTGTTGGGTCAGGCGGTCGTAGGCAAGATGAACGATTCCCATCCCCCCGGAGCCTAACGATCTTTGCAGAACGTACCGATTATTAATGGTTTGCTGCATGAGCGGCGTTATGGATGGACAACGGAGTCTATCGCATTCAGGAGCGAAAGGTCATCTGTGGTGTCCTGGTCAAGCGTCCAGAACATAATCCCACCGGCCCGCTCCATAGCGATGCGGGTCTTGTTTTGGATTGTGGGAATACCATTGTAAAAGTTGGTGGTGCCATTATATTCAATCGAGTCGGTGTAGGCGGCCTGTGGGTCGGTTTCTACGATGTTGCGGTAGATGACTTCGTTGGGACGGCTGTAGAATGGGACACCCATCACCATTTTCTCGGCCGGTAAGCCCCGTCCCTGCCAGTAATCCAGCCCGGTGTTGAACTGTTCCATCGTCCCGTGATCCGGGCCGTCATAGGTCATGATGTTTACAAAGTCGAACAGGTCGAATGTTTCGCTCTCAACGCCTTCGGCCGTTTCGCCATAGCTCACCACCGCAGTTGTCAGGAGCTTGTTGGGCATGGCGGCCCGAAGCTCCTGGATGAGGGCGAGAAAATTTTCGGCCGATTGGCCCGGATCGGGGTATTCCCAATCAATGTCGGCCCCATCAAGCCCGTATTCATCTACAAACGCGCTCAGGTTTTGGACAAAGCTGGCCCGGAGAGCGGGATCGGCCGCTAATGTTTCAAATTGGGCGTCCCACCCCCAACCGCCTACCGAAATAAGGACTTTGACCCCTGCCTGGTGCGCTTCCGAAGCGATTTGTTTAAGTTTCCAGCCGTTGCTGAAGGGAGCAAAGGAGCCATCCTCATTGGGAATGAGAAAAGCGTAGTTGATATGTGTCAGCCGTTCATAAGGAATCGTGGCAGGGACAATGGCGCTGGTAAGGTAGGCAATGACTCGGAAGGGTCGTTCAGGCGTGGAGGTCGGCATCGGGGTTGCAGTGGGGTCAGTTGGGACGGCCGTTTCACCGACCGTCCCGTCGTTTGCACAGGCTGTCAGGAAGACAGTGAAGAGCATCGTCAGAAACATAAGCTGTGCAAGAGTCTGCATGTTCAATTCCTTAAGTGGTCGGTAGCAGGTTTTTCAAGAGAAAGAGCCACGAAAATCGTGGCTAAATTTATTATCGAGGTCTCTTACTGTCTTCTTTATTCCTCATTTGATATGTCACTGGAAAGATTTTAGCATCAGATTGAATTTTGGGGAAAGGCCATTCTCCTTACCGAAGTATTACCGGTAGATAGACGTTGTCGGCTGGTGGGTTCACCCCGATTGCAAGCGCCCACTCATCGAAGCTCATGCCTACAAAATCTTGAAGATTGTTGTATTGGGCCAGTTGGGAGTTGATGGTATTTGCCAGTTGGGGGCTGGCAGCGGCCGAAATTCGGGTCCAGATGTCAAGGGCATCATCTACCATCTGCTGTGTGACCAGATATTGATCGCCGTTTCCTGTGACCAGCCCTTCCAGGCCGGGAAGGAAGTTTTGCAGCGTGCCATATCCATCCCACATTAGTTGGGGATCCTCCAGGCCGATTTGAGCCATTTCGGGGGCATTGTCAAAGTACATACCAATGTAATCCTGTCCGCCGCCGGTCTGGTTAAAGAGCATCGCCATCCCCTCATAAATGCCGTCATCCCCTAGAGAGGTCTCACCACCGGAGGGTGGTCGGTGATTGGTAAGTGGCAGGGGATCAAATCCGTCCCCGAAAATGAAGTCAGCGATTGCACCGCAAGGGGTTAAGGCGTTATAGCCGCCGCCGGTGAACTCTGGCGGCTCGTAAACCATTGTGTCAACATCCAGGGTGGCCGTGCGGAAGGCATATTCCATGCCATCCAACGCATCAGGATAGGCGATATGCGGCCGAATATCCAGCGCAAGAGCGGCCGAACCGGGATTATTAATCCCCTCGGCTATGATCTCAAACTCCCAGAGATTCCCCTCCTTATGGACAAAGTGAGACGTATTGGCCGTGATGTACGTCAGGCGGGGACGCAGGAGAGAATTCAGACCCAATGCCAGAGATAGACTGGAAACACCCCCGGCATTGGGGGTCACTGTTTCAATTTGCCAGAGGCCGTTCATCTTGTAGGCGTATTTGATGGCGTCGTTGGTTTCATCATAATAGGCAACAGTTGGACAGCCGCAGGCGGTGTCTGTTTGGAGGGAGTTAAGCCGCCCCATGTCGCCTCCAGCACTGTCAATTAATTCGTCTGTCCAGCTTTCCGTTGCTAAATTCCAGACGGCAAAGCGCAGGCCGGTGATGGCAGCGTCGTAATAGGCAATGCCGATATTGCCGTTGTCCAGGACGCTGGCCGAGAGCGGGCCGCTGCCGGGGGGCAGGCTGGGTGCGGCCGTATCGGTGAACAGTGTGAAGGTGTCAGAATAGACATTGTAGGCTGCAATTTTGATTTTCCGATTGGTTTCGTCCCAATAGGCAATGTGAGCCAGGATAGATTGGTTGGCGGGGAGGACGAGATTATTATAACGGCCGACATCTCCCTGATCGTCTACAATCTGATTGCTCCAGCCGGAGTAGGTGTGGCGGGCGTACATCAATGCCTGGGCGTCGGCGTCGTAGTAGCTGATAAGCTGCTTGTTTTGGGGAAGGGCGAGAGAAAGCTGTGGGATGGGGTTGTTGACAAAATCGGCCGATGTCTTTTCCCAACTGTCGTCCCAATGAGTCAGGCTGACCAGGCCATTGGCGTGGTTGTGATAACCCAGATAGGGCATCGTGTTTTGGACTTTAATGTCTGTTCCAGACATCTGACCGGGGTCGGCGACGGTGCGGATCTGCCAGTTTTTATCCCAGCTTATGAAGCGTAGATCGCCAAATGGATCATCCTGGTATGCGATCTGGGGCTTATCGTTGGCGTCCAAAACCATATCGAGCCTCTGTCCCACGCTGCCGATGGTATCCAGAATTTCGTTTTGCCATTGAGCGCCGTCCCAATAGATAGATCGAATCGATACGCTGCCCACGTTCAGGTCATGAGCATAGGCGATATGGGGATCACCGGTTGAGTCCACTGCCAGCGACACATCGCCCGTCAGCCCTTTGGGAAAGGTGGTGGTTAAAACGGTCTGACTTTGCCAACTGCCGCCGTCCCATTCCGCGTAGACCAGGGTTTCGCCAAAATCTTTGTAATAAGCGACAGAAGGAGTGTTTCCAAAGAGTGCGAGCGAAAAAAAGTTATCATACGTAAAGAAATCGGAGTTTGCGTCTATGATGTTAATTTGCCAGGTGGTTCCGTCGTAATGGGCATATTTCAATTGTTCTGTAGCCTGGTTGTAGTAGGCGAGATGGGGCCGGTTATTGTTATCCAACACCAGGGAGGTAAAGCCATCGAAAGAGGGAGTAACTGTTTCGATGTTATGTTTTTGCCACGTCGTTCCATCCCAAAAGGCGTAACGGAGGGTTCCTGCCGGTTCACTCATGGCATAGGTAACATGGGGATTGTCGCTGCTGTCCAGCGCCAGCGAGATACTTTCCTTGAAATTTTCGCTTTCTATGAGCCATGTTTGCCACTGCATGCCGTCCCAATAGGTATATTTCAGGCCCTTACTATCTCCTGAGGTCGCGGCAAAGGCGATGTGGGGGTTATTGCTGCTGTCCAGGGCCAGGGAAATGTTATTCCCAATGCTGCTTGCAAACGCAACGTAGTCGTTATGCCAGCGCACCCCATCCCAATATAAATGGTAGATTCGGTCGGTGTAACCGCCTGAGAGTACGACGTGTTTGAAATAGGCAATGTGGGGATAGCCGTTGGAATCGAGGGCGATGGAGGGGGAGTAGCCGGTGTCTCCCCGTGTTTCGACAAGTTGGATTTGCCAGCCTTCAGGATTGACGGGGGTCGGGCCGGTGTTACTGTCATTGAGGTAGACCTTGTTTGGGGAGGGGCCGCTGTTGGCGATAAAGGCGTCCATATCGTTGTCGCCGTCTACATCGGCCAGAGCGACGCCGTTGCTGGTTTGATTACCGAGCGTCAGACCGCTGTCGGTGAATTGACCTATCACGCCGCCCTGGACGCCGCCCTGGTTGACCCAAACGGTATTGGGGCCAAATTCGGCCACGAAAGCGTCCAGATCGCTGTCGTTATCCAGATCGGCAAGCTGCACCTCGGTGCTGGCGCTAAAGCCCAAGAGTTGTCCGTTGAATTGGAAGTTGCCTTCTGTGCCACCTTGTGTGCCGCCCTGGTTGATCCAGACAATATTTTCGGCCGAGTTGGCGACAAAGGCGTCTATGTCGTTGTCATTGTCGAGATCGCCAAGGGCGACGTTCAGGCTGCTGCCGGTGCCAAGCGTCTGACCGCTGTCGAGGAAAATGCCTTCTGTGCCACCTTGTGTCCCGCCCTGGTTGATCCAGACGGTATTGGCTCCGTTTTGCACGGCCGTAAAAACATCCAGATCATCGTCGCCGTCCAGGTCGGCCAGCCC
>JBAPRX010000721.1:0-1726 GCA_049281335.1 Promineifilaceae bacterium (SeqCode)
ATTCATTATTCATACAAACTTTTCCCTTCCAACTCCTTCTCCCGCCTTGACACAAACTCCGCCAACGCCTCCTCAATTGCCACGTCCAATGTCGGCCGTTCGTATTGTTCCAGCATCTCTTTCCAGATTTTGTTGGCTCGAACGGCCGTTTCCGCCCCGCCGCCTTCCGCCCAACTGTCATAGTTTTGCCGGTCGGCCAGGGAGGACTGGTAGAAGGCGGTTCGGTACCGTTCCTGAGTGTGGGATGTCCCCAGATGGTGGCCGCCTGCTCCGACTTCGGCGATCATATCCAGCGCCAGGGTAGACGCATCTACCGCGAAGCCTTCCAGAAAGTGGCGGAACATTGCCAGATTTTCCAGGTCAATGACAAATTTCTCAAAGGAAGCGGTCAGGCCGCCCTCCAACCAGCCGACGGCGTGCATAATCAGGTTGGTGTGGGCCAGGACGGCAGGCCAGAGGTTCCACATCGTTTCATAGCTGGCCTGGGCATCGGCCGTCTTGGCATTGGTCAAACTGCCGCTCCCCCGATAAGGAAGGTTGTAGAACCGGGCCAACTGTCCCCCGACCAACAGCGCCCAGGCCCCTTCCGGCGTTCCGAAGGCGGGGCTGCCGCTCTTCAAATCAATGTTGGTTGTAAATCCGCCGTAGATAACGGGCGCACCGGGCCGAACCAACTGGGTCAGAGCAACCCCTGCCAGTGCCTCCGCATTTTGTTGGGCCAGCGCTGCCGCCATTGTCACCGGACTCATGGCCCCGGCCAAAATAAAGGGGGTGATGAACGTTACCTGCCCCGCCCGTGCATACGTAATCAGCCCGCCCAACATCCGTTCATCGTAGCGCAAAGGGCTGTTGACATTGATGACATCCCCAATCACGGGGTCGCCTTCCAGACGGCCGAACAGGATGCGGGCCATTTCAAGGCAGTCGGCCGTAATCACCCGCCCATGTGCCGCCTCCATCAACGCTTTGTCCGACAACGTGATCGCCGCCATCAGCCGGTGCAAATGGCGGATGTTGGCAGGAATGTCCTGGGGAGCCACCTGCTCCCAGGCCGCCAGATGCAGTTGGGGAGCCATGTGCGACAGCTTGATAAAGTTCTGGTAGTCGGCCATTGTTCCGACGCGACGGCCGTTGTCTAAATCTTGAGCGTAGACCATGCCGCCATTTGGCCCGAAGACGAGGCTGTTCTGCCCGATAAACAGATTTCGGCCCGGATTCCGCGCCCGCCAGGTGAAGGATGGAGGGGCTTTGGCGATCTGTTCCAGCAGCAGCCCCCGGTCAATCCAGACGTGGCGTTCGGCCGTATCCACCTTCGCCCCCGCCGCCCGCCAGATAGCCAGCGCCTCATCATCCAGAAAATCTATCCCCACATTTTCCAGAATCTCCAACGAGGCATTATGAATGGTTTCGATTTGGTCGGGGGTGAGAAACTCAAACGGCCGTAATCCACTCCGCACCTCCCCAAACGGCTGCTGTAATAAAGGCAAGGCAGAACGCTCTACCCGCCGCGCCATCCGTCTCGAAACCCTGCTCATTTGCTCACTTGCTTACTTGTCAGTGCCTTTTCGGGTTGTGTAAGTTGGAAGATTCCTCGCTGCGCGCGGAATGACAAATGAACATAGAATTTGTAAATAACCGAAGGTCATTTTTGGGATTTCACCAACGTTACACATTACGTTTTATTAGAGTTTAGAAACCGGGTTTTTGTCAAAAACCCGGTTTCTTT
>JBAPRX010000722.1:0-15167 GCA_049281335.1 Promineifilaceae bacterium (SeqCode)
GAGAGAACCAGAATATATTGTGGGTAGAAGATGGAGACTTCAAAGGTTGGTCATTGAACCTTTCTGACTTTGTCGCCCACTTTGACGGTTCCTGATTGGACGACTTTGGCATTAAACCCTCGAAGTCGCAACTGCTTTCCTTCCGGCGAATTTACAAATTTCACTGCGTCTCTCCCGAAACGGGCCATAAACTTCTCGCAGCCGGTGTGTGGTGGCGGGGTTACTTCGATAACGGCCGATCCCACAGCCAGCCGTTGACCGGGTGGTAAATTCTCCTTGCTGATGTCGAGGTCGAGGTAAAGTTGATCTCCGGCCAGCGCCCACCGCTCTTTGTCCTGGGCTATCAGGGCAATGGCACGGGCATTCATTACATTTATCTGCGACTCCGGGTTGGCGGAATTATCGGGGGTGTTGGGACTGCCGCGCGTGATCCAGTTGTCACCAACCATGCCTTCATCCGGGTCTAACGTCCCTTCTTCCAATACTTCCCGTTTGTCAAAATCCGGCCGTCTGACAATCAGGGCCACAGTCCCTTCATCTTTTGGTGACTGGTAAATATGCTCCAATCCTGATTTTAATTCTTCTGTCGTTAAATGCTTGATTTCATCCATTGTTTCCCTCCAGGGTTCTGTAGATGGAATTGGCCCACCTTTCAACATTTTCACAATAGTTTTCAATGCCCCCAGCGACGACATCGGCCGCATTCATACGCCACTTGACGGGAAAATCATAGGAGCCGTGCGAATCGGCCGTGCTTGTAATTTTCCAATCGCGGTTGATGGAGGCAACCTGCTTTTTTGACTGCTGCCGCACCTGCTCCGGTGATAAACCCTCCACGATAAATCGTTTCAACAATTGACGAGAGTGGGTCAGTCCTTCCGGGGAGTAGAGCGCCGGATGCTGCAAATGGTAACACAACACCATCAGATGGTGAACCCGCCAATTGGCCGGGTCTTCATTTTCCCAGAAAAGCATCTGGTGGAAGAAGGTTTCGCAGGATTCAGTTTCAGACAAGTCAGCCCCGCAGTCAGGGCATTGTTGATTCATTTTAGAATCTTTCCCGAATTGACAGCCAGGCTACGTAGCCAAAGCCCAGGGTGCAGGTCAGGAAGAAGAACAGGGGGCCGTAATTGCCTTGAGCCAGACACAGCACTAATCCGACGGCGGCATAGAGGGCCAGAAATAGTTCGATCAGAACGATCCAGTCGAAAGGAAGTTGGTATTGGAGGCGGCTGCGTTTATCGGCCGAAAATTGCATCCCTTTAGGCGTTCGGGTGAAGGGGTGGTGGCTTTGGGTGGCGACCTGTAACATAGCCCTGGTGTTGCTGGGGGCCAGTCCAACGGCGATGAGCAGCAAGGAGGGGAACCGGAGTAGTTTGTGCGGCCAGTCTTTGTAGAGAACCTGCTGGCCCAGGATGAACAAGAGCGGCTGGCCGATTCCGGCCAATCCTAGCAGAAATAGTCCGGGGGGCGGGGGCTGGTTCATGTAGACCAGGGGAACCTGTACCAACAAGAGCAGAAGCAGCAATAGGTGGGTGGTGTAACCGGCCATTGAAAAGAGGGCATAAATGCGGGCAATCAAGGTGTGTTGGTGGCTATTTAGGATGGCGGGGCCGAACTTAACCAGGCATTGGGTTGATCCCTTGGCCCAGCGGGACTGCTGGTTTTTATAGGCTGATATGGTGGCGGGCAATTCGGCCGGAGCGACGACATCGTTTAGAAAGCGGAATTCCCAGCCCTTCAATATTGCCCTGGTGCTGAGGCACAAGTCCTCGCAAACCGTATCTGCCTCCCATCCACCGGCGTCTTCAATACATTCCTGCCGCCAGATGCCGCCGGATCCATTGAATTTTGGGAACATATTGGCCCGGTGGCGCACTGTTTGCTCCATAGCAAAATGTTTGTCTATAGCAATGGCCTGTGCGCCGGTTAGCGTTGTGTCGTCCGGGTTGAGGTGTCCCCAGCGGGTTTGAATCATGCCCAGGCGAGGGCTGTCAATGAAATGGGGAACCGTTTGCTGCAAGAAGTTGGGGTTGGGCTGGAAGTCGGCGTCAAAAACAGCGATAAATTCGCCTACGGCCGTTTGTTGGGCTGCCTGTAAGGCTCCGGCTTTATAACCTTCGCGGTGAGTCCGGTGTTCCAGGGTGATGTTGATGTTTTCTTTGCGGTAATGGGCGACCAGATCGGCTGCAATGTCGGTTGTGTCGTCGGTCGAGTCGTCGAGAACCTGAATTTGAAGCCTGTCGGCGGGATAATCAAGATGAACGGCCGATTCAATTAGCCGTTTGACAACAAAGCGTTCATTGAATATTGGAAGCTGCACCGTTACCGACGGTAACTGCTGTTCTGGGACTTGAGGGCAGGGGAAGCTGTCTTGCCTGTGTCGCCAGTAGAGCCACAGCGTCACCAATCCTAACAGCCCAAACAGTGATAATCCGGCCAGCGCCAACAGATATATGATATTTAACCAGGATACAATCATTCTTCAGGGATGCGAGCAAGGATGGATTTTAAACTTTTGTTAAACTTGCTTCGGGGAAGCAGGACGCGATGTTGGCAGCCCCGGCAGACCAGACCAATGTCTGTTCCTAACCGGACGACCTTCCAGTCAAAGCTGCCACAAGGGTGTTTTTTCCGTAAACGCACTATGTCGCCTAATCTTATTTGATCCTGCATAAGGCACAATTATAGCAAGGGGAAAAAGTGGGGCGAGTAGATTATGAATTTCTAGTAACTTTCGGCATAGGGCAGCGAACAAGTTATAATGGATAAAAAACTATTCAGGTACCATTCACTTGATGTTATTTGAGCATGACTACTGTTCTTGAAATAAAAGTGTCTGGCACCTGATAACGAGAAATAACATGCTATATTTTGGCTTTGATCCACCAACTATTATTGCTTTTGTCATAACCGCCTTGCTGGCTTTTGCCTATCACGAGCTTGCTCATGCTCTCGTCGCAGACCGTCTGGGGGATCCGACTCCGCGCAGTTACGGCCGTATCTCTCTGAACCCCTTTGTACACCTGGACCTTTTCGGGACGATCATGTTGTTGTTGATTGGGTTCGGATGGGCTTCGACACCGGTCTCCCCGGACCGGCTGCGCGGTAACCCTCGCACTTCAATGGCTATTGTGGCCGTTGCCGGGCCAGTCGCCAACCTTCTAATGGCAATCATTTACGCCATTCCGATACTTATTGGTTTGGTACATTTTGCTCCGAGCGGCCGAATCTTCCCTTCGCCTTTTTCGTTTCTATATATAGGCATTCAAATTAATGTTCTGCTCATGGTTTTTAACCTGCTGCCGATTCCCCCGTTGGATGGATTTACAATCTTGCTGGGGCTGCTTCCGGCGGAAATGGCTTACCAACTGGCGCCACTTCGTCAATCTGGGTTTATCATCCTCCTGGTTGTGATCTTTTTACTACCCAATATTGGTATTGATGTATTTAGTGCGGTACTCAATCCTATCATGAGCGCTATCATCCCGTTTTTGTTAGGGGCGTAAACTGATTCGAAGAATACGCCCTTTTTACCGGCTGTGGCAGTTTTGGCAGGTCGTGACGGCCAGGCCGCTGGATAAAAAAGCTGAAGAGGAGATAAAGAGGGTTTTGTCCTCGCAGCAGAAGCGGCTGTTCGGCCGTTTTTCAGTTAGTGAACAACAGCACAGCTATCGCGTTTATGCCGCCCTTAAGCAGTCGGGAGAAGATGACCCTGATTTGTTGGCAGCCGCCCTCCTCCATGACGTTGGCAAGACAACGATGCCGCGCTCCTGGTGGGATCGACCGGTTGTGGTGTTGGGCCAGGCTTTTCTTCCGGGGAAAGCGGCCGTATGGTCTAAGGGTGATGTAACACGATTTACCCGGCCCTTTGTGGTCAAAGCCAGACATGCCGGGTGGGGCGCGTCGCTGGCTGAAGAAGCCGGAAGCTCGGCTAAAACGGTTGCGCTTATCCGCAGCCACGACCAGCCGCCACCGGCCGAGATGGATGATAAGTGGATTGCCCAATTGGCCTTGCTGCGGTGGGCGGATGATCGTAGTTAGGTTGATTGGGTGATTGGTTTTGATTAGGGATTTGAGGAATATAGATGAAAGCGCAAACAGTAACCATTCTTGGACTTGATAGAATAGGGGCTTCGATTGGACTGGCTTTGAAAGCCTCCAGCTTTGAACTTAATATTATTGGCTACGATGATGATCGAGATAATGCCAACCAGGCGAAAGAGTTGGGAGCCGTTGATAAGGTCATCAGGAATTTATTCAATGCGGCTACATCGGCCGATATTGTTGTCCTGACGATGCCTTTTAGAGAGTTGGAAAACACCTTGAAACTGATCGGGGACGACCTGCCGCCTCAAACATTGGTGATAGATTTGGGCAGCTTGAAGACCCCTGCCTTAAGTTGGGCCGATGAGTATGTTAAAAGAGGCCATTATGTTGGCGCGAGCCTTGTTTTGGCTGCTTCGATGCTAACCGACAGCCGATTAACAACTGATGCAGCCGACGCCAAATTATTTGAAGACAGTATTTTTTGTGTCATGCCGTCTCCCTCGGCCGAACCGAAAGCGGTGGAAACGGCCGTCAATTTCGGCCGTTTGTTGGGAGCGACGCCCTTTTTCCTCGACCCACGGGAATATGACAGCCTGATGCAAGGTGTTGAAACCGGCCCCGGTCTGCTTTCAGCCGCGATGTTCCGGGCAGTGCAGCAGTCTACCGGTTGGCGGGACATTCTGCGCTTCGCCGGGCTGCCCTTTGCTCTGGCGACAACGGGATTAGAGAACGAAGACCTGGCTTATCTGGCCTTGCAGGATAAGGACGCTACCTTGCGGTGGTTAGATGGCGTGTTAGAACAACTTGGCGAAGTACGCCGTTGGGTTGCCGAAGGGGAGTTGGAGCGCCTTGAGCTGATTTTGGATGAGTTGTCTATTGAGCGAGCGCGATGGCTCCATGACCGGGCTAAAAATGATTGGACTGAGGATGTAGACAAACCTGATTTGAGTGAAATGGGCGGAATAGGGGGCCAATTTTTCGGCATTTTTGGTCGAAGAGGCAAGGATAAATCGGAGTCGTGATGACCCCGCCGGTTTCCGAACGGGGAGAGACAAGAATGGATCGTCCATCCAGACATATCCTTATGGTCGCCCCGACCTCTTTTTTCAGCGACTATGGCGGCCATATCCGAATTCTGGAGGAGACGCTTGCTCTCCAATCTCTCGGACAGCGCGTGACTATCGTTACCTATTACAAAGGGGACGATATGCCCGGCCTCACGATTCACCGCACTCCGCCGCTTCCCTGGCACGCTGAATATGAGGTTGGTTCGTCACGCCACAAGCTGGCCTTTGACGTTTATCTGGCTGTGAAGTCGCTGCTGGTGAACTTGCGAGTGAAACCGGACATTATTCACGGCCATATGCACGAAGGGGCGTTAATTGGGGGGATGTTAGCCCGACTTTCGGGCGTCCCTCTTGTATTTGACTTTCAGGGTGGGCTGACCGGGGAGATGATTGATCATAATTTTCTGGACCGAAACGGCCGACTTTATCCCTGGGTTCATCGTGTGGAAAAATATATCTGCCAGATGCCACAGGCAATTCTGACCAGTTCTCTGCGGGCGGAGAATCTGTTGGCCGGTGAATTTGGGGTCCCACGTCGCGCTATTCACCCTTTGCCTGATTGTGTTGATTTGAATCGTTTTGAGCCGACGAAGTTTTCGGCCGAGTCTAAGCTCAAATTACGCCGACAGTTGGGGATTCCAGACGGCCGTCCGGTTGTTGCTTATCTTGGTTTGCTGGCCGACTATCAAGGGACGGATCATCTCGTTCGGGCTGCCGCTTATCTGAAGCAGCGTGGTGAGGACATTCATTTTCTCATTATGGGATTTCCCAGAGTCCAGCATTATAGGGCCATGGCTGATGCGATGGGCGTCAGTGACCGGATTCGCTTTACCGACAAGGTGGATTATCGACAGGCTCCCTATTATCTTTCTTTGGGGGATGTTACTGTTTCGGCTAAGATGTCGGCCACCGAAGGCAGTGGCAAGGTGCTTAATTATATGGCGATGGGGCAGCCGGTTGTGGCGTATGATACGCCCGTCCATCGTGAGTATCTGGCTGAAAATGGGGTGTATGTTTCGGTTGGCGATTTTCGGGGGCTGGCTGATGCTGTTCGAGATCTGATCCACGACCCGGAACGTCGGATCTGTCTGGGTCAAAAGCTGTGGCAAAGAGCGGCGGAGAAGTATAGTTGGCAACGGGCGGGGGAGGAGATTTGTGGGTTGTATGAAGAGCTTCTCAGAGGGGGGAGGTGATTGGCTCACATGCGGTGAGCTTTGGGATTGGGTGATTGGGGAGGTGACCGTTTGTCTAGCCCCTACCGGATTTCGGAATGGGCGTGAAAATTCCCCTTGTTATTGTTGTCAAAACCAAAGTTTCCCTGCAAACTATGGCTGTATGCTGTATATCCATTTGTTAGGTCATTTACGCTTATTTGACAGCCAGCGTACTTTTGAGTTTTCCGCGCTGCCCAAGACTCTGCCCCTCCTAACTATCCTTCTGCTTCACCGGGGTGCTGGCCCGTTGGACCGCGACGAGTTGGCTTATACGCTTTGGGCGGAGGAGACGGAGGAACGGGCTAAGGCTAACCTGCGCCGCCATCTCTACGATTTGCAGCAGGCGTTACCGCCTTCGGCCGAAAACAGCCCCTGGTTCATTCGCAGCCGGTCAACTGTTTATTGGAACCAGCAGGCTGAGTATTGGCTGGATGTGGCTGAGTTTGAGAAGTTGAGCCAATCGCCCGATCATTTGGCGAAAGCCGTCACCCTTTACGGCGGGGATTTGCTTCCCAATCTTTATGAGGATTGGCTGGATGGCTACCGGCAAACGCTGCGACGACGATACCTCGAAAATCTGACTCAACTCATGTCTCGTAACCGGGATCAGAAGGATTATCGTCAGGCGTTGGCTTATGCCAAACAACTGCTGGACTATGATCCGCTTCAGGAAGATGTGATGCGTGACTATTTGCTGCTGCGCTATCATCAAGGAGATCGGGCCGGAGCTATTCAGGCGTATCTGGATTTTGTGGCCTTGTTGGAAAAAGAGCTAGATGTGGACCCTCTTCCGGAGACGGTCGCCGTCTATGAGGCTATTCGGGATGATAATGTTGGCGAACTTGCAGGGCAGAACGGCCGAAAAGCGACCCCTGCTCAGAAAGGCGATCCAGACAAGAATATCAATAAGCTCCCCGCTCAGTTGACCTCCTTTTTCGGCCGAACGCTGGACCTCATCTCCGTCCACGATCTCATTCTCGTCCAACATCCGGCTACCCGGCTTCTGACTCTGACCGGGCCGGGCGGCAGCGGTAAAACCCGGTTGGCGCTTGAACTGGCGGCCAGGGTCTTGCCCAATCAGGCTGTTCTATTTCCAGATGGCATCTTTTTTGTGGATTTATCGGCCGTTATGCAGCCGGAAAAAGTTGTTGAGACCATTGCCGATATTTTAGAGGTCACTGTTGAAGGGAGCCAGAGTTTGTTGGAAGCGTTGACAGATTTTTTCAGCCACCGTTATCTGCTTCTCATTTTGGATAACTTTGAACAGGTGATTGAAGCGGGTTCGGCTGTGGTTGATTTACTGGAGGCCGCCCCCGGCTTACGGGTGATCATTACCAGCCGGGCTGCATTGCAGCTTTATGGGGAACATGAATATCCTGTTTCTCCCCTGCCGCTGCCTGACCAGGACCGGCTGCCTGCTGTCGAAAATTTGTTGGATTTTGCGGCCGTTTCCCTGTTTGTTGCCAGGGCCAGGGCTTACAGATCGGATTTCACTTTGACGCAGGCAAATGCCAGAGACATCGTAAGCATTTGTACTTTGTTGGATGGGCTGCCCCTGGCGATTGAACTGGCGGCAGCTCGGATTAAGATCTTTTCGCCGAAGGCAATGGTCGCCCAACTAAACAGCAAGCTGGCTTTCCTGAGCAGCCGGGCGCGTAATCTACCGGCCCGCCAGCAAACCCTGAGAGATACCCTTGATTGGAGCTATCACCTGCTGGATGAAGAGGAAAAGAGGTTGTTTCGCCGGTTAGCGTTGTTTCGAGGGAGTTTTACGGCCGAAGCGGTTGCAAGGGTTGCGCTGGTTCAAGAGGATGGGACCGCCCACAAGGCATTGACGGACCTGGCTTTGGACTTGCTGGTTGCCCTGGCTGAGAACAGCATGATCCAGTTTAGCCAGAGTGAGGAAGATAGTCAGCCACGTTTTTACATGCTTTCAACGGTCAGGGAGTATGCCCTGGAGGCGCTGCAACAAGAAAAACAGTTAACCAGCCTTGATAACCGCTATGCTCTGTATTTTGCCGGGTTGGCCGACGCGGTTCTGGAAGGGGTGAACGGCCCGGACCAGGTAAAGTGGGCTAAGAAGATTCAGGAGGATGAGAACAACTTCCTGGCAGCCCTGGAATGGTTGATGCATAACCAGGTTGAGGAACGCGCCCAAATATTTCTGGCTTACATTGTTGGGCTGGGCCTAGATCGCAGAGGGCGTTTCCCTGAGGCTACAACCTATTACGAAATCGGCATTGAAAAGGCAGAAACAGTTCAAGACCTATTTCTCCAGGCGCGGGGTTGGATTGGTTTGGCGGATTTACATATTGAACATGGGGATAACGGGCGGGCATTGTCGGCGGCCGAACTGGCGGAAACGCTGCTTACTCAAACTGTTGCGGAGACCGGGACGGAAAAAGACCGGTTGGAACTGGTGAGAGCCGTCACCTTGAGGGGGTGGGCGCTGGCCCGGTTGGGTGAGTTTGAGGCTGCCTTGCCCATTGCTGAAAGGGCCATCGCTCTCAGCGGCGACTCTGGCGATTCGATGTCGAAGTTGATTGCGATGAATCTCCTGGCTTACCTATATGATGATGTCGGCCGTTATCAAGATGGCGCGGACTATCATTGGAAGGCGCTTGCCATTGCCCGGCAGAATAAAGATGTGGCCTGGGAAACGACACTGCTCAATAATCTGGCCGACTCTTATATGATGATGGGCAATTTTGAAGGAGCTATCAAGGTTCTTGACGATGCTTATCAGTTGGCTCGCTCTTTAGGCTACCAGCATCTTGAAACCCTCATTCTGGTGAATACCAGTGATGCGCTTCTGGAACTGGATAAAGTTACTGAGGCGGAAAGCAATTTGCGACAGGTCCTTGACGTCATTGGCGATTCCAATCCCTTCTTTCTGTCTTTCTGTTATGGATTGTTGGGTAATGCCTGTGTCTTTTTGGGAAAGGTGGATGAAGGACTGGCCCACGCTCGGAAGGCCTTACAGATTGCTGAGGAACTTGATAATCTGGAGGATGTTGCTTTTGCCTGGTACACCCTTGCCAATGTCGCCGCCAACCAAAAGGATGGGGTTGTGATTGTGGGCAGACGGCCGTATACGCCTTCGGAATGTTTTGAAAAGAGCGCCGAAATCTATGGGGAGAATAGTCAGGAGGTGGAGCAGGCCAGGTTGATGCTGAAATGGGCCAGATATGAAATGGCCGTTGGCAATAAAGAAAAATCCTTCGCGCTCTTGCAGGAGGCAAAGGTTGTTTTCACCCAATTCGATCTGCCATTGTTTCTGGCTCGTTTGAACAAAGCATATGAGATGGTAAAATGAGCCGTTGGAGCCTGGGTCAGGGCATGGTTGCCAGGTTGTAGCTTCCGTTCGATATTATTAGTTCCGAAGAGGACAAGTCATGAATAAGAAATCTGCCTTGATTGGCAACATTATTCTTTGTTGCTTGTTTTTGGTTTCCTGTAATCGGAAGACTCGGCATTTTTGGCCTTGACGAGCTACGGCCTTTGAGATATAATATTCGTTTGCATTCTGTTGGGCTGAGAAGGGGGGATTAATCAGAAAACAGAAATTTTTGGATGGTGTAACAAGAACAGTTTTTTTAAAACAGGGGTCAACAGTTGTGTTGCCCCCTTTCTTTTGTGGAGAAAGGTTAGTTAAGTTAAGGGAGCAGGTGAGAGTAAATGCCAAAACTGCCGAATAAGACATACGCACGAACAACCGACCCACTTGAGTTGCCTACCTTAATTGATGTGCAGCTCAATTCCTTCAAAATGTTCACTGATGAAAGTTTAGCGGAACTTTTTGAAGAGATTTCACCGATTGAAAGTTTCAACGGTGCCTTAAAATTATATTTTCCTTGTAAACTCCCCGAAGTAGAGGGGTTTGATCTGAAATATTGGTTTGAAGAACCGAAATATAGTGTTGAGGAATGCGTCGAACGAGACATGAGCTATGCGGCTCCGCTCTACGTTCGCGTTATGCTTTACAGCACTGATATGGATCAGCCAATTGTTCAGGAAATTTTCATGGGAGATTTTCCCCTGATGACGCCTGCCGGTACTTTTATTATTAATGGTACGGAGCGGGTTGTTGTTAGCCAGTTAATTCGCTCGCCCGGCGTCTACTTTGAAGTTGAAGAAGAGCGGGCGACAGGTCGCCCCCTGGCAATGGGTAAGTTGATTCCCGACCGGGGCGCCTGGATGGAGTTTGAAACTCGTAAGACCGATTATCTGACGGTGAAGTTTAACCGCAAGCGTACTGTTCCGGTGACGCTGTTCCTGCGGGCGCTGGCAGCCGTTGATGATGGTTTGGGGAATCAGCTAATTAAAGATGGGACAGATGAAGAGATTCTGGCTCTGTTTGAAGACATTGATACCAACCCGGAACACCTTTATATTGAAGGCAGCATTGAACAGGAACCAGCGTGGGACCCGGATAAGCCGTTGGATCAACAGGCTTTGATCGAGTTCTACAAGCGGATGCGCCCTGGCGATCCGCCAACATTGGATAATGCTACTCAATATATGATTGAACAGCTTTACGACCAACGCCGCTATGATTTGGCCCGTGTCGGCCGTTATAAGCTGAACAAACGGTTGGAGTTGAATAACATTGTCCCATTGACCCACCGCACGCTGACACAATATGACATTGTCCGGCTGGTGCGGCATATGGTTCTGATCAACAACCGCCAGGAAGGGGCCGACGACATTGACCATCTCGGCAACCGCCGTGTTAAGACGGTTGGCGAACTGTTACAGGCTAAACTGCGTGTTGGTTTGCGCCGGATGGAACGGGTTGTTCGGGAACGTATGTCAATCCGCGACACCGAAACTTTAACCCCTGTTTCTTTGATTAACATTCGCCCGGTTGTGGCTGCTATTCGTGAGTTCTTTGGCAGTTCGCAGTTGAGCCAGTTCATGGAACAGGCTAACCCACTGGCGGAGTTAACTCACAAGCGTACCCTGTCGGCCTTAGGGCCGGGCGGTCTGCGCCGTGAACGTGCGGGCTTTGAAGTCCGTGACGTTCACCACAGCCATTACGGCCGTATTTGTCCCATTGAGACGCCTGAAGGGCCGAACATTGGTCTGATCGGCCGTCTCGCTACGTATGGCCGGGTCAATAATTACGGTTTCATCGAAACCCCATACCGTCGGGTTCTGAATTCGATGGCTGGCGACGACCCTGAACTGGTCAACCATGATGCGTTTGAAGACATTGTGGATGGCGGTACCGGGGAGATTCTGGTGAGCGCGGGTGAGACGATTACGGAAGAGATAGCCAAGGCTATTCGTGAGGCTGGTATTGAGCAGGTGAGTGTTGTTCCGTACCTTACTGAAGAGATTGTTTACATGTCGGCCGATGAGGAAGATCGTTACACAATCGCTCAGGCTAATGCTATATTGGACGCTCGGCGGCAGTTCGTTGAAAAGCGAATTTCTGCCCGCCGCAACCAGCAGTTCCGCTTCTCTTCAGTTCAACGAATTGATTATATGGATGTGGCTCCACGCCAGATTGTTGGTATTTCGGCCGCTCTCATTCCCTTCCTGGAGCATGATGATGCGAACCGTGCCTTAATGGGATCGAACATGCAGCGTCAGGCGGTGCCTTTACTTCGGCCCGATGCGCCTATTGTCAGTACCGGTATGGAATGGCAAGCGGCTTTGAACTCCGGACAGGTTGTTGTGGCTACGGAAGATGGTGAGGTTGTCAGCGTCACCGGCGACCAAATCGTGACTGTGGGTGAAAACGGCCCCCGTATTTACCAGCTACGTAAATATGACCGTTCTAACCAGAGCACCTGTATTGACCAACGGCCCATCGTTCAGAAAGGGCAGCGGGTTAACAAAGGACAGGTTCTGGCCGACAGTTCTTCGACTGAGAATGGCGACCTGGCCCTTGGCCAGGACGTTGTGGTGGCCTTTGTTTCCTGGGAAGGTGGCAACTATGAAGACGCTATCCTGGTCAGCGAAGAGATGGTTCATGAGGATCGCTTCACATCCATTCACATTGAGAAACATGAGATCGAAGCCCGCGACACCAAGTTGGGGCCGGAAGAGATCACATATGATATTCCTAATGTCAGCGAAGACGCTCTGAAAGACTTGGACGAACGCGGTATTATTCGCGTCGGGGCTGATGTTAAAGAAAATGACATCCTGGTTGGCAAGATTACGCCGAAGGGTGAAAAAGAGTTGAGTCCTGAGGAAAAACTACTTCGCGCCATTTTCGGTGATAAGGCACGAGAAGTGAAAGATTCCAGCTTGCGCCTGCCTCATGGTGCGCGTGGTAAAGTGGTTGATGTTCAGGTCTTTAACCGCCAGCAGGATCGGGATTTGCCCGCTGGGGTCGAAACAATGGTTCGGGTCAGTGTTGCCCAACGACGCAAGATTTCAGAGGGTGATAAGATGGCCGGACGGCATGGAAACAAGGGTGTTATTTCCAAGGTTGTTCCTATCGAAGATATGCCCTATCTGGCAAACGGCCGACCGGTGGATATTATCCTGAATCCCATCGGTGTTCCTGGTCGTATGAATCTGGGCCAGGTTTTAGAGACTCACCTCGGTTGGGCTGCTTCCCGTTTGGGATTCCGGGCCATTACTCCCGTTTTCGATGGGGCTAATGAGGATGAGATCGCGGCCGAACTCGGCCGTTCCTGGCTTGTTGACCGTGCCTGGCAAGAATCAATTGACTGGGCCTGGGACTGGCTGGAAGAAGGCGAGTATGACACCGAGAGCCTGGAAGATCAGGATGAAGCCCGGCTGTTATACGCTACTGCCTGGTTAGGCGAGTTGGGATACGATACGGATAGATTGTTGACCGACCAGACCTACGCCCGACATTCAGTCGCCCGCGAATGGCTGAGGCTGCGTGGTTGGGACCCGGACACAGTGCTGCCGTTGAATGCTGACGAACTCCGCAAGGAAGATTGGAAGCCACTGAACGACAAGACTCATGAAATCGCCATACGGGAATGGTACAATTCTATCTTGGAGGCTCATGGGGATGAGCTGCCGGAAGAGATGCGAATTGATCCGATGAAAATTGACCTGGATAAACTGATTAAACATTCGGACCGAATTCCTCTGTATTTGGGCATTCCTGCTCCGGTTTTGGGTAAGGAACAACTGTTTGATGGTAAGACAGGCCAGGCGTTCGACCAACCGGTTACGGTCGGGATTATCCATATGTTGAAACTGGCCCATCTGGTTGAAGATAAGGTTCATGCCCGTTCTACCGGCCCTTATTCATTGGTTACGCAGCAGCCGTTGGGCGGTAAGGCTCAATTTGGTGGTCAGCGCTTCGGTGAGATGGAGGTTTGGGCTTTGGAAGCTTATGGCGCAGCCCATACCCTGCAAGAGATGTTGACTGTTAAGTCGGATGATGTAACCGGCCGTGTTAAGACCTACGAAGCTATCGTTAAGAATGAAGCGATTGAGGAACCTGGTATTCCTGCCTCCTTCCGTGTTTTGGTCAAGGAACTACAAAGCCTGGGCCTGGCCGTTGAAGCTGAGACAGAAAACGGGGATATCATTCGCTTCGGTAAGGAAGACGACAAACGCAACCGGCACTATGTCGGAACTGGTTTGATGGACCTGGCACGCAGCCGTCGTTAATTCAAGGAAAGACTTTTGTTGTTTTGCCTTTCATTCAAGGTGAATTCTGGAGAGGTGGAACAACAAAAGTCTTGGACTGATAGTTTGTGAAATATTTGACAGAAAACCCACTTGTGGTAGAATAGCTTTTCGGACTTTACTACAGGCCGTGATAGAGATTGCATAAAGCGCATAATCCTATTACGAATTAAATAATAAGTTGAAATTTAGGAGGCCATCGAAGTTCTTCGATGGCCTCCATTGTCGCGTAGTAAAGGGGTCTCATTTTTCCAAGCCTTATACCCACTCAGTGCAGTAACAGGCCCATAATATATTTTTGAAAACGTATTGCCCGGCGGTAGTACGTTTAACTGGTCCGTTTTCGGTTTGATAAAACGATAAGGAGAATACAAGCGTGCCGACAATTAATCAGCTAGTACGCAAAGGACGAAAGCCTAAATCGAAGAAGAGCAAAGCGCCGGCATTACAGTTTACTTTCAACTCGTATAAGCAGCGACGCACCAAACAACCAAGAGGTGCGCCCCAGAAACGAGGCGTTTGCACTCAGGTAAAGACGATGCCGCCAAAAAAGCCAAACTCTGCTTTGCGGAAGGTGGCTCGTGTGCGTCTCTCTAACAATATCGAAGTGACTGCTTACATTCCGGGTGAGGGACATACTTTGCAGGACCACTCTGTCGTTTTGGTACGCGGTGGCCGTGTTAAAGATTTGCCCGGTGTGCGTTACCATATTGTTCGTGGAACTTTGGATGCAGGCGGCGTTAACAACCGCTCGCAGGGCCGTTCCAAATATGGAACCAAACGGCCGAAATAAAGGCTTAACAAGTTAAAGGCTTAACAAGTTAAGGGCTTAACTAGGTTTAGGCCTTAACCAGGTTGAGCTGAACGGACGGAGTAAGAATTATGCCAAGACGTTATCGCCCCGAACGACGAGAAGTTGAACCAGACCTGCGCTACAACAGCCGTCGTGTTTCTATGTTTGTCAATCGCATGATGAGAGGCGGCAAGAAAAGCACTGCGCTGGGAATCATCTACGATTGCTTTGACCTGATTGAAGACCGAACCAAGCGCAGCCCTCTGGAGGTGTTCGAGCAAGCTATGCAGAATGCTACTCCACAGGTTGAAGTAAAACCTCGCCGGGTTGGTGGGGCAACCTATCAAGTTCCGATGGAAGTGCCGCATTACCGGCAAACAACCCTCGCTATCCGTTGGCTGTTAGCAGCAG
>JBAPRX010000723.1:0-7000 GCA_049281335.1 Promineifilaceae bacterium (SeqCode)
GAACGCGGGGCGCGACCCGGTCGGCCAGTCGCCCGACAGGATCGCTTCGACCGCCTCGAGCAACTCTCCCGGTTTTACCAGTCGGTTAGTTCCTTGCGTTATGGTAATCGGTCGTTCGGTGTTCTCGCGGAGGGTCAGGCAGGGGATACCGAGGTACGTCGTTTCCTCCTGCAACCCCCCGGAGTCGGTGATCACGAACCTCGCCTGGGTCGCGAGCCCCATGAAGTCGATGTACGGGAGCGGATCGACAAGCACGATGTCCGGGTTTGCAGCCATCCGCTCGTAAAGCCCGAAAGTCGCCAGGTTCTTGCGGGTCCGCGGGTGAACGACGAACGCGAGGGGCGTGTGTTTCGAGACCTTCGTCAATTCTTCGACGATCGTGGTCAGGCTGTCACGGTCGTCGACGTTGGACGGGCGGTGCAGCGTGACCACGGCGAAATCGCGTTCGCTCAACCCGTGTTCATCGCGAGACTTCGAGGATTCGATCTTGCCGCGCAGCAGTTCGAACGAATCGATCATGATGTTGCCGATCATCGTGATCTTGTCCTCGGCGATGCCCTCGCCGCGAAGGTTCTCGTCGGCATCGACGGAAGGCGTCCAGAGGACGTCCGCTATGGCGTCCGTCACGAGGCGGTTGATTTCCTCCGGCATCCGGCGGTCCCGGCTGCGCAATCCGGCCTCGAGATGTACGACCGGGATCCACAGTTTGGTGCCGACCATGGCACAGGCAGCCGTGGAATTGACGTCGCCGACGACGACGATGACGTCGGGACGCGACTCCATGCAGATCTTCTCGTAAGCGATCATCACGCCGCCGGTCTGCTCGGCATGGGAGCCGCTGCCGACGCCCAGGTTATGGGCAGGAACCGGCAAGCCGAGGTCGCGGAAGAACGCGTCCGACATGTTGAAGTCGTAGTGCTGTCCGGTGTGCACGACGGCAGGATCCCATCGGTCCGAGTCGGCCAGCGCGTGATACAGCGGCGCAATCTTCATAAAGTTGGGGCGCGCGGCAGCGATGAGATGGATTTTCAGCAAGGATTGAGTCCGGTAAGTTAGTTATCGTGTTACCGTCTGACTACGGCGGTTGTCGGCCACAGTTTAGCTGTTTGTCCGGGATGGCGAAATCGGCTGCTTCGGCGTCGACAGAGTGCATGTGTCGCAGCTCTCTCTGAGACGTTCGTCACAGAACGCACGAATGCCTACTGGTGCCGGAATCAGCGGGCTACGGATATGTCAAATCTTGCAGCGCCGTTGCTGTCAAATCGAACGCTGACTATCGATTCAGGGCCAGGATCAGCTGTGATAAACTTGTGGTCAATAAGAAGGCATTGGCCATTTGGCTCGAGCGTACAAGCTTGCCCGCCTTAACTGTAGAACAGTTCCATTTGCTGATTTCAGATGCCATGGTCATTGCATGCTGAATCAGCGTTTATTTGCGCCAACAAGAACTCTAGCAAACAGGTAACACTCACGTGCATCCCATACTTGTCTTGGCACTCGCCGCGGGAAGTACAGTTCTTTGCATCTATCTGCTGACGCCGATAGCGGGCAAGCTCGGCCTGATGGATCAACCGTCGGGTCGAAAAAAACATGTCGGAATGATTCCTCTTGTCGGCGGTATCGCCATCTGGCTGTCGCTCGCAATTTGCCTGTTATTCATCGGCATCACACCGAAGCTTCTATTTTTCGTCATCGGGGGCGGACTTCTCGCTTTGGTAGGCGCCATAGACGATGCCACGGACATGTCGCCGACCTGGCGCCTCGTCGTACAGATTACCGCTGCATTGATCATGTGTTTGTTCGGAGGCGTCGTAGTTCGCACGCTTGGCGATATCGTCATTCCGAGCATCGACCTTGCCCTTGGCTTTGCTGCAATTCCGTTCACCGTGTTTGCGGTCGTGGCGCTCGTCAATGCCGTCAACATGTGCGATGGAATCGATGGACACTGCGGTACGCAAGTTTTCATACCGCTGGCCGGGCTTACGATACTGGTCAGCACGAAGGGGGACACTCAGAATGTCCTCCCTCTTCTCATTATCTGTGGATGTATTCTGGGGTTTCTTCTGTTCAACATGCGCACGCCGTGGCGCTCCAAAGCCTCGGTCTTCCTCGGCGACGCGGGCAGCAACCTGCTGGGATTTGCACTCGCCTGGTTTCTGATTGACACGTCCCAGGGACCGGATGCCGTCATGGCGCCAGTTGGAGTGTTGTGGTTCGCGTTGCTGCTGATCTACGACACGGTTGAGGTCGTGGCGCGCCGCGTCGTGCGTCGGAAATCACCCTTTGAAGCCAACGATGAGCATCTCCATCACGTCTTTCTGTTGGCGGGGTTCTCCGTTTCGGAGACAGTTCTGACGATGGGCGGGATCTCGCTGCTGGGCGTTTTGGTCGGCTTCTCCGCCACCTTTTTTGATGTACCCGACAGCATGCTCTTTGCGGCATTTGTATTGTTTGGTCTGTTGTTCTTGCGGATGATCTTTCGAACCTGGTCTGTCATGCAATTCCTTTATCGTTCGATCTGTCGCCGGCGTGGTGAACGTCGCACAATTCCACCGGCTCAGTGGGGCGATCCAGACCGACGGACCGGAAGTGAGCGGCGCAAGGACTGGCAACCAGCGACCGATACAAATTCAGGCGATCAATCCAGAGAGCCTCAATAGCGCTGAGGACTTCGGAAACGGCACGTCGGCTGCCGGTCGATGCAGCTCTTCGGAAAGACGGGATATGCTGAGTGCGCAACGAAGGGAATAAGTTGAGCACGCTCCTGGTGAATACGGAAATTCTCAAATGCCGGACCAAGTGCCAATCGGTTCCAAAATAGCAATTATCTGTCCGCAATATCCACCGGAGAAGGGTGCTGCAGCTTCGCGGATGTCCAATCTTGCTGCCGGCCTTCGCGCACGCAAAATGAACGTGCGCGTCATTACCGCGCTGCCGAATTATCCTACCGGAAAAATCTTCCCGAACTACCGCAGAAGGCTATGGTGCTCGGAGACTATCGATGGTATCCGGGTGACGCGCCTTTGGTTGTATCCTTCGAACTCTGCAAGTGCGTTCAAACGTATCCTGAACATGGTGTCATTGTCCGTTACGCTACTTGGCGCCCTGCCTTCCTTGTATAGAAGTCGTCCGGATACTGTAATCCTGAATAGCCCGCCCCTGCCGTTTGCTTTATGCGGCTTGATGCTTGCCAGGCTCGTCGGGGCATATTCCGTGATGAACATTTCGGATATCTGGCCGCAATCCGCGCTGGACCTCGGAGCAATCCGCAAGGGCAGGTTGTATTCGATGCTGGAGAGGATCGAGCATTACATCTACCGCAAGTCAGATTCCGTCACCGCTCAATCCAACGAGTCACTGAAGCACGTTCTGGATATATGCCCTGGAAAAAGGACATTTCTGTACAGGAATCTGGATCGGTCCACTGAGTTTACGAATCAATATCCTTCGATCAGCAGCAAGCCTTTAAAGATCGTATACGCAGGTTTGCTTGGTGTGGCGCAGAACGTGTACGGCATCTGTCAAAACGTCGACTTCAAAGGTCTCGGGGTGGAATTCCACCTGTACGGGGATGGGAACGAGAGGCCGGAAATCGAGGATTTCATAGCTCGAAATCCAGACTGCCGGATCTTCCTGCATGACTCGGTTCCAAAGTCCGAGATGCCCAGGATCCTGAAGGATTTTCACGCGACGATCATTCCATTGAAAAGCGACATCAAGGGCGCATTCCCGTCCAAAATCTATATGGCTATGGCCGCGTCATTGCCAGTATTTTTTTGTGGCGCCGGTGAAGGTGCGGAATTTGTAAACGAAACCGAATCAGGCTGGGTTACGGATCCAGGTGACTATCGGGCACTGTCTGCGCAGATCGAATCTCTTGCAGCAATGACGGACGGAGAATACAGAGCTATGCGCGATCGCATCGTGCGATTGGCGATGGGTACGTACGACCTGAATGAGCAGTTGGATAAGTTTTCCGAGTTCCTTCGTCTTGAAGATTCTCACGACGAGCAAACGAGTCAAAGCGCATAGGGTTCAATTACGGAACTACGACGATGTCGCCGCTTTGCAGGACTATATTTTGATCCAGGTTCTTGCCTTTCAATACTTCGTTGTAATCGAAAGGAATGGCCACCTGCCGGGCTTCGTTCCGCCGCAGGATTCTGATATCGCCGCTCGAAGCGAACGCAGTGATACCGCCGGCCATACTGAGCGCCTGCATAACGTCCACGTTGGGGTTGACGACGAAAACGCCCGGATTGTTGACCTGGCCGATTACGTAGACTTTGTTTCCAAGAACCTGGAGCACAGTCACGGTCACCACCGGATTCGAGATGTACTTGCCGAGCCGATTGCTCAGTTCTTGTTGCAGGGCTCCTACGGAAAGCCCCTTGGTGGAGATTTCTCCCGCGAGGGGAAACGAAATCGCGGAATCCGGCCGCACCAGGACGTCTAGTTGCAGGTCGGGTTCCTTCCAGACCGAAATCCGGAGCGTATCGCCTGGCAGGACCTGGTAACCACCCGCATGGAGAGCTTGATCCTGTGCAAAGAGATTTGGCGATGGGCCGAGCGTGGCCGACAGCAAAATGAGGATCCCAAGTGTGCGAATGGTCATCTGTGTGCCTCGTGGCGGAATCGAAACTTCAAGGAATTACCTATGTCGGCTCGAATCATGGCGTGCCAAAGTCGGTAAATCAATGGACGACAGGATGAGCCCAGGGTCAATTGCGCCAAAATCGCGACGCGGCAGGGCATTATGTCATCCGGGGACAGCGCCATCCCTCGCCTCTGACCGCGTTGCAGGGGCGACGCGCAGGATTCCCGCCGGGCCGGGAATTATTGTTGTCGGACTGGCCAAGTGTGATAATAAGGGCCGCAATGCCTGTGCCGCAGGCAGAGAATATCTCCGGGCGATTCCAACATATCAGAGCGATGGCGTTGGCGAGTTTCCCGATCTTGAGACATTGAGTGTCGTCAGGACGGGCAGATCGTTCGGACCCTTCAGGTGATACGCAAAATGAGCGCGGATTTTGATGAAAGGCGAACCGCCCAGCCGGTGCAGGCGAGCATCGATGGCGCCGCGCCTGTATTCGATTACTGGCGAGCCCTGAAGCGCCGATGGGTACTCTTCGTTGGCCCCGCATTATTGGTCACGGTAGCCGCCGGGTTTTTCGTAATGAGCCGTCCGTCCATATACCGATCCGAGGCAAAGATTCTTATCGAGGACCAGGATATTTCTCAGAACATCCTCGGTTCGACCGGCACGAGTTATGCTTCGCAACAGATACAGCTCATTGCACAACGATTGCTGTCGATATCGAATATTCAGGCGCTCGTCGACAAGTTCGATATCTACAAACAGAAGGAAAGCGGAGTGGAGATCCCTCCGAGTTCTTTGGCGGCCCGATTCCGCGAGAACCTGGAGCTCAACGTCGTCAATACAAGTGTCATCGACCCGAGGGGAAGGTCCGGACAAGCAGCGGTCGCGTTCACCCTGGCGTTCAATAGTCGGGATCCTCTCATCGCGCAACGGGTTACAGAAGAACTGGCGAAACTGTTTCTGAGCGAGAATCAGCGTAGTAGTACCTCGCAGACGACCCGAGTGTCGGAAGTACTCGATTCGGCGTTGAAAGATGCCAACGCCAAACTCACCACGGCCGAGAAAGAACTCGCCGATTTCAAGTCGGCCAACGAGGGCGCTCTGCCCGAGGTGCATCAACTCAACATCAGTACCATCGATCGCCTCGAAGATCAGCTGTCAGACGTGGATACGCGCATCCAGGCCCTTCAGCAGCGCAAGATACAGCTGACGGCCCAGCTCGCGCCGCTCAGCCCGGCCGCCCCGGTAAGGCTCCCGAGCGGTGAGACGGTCATGGGCGACCAGGATCGCCTTCGGGCACTGCAGGCAGAATATCGGAGAAAGTCAGCGATCTACAAACCGGACCATCCGGATATCGTAGCTCTCAAACAGGAGATCGAACAGCTCCAGGCAACCGTGGGAAACACGTCGAGTTACGCACAGTTACAGCAGCAGATTCAGCAGGAGAAGCAGCGTCTTGCCTCGCTGAAGGAGCGCTATTCCGACGACTATCCGGACGTTCAGGCCTCCAGGGATGCGATTGCATCACTCGAAGCACAACTTATCGACATGACGCCGGGCGAAAGTTCGACGGATACGGTCGCGGATAATCCCGCGTATGTGTTGGTGAAATCGCAGCTGCAGTCGACGAATCTGGAGATACAGAGCCTCGAGACGAAAAAGAAGGACATACAGGCGAAACTCGACGAGCACGAAGAGTACGTCAGGCAGGCGCCGCTCGTGGAAATGCAGTACGAGGCACTACAGCGTAAATATCAGAATGCCAAAGCCAACTATGCAGACCTGCAGGGCCGGTTGAGGGCCGCTGATGTTGCGGCAAACGTCGAACAGGAAATCACCGGCCGCAGATTCACGCTGCTCGAACCGGCAATGGTGCCGATCGCGCCGAGCAGCCCGAACCGGCCGGCCATGATGGTGCTCGGAATACTCGTCGCGTTTGGAGTCGGCGCCGGTTGCGTCGTGCTCGCGGAGATCCTGGACAAGAGCATAAGGAGTGTCAGCCAACTGACGAGAATCGTTGGGTCTCCGCCCGTGGTCGTCATACCCTACCTGCACGATTCCAGGGAACGTGCGCTGGCCCGGTCGAGGCGACACTATCTGGTTGCCGTGGCGATTTCGGGGTGTGTGCTGCTCATCGTCTACTACAATTTCTTCGTTCATCCGCTATTCTCCTTGTCATCATAGCGACTGTGAAATCGGCTTAGGGAACTCTGATGGGGCGAATAGAAGAAGCGCTGCGAAGGGCCAAGGCTCAGCGGCGCGGCGTTTTTGAGCCCGAGGAGCCCGTAACGACGCCGGATCATCACGCGCCGGCACTTCGGTTTCCGCGCGCCGCGAGTGAGGGTAAGGCACAGAGGGCCTCGCATGTATCGGCGAAGCACGTTACAAAATTCAACAATG
>JBAPRX010000724.1:0-2198 GCA_049281335.1 Promineifilaceae bacterium (SeqCode)
CCCCTTCTTTTTTAACTGGCTCGGCTACGTCGTGGCTCTTTGCACGCTTCCAATAAACTAACCTTCAATGCCGCCGGTGTAGCTTTGGCCATAGCAGTACCATTGATCCAGATTTTGTTGTCTCTAACTCCAACCAAAATGTAACTGTTATCTTCATTAGCTTTGTCTGGGTTACGAGCCGCAGAAATTGACCCTTGCCACATTAAAACTATCGCCTGGTCATATTCTTCGCTTTGATCAAGAAATTCTAGTATCCCCTTACCATTCAGCAAGGCTTTTTGAACCTGACTTAGCAATTCATGGGCTTTGCTCTGACGTAACAGTTTCATCGCCAGATCACGTCGGGCTTGGGCTTGCCTTTCCTGTTCTTGATCCTGTTCACCTTGTAACCGAAGTTTATCTTCCTCGTGAAGCAACTTTATTTGATTCAACCAATCATCATCGGCTCGACTCGGTTGAATGAGCGGAAGCGTACTCTCAAATTCAAAAATATTGGAGGAGGTTTTGCCGGTTACATAGTAAAGGTTAATTCGTTGGCCTAATTCCTCGGCGGTATCTCCGTATAAAGCTACCTCTGTCCCATACGTCGCATGATAATCGGCATCATCGCTGAATCTACGGCAAATGAGTAACCATCGTTTTCGATATGGCTTTTTATGTTTATGGCTATGTTGATATAAAACCCCTTCCAGGAGAGCCTTTTCCTCGGCTATCCAATCCCCTTCAAATTCCCATAATGGTTTAGATTCTCTGCTTACAGGAATGAAAATTGGAATAAGTGTCATATTTTCTACTGCTCCGTTGCTCGATTATTCTACGGCTAGCTAACTATTTATTAAACAGACTCGTTGTCTAATGAGTCCGTATAAAACAACTGCTTAAAGTAAGCTGAAAAGATAATTCTGCTGCGGTCACTGCGGTATTATCTGCTTGAAGCCAATAAGGTGACAACGAAATATTTACTCGTCGCTTTTTAACATGCTGCGGCAGTGGTTTGGGCCCCGGCTTTTTGTATTGTAGTCAGGCCATGCAACTGGTAATCGTTGTCATCATCCCGTGTGCCATTGCCCATTTTAATCCATTCTTATCAATGTACCTGTTGCCCAGCTATTTTTGGAGATTCGCCACGTTGCTTTGTCCGTTGAAGACACCTGTATTATAAAACATTTGTTGTCTAACTCAAGCGTAAATCATTTACTCGTGTGTGACAGAACCCCATAGCTCCAGACTATAGGGCCAATATGCGGTATCCGAACAGATAGGCCATCACTCAACAGAAAGTATGAGTGTTATTGCTCTGGGGAAATCTCTGTTTGGAATTCCCCCGATTTAGTGGACACACTGATTAAAGCACAAAGCATGAGCTTTTTCAAAAGCAAGCAGACTGCGTTACCCCTTGGCTGAATGAAGCCGTGTTCTGAAGTACTGATTTACGGCCGCGTTTTAGAACCAGGCGCAAGTGAACAGCACGGTGGAGGAATTCCAGGTGACGTGAACTCAGTTTTGTGAACACAAGATTAAATCAGGTTGCCTGGATTTCATGGCCGTTTCTTGAAAAACAAGCGGTCTGAGTTACTCCTCAGCTGAATGAAGCTGTGTTCCAAAGTGCTGATTTACGGCCGTGTTTTGGACCTTGGCCGAAATGGGCTGGCGGGTGGGGGAGGCAGCCAGCGGACTGGCTACCGGTGGTCAGGGCCAAAGGGTCAGCAGGGCAGAAAACAATTTTGAAAGACAAGACTCCCAAACTATCCCAGGGCTGTGATTGGGACGGTGATGTACCCGGGGTCGCTTCTAGAATCCCAGGCGTTTGGCCTGGGCGCGAGTTAGACGGCCGTTTTTGGTTCCCACCGACACCAATACGGCCGTATTGAAAAGCTGGTGATTTATCGGAATCCGGTTCATGAACACGGCCGGTTACCCTGGCCTCCTGGGCGGCAGTCGGGTAGGGGGTGATGAAAGAGGTGTTCTATCCGGTTCGGCCGTATGTATTGTCTGGGGACTCATGCCGTTTTCCGCCTTATAGAGGATATTCGACCAGCAGCATCAACCTGTCCTGCTTCTATTCTAACTGATGTAAGTCGCTCGCCACCTCCCCGCTGCCCGAAACCGCCTACTGCCTAGTTCCTATTAGTCTCAAATAGGACAGGAGTGAACATCATTTCCTTCGCGCTCAACCAGCCACTTACCCGGGCCTCGAT
>JBAPRX010000725.1:0-9528 GCA_049281335.1 Promineifilaceae bacterium (SeqCode)
TTCCTACACTCCACTAATATTAGTAACCCGGTAGTCTGTGCAAAAACCAGGGTAGGAATCGTTTGAAAGACTGTATTGGATTAATGATGTAAAACGATACGCTACTCAGATTCACCCAGTTCATAACGAGCGAACCGGCGGACAATGATATTTTCTCCGGTGACGCGAATGGCGTCTGTGATCAGGTCTTTGATTTTGACATTGTCATCTTTGACGAAGGGTTGTTCTAAGAGACAAATTTCTTCGTAGAATTTGCGAACACGGCCGGTGACGATTTTTTCAACGATTTCGGCCGGTTTGCCTTCGGCAAGGGCTTGATTTCGGAAAACATCCAACTCGCGGTCGAGTTCAGCCTGGGGGACTTCTTCCGGGGTTAGATATTTGGGACGCATGGCGGCAACATGGAGGGCCAGATCATGGGCTAACGTCTGGAATTGTTCGTTGCGGGCAACGAAATCTGTCTCGCAGTTCAATTCCAGCATCACACCGACCCGACTGCCAGGGTGGGAATAGACTTCTATAACGCCTTCAGCGGCCTCCCGGTCTGCTCGTTTGGCGGCACGGGCGGCCCCTTTTTCGCGTAAGGTGTCTACTGCTTTATCAAAGTCGCCATTGGCGCCTTCTAATGCTTTTTTCGCTTCTAATACGCCTGCACCGGTGGCATCACGTAATTCTTTTACCATTGCAGTGGAAACTTTCATTTTTATTCCTCTTCTTCCGTTTTCGTGGTGGCGTCGGCGCTGCGGCCGTACCCGCTTTGTCGAAGTTTGGCCAAGGTGGCTTCACCAAGCAATCGTTCGTCTTCAGCATCATCCAGGTCTTCAAAGTCGTAATCGTAAGCCTCGAAATCTTCGAGGTCTTCGTCGATCATTTCCTGGCGTAGGGTGACGCCTTCCAGGGCTGCATCGGCGAATTTGCTGGTGATGAGCTTGATGGCGCGAATGGCGTCGTCGTTGGAGGGAATGACGTAGTCAATTGGGTCTGGATTGCAGTTGGTATCTACCATTGCGATGATTGGAATTTTCAAGATGTTGGCTTCGCGGACGGCCGTTTCTTCATGGTTAATGTCTACCACAAATAGCAGGTCGGGCAACCGTTTCATCTTGCGAATACCACCGAGGCGGAGGTTCAGGTTTTCAATCTCGCGTTCCAGGGTCAGCCGCTCTTTCTTCTTCAAGAGTTCAAACTCACCGGCGTCTCGCCGTTCTTCCAGCTTATCGAGGTAATCAATTCGCTGGCGAATGGTCTGCCAGTTGGTCAATGTGCCGCCCAACCAACGCTGGTTGACGAACGGTTGGGAAGCGCGGGTTGCTTCGCGGGCAATTGTGTCCTGGGCCTGCCGTTTTGTACCGACAAATAAGATGGTTCCGCTCTCTGCGACGGTATCACGCACCTTCGCGTAAATTTTTTCAATTGTTACGATAGTTTGCTGTAGATCGAGAATATGAATACCGTTGCGTTCAGTAAAGATGAACGGTTTCATTTTCGGGTTCCAGCGTCGAGTCCGATGTCCAAAATGGACGCCCGTCTCTAATAATGCCTTCATTGAGACAACAGCCATGGGGGGTAATTCTCCTTTTTTAAGTGTTTTATTCTTCCACGTTCTTCATTCTGGACGGAACTTGGACACAACACTAACTAACAACCTTGTTTGAAGCTACCTCATTTTTTTCACAAAGAGGGGATTGTCATTAGAGAAAATGTACAAGCACACCCGTTTCAGTCGGAACGTGTGTTTAGTATTTTTACCTTTTTTCAGGTAAGCGAATGGATTATATCGGATGTGACTGTTTTTTCAAAAAAATGTCTGTTTTTCAAAAAATGTCTTTACTTCCAACGGGTGAGGATATTTTCCCGCTCGAACGTGTGGACAGCGAGGTAGACAAAGCCGACATCGAGAACGGCAACAACGGCCGCTGCCACAATAACCATTGCCCGATTTACCAGGAAGAAGCCGATGGACTGGCCGGTCATGATTAGGACGAGGGGCAGGACGATGACTCCGGCTAATTGTTCGGCGACACGGGGGTCGGTGACTCGTGAGGAGACCATGATGGCGACGCAGACGGCAAAGATGGTTAGCAGGGGGCCAAGAACAAAGACGGCAATGAGCCAGATGGGATCAAAGAGACGCATAAAGACTATGTCGCTTTCCAGCAGGATTTTCATGCCAACGGCATAAACGAGATAGCCTAACCAGGTTGCGGCCACTGCCGGAATGATGGCGGCTAATGATTTGCCTAAAATCAGTTCGACGGTTGTAATGGGGGTGGCGAGAAGCGGCTCCAGACTGCGGGCTGTTTTCTCACCAACGATACTGTAGGCGGCAATGGTGACGGGGATCATCACGGGCAAAATCATAAAGAGCAAGGTGAAGAGGTCGAGCATGTAAATCTGCAAACATTCCCCTTCTGTCAGGGACATTTCCACACAGACTTCGTCGTAACCGGGGAGGGCGTTGGCACTGTCCAGGGTAACGGGAATATCGGAGTTTCCGGCATCGCCCAGCGCACCTACGGTGATCAGCGGCAGGGCGACGAAGATAAGAGGTAGGAAGGCAACGGAGAATAGAACCAGTCGGTTTTTGAAAACTTCGGCCCATTCTTTGCTGATGATGGTTTTTACTTTGTTCATGTTTATGAAACCTACTATATCTAAAAACTTTTGTCGTTTTGCGCTTCTAACGATGCAATGCGCGAAGTCTCCTTTGGAGACATGTTTTTGAGGTGCGAAACAACGAAAGTCTCACACGGCTTTAATCGGCTACCAGTTTCAGGTAGATGTCTTCGAGGGAGTGACGAAGTTCGCCTACAAATTGGAGGGCGGCCCCGGCTGAAACGAGGGCGGTAATTAGTTCGGGGTTGTGGGTTTCGGGGTCGTCCAGGGCGACAATGAGTTTGTTGTCTACTGCATCTATCTTCTTGATGTAATTAAAGGGTTTTAGTACCTGTACCCATTTGTCTTCGGCGGGATGGGCCAGATGGAAGATGACCTGACGGCCGTACAACTGTTTTCTGAGTCCGGCGGGTGCGTCTACGATCCGAAGACGGCCGTTGAAAACAGCGACGCGGTCACAAAGACGGTCAGCCTCGTCAAGATTGTGGGTGCAAATGAAAATGGTCCGCCCTTCCCCACTTAACTCTTCGATAAAGTCTCGCACCAGCTTGGCGGCTTCGGGATCAAGGCCGGAGGTTGGTTCGTCCAGAAACAGGATGGGGGGTTCGTGGAGCAGGGTCCGGGCAATAGCGAGTTTCTGGCGCATTCCTTTGCTGAAGGATCCGGCCCCGTCGTCGCGCCGTTCCCACAGCCCTAAAAGGCGCAGGTATTTTTCGACCTGTTTTTCTGGCTCGTCCACTTCGTAAAGTTGGGCATAGATGAGCAAGTTTCGCCAGGCGCTCAAGCGGTCGTACATCCCAGGTGTCTCGGTTAGGATGCCAACATTGCGCCGAATTTCCTGATCGTCCTGGCCGATTTTGTAATTGTAGATGGAAGCAGTGCCGGAGGTGGGAGCAATGAGGCTGGTTAACATTCGGACGGTTGTGGTTTTTCCGGCCCCGTTTGGCCCCAGGAAGCCGAACACTTCGCCCTCTTCTATTTCCAGGGTCAGGCGGTCAACAGCCAGGTGGTCGTCAAATTTTTTGGTGAGATTCTCGGTTTTGATCATGGGTTATTTTTAAGGGTTTAGCAACAAATTTCACGAATTATACGAACTTAAAAAATGCCAGGCACCGGGCTATTGGTTGATGGTTGTCGTTATAAAGGTGTCTGGAATTGACATGGAAGCGCCAGGCACTTATCTATACGTAGCGACTGCCTTCCAGGTTTTCGGCCGTTGGATCAACTTCGATTAGTTCGGCCTTTTTCAAGGGTGGGAGCGGCTCCGGCTCCGGTTCTACCGGCTCCGGCTGTTTGAAGTGGAAAATAATGAAAAGACTAATTATGGCAATTATACCTATAAATAGTTCGGCCGTGTATTGATTTTCCAGGCCAGGAATCAGTTGGGTTTCAAGGCCGATGATTATGACCGCCCCGGCATTTGACAGCGCGTGCCAGGCGATTGCCAGTACCAGCCAGGCATGTTTCTTCTGGGTGAAACACTGCATGACCATCAATGACAGGGAAAGATGAAGGGTGATGGCAAAGAGCCGCTCGATGCCGCCTAAAAAACGGCCGTACCAGGGAATCGCATGAAAAGCCTGTATCTGAGATTGGACGAGTGCCTGGGCAACCGAGAGTTCTTCGGCCGGGACGGAGGCAAGCAAATTAGGAAGCATTCCGGCATCATAAGCGGTAAGGGCTAAAAAAGTGCTGGCAAAACTAATGCCAACCAGAAAAGCTTCAACCCCGCCATGTCCTGCTCCTAACATCATCCCACCGCCCCAGGTACGGACATCTTTGCGCCAGAAACGATAGGTCAGGTAGCGGGCAACTTCCTCAAATACGCCGGAAGAGACGCCCAGGAAAAGGGCCAGACCTACTAAGGCGGTGTTGTTGGAATACCCGCTGAACATTGTATTCAATGATGGCAGAGCAATGCTGTTGAAGGGGATATGTCCAACTTGTGATAGGATAAAAGTGAGTGCGCCAGACCAAAAGACGCCCCATCCAATGCCCCGCTTCCGGGCAATGATGATGCCCAGAACGATGGGTGGGACGAACATTAATAGGGCGTTCAGGGTGTAGAGGGCGTAAAACATGGTTGAAGGCCTACCTGTGGTGGGCTTGTCTGGCGGTAAAGGGCACTGGCGGTAATTGGGTGATTGGTGATTCTTTTATTCGGTTGATTGGCAGTCGGCACAACGGCCGAAAATTTCCAGGACGTGGCCTTGTATCTTGAAGTTGTAGCTGCTGCTAATGCTGTTTTCTATCTCTTGTAAAACGCAGTCATCAAACTCAATTACTTTGTCGCAGTTGGAGCAAACCAGGTGGTGGTGGTGGCCTTCATCGAGCAAAATATAGTGGGCCGCACCGGTTCCCTGGTAAACGGGACGAATCAACCCAAGTTCTGAGAGTAGATCGAGGGTGCGGTAGACGCTCATTCGGGCGATGCCGGGCTGTTCACTGTGGATGGTTTCGTAGAGATCATCGGCCGTGATGTGGCCCTGACATGAGACGAGCGCTTCCAGAATATGGATACGCGGTTGGGTTAATCTATAGCCCTCTTGTTTGAGGGAGCTGCCGAGTTTTGCTAATTGATTTGTCATTGTCTTATTACCGTCCAGATAATACCCCGTTGTGGGGAAAAGATAAATACTATTAGGAAAATTAGGGTAGCGACCAGGACAACGGCCGGACCGGAAGCGACATTCAGATAGAAAGAGGCGTAAACGCCGACTACGCCGGAGATTGTCCCAATAACGGCCGCGATTGCCATCATCGGCGGCAGGCGGCGGGTCAGGAGGGAGGCGGTGGCAGCGGGGGTGATGAGCATGGCAAGCATCAAGGCGATGCCGACGACCTGAAGGGCAACGACGATGGTTACGGCAATGAGAATTAGCATCAGATAGCGCAGAAAGTTGGCCGGAAGGCGCAGGGTGGTTGCCAACATTGGATCGAAGGAGACGACCAGGAACTCTTTATAAAACAGAAAAATGACGATCAAAACGACCGTTCCCAGACCGACGATGACCCATAAATCGCCAGCGGAGACGCCGAGCAGGTTGCCAAACAAGAAGTGGGCCAGATCGACGGTGTAGTTACCGCTCAGAGAAAGGAGGGCAATGCCGAGGGCAAAAAATCCGGCAAAGATGACGCCAATGGCGGTGTCTTCTTTGAGCTGCCCTCGATTGCTCAATGCGCCGATGCCGAGAGCGGTCAGGATGCCCATGATGAGAGCGCCAACAGCCAGGGGCCAGCCCACCAGAAATGCAATAACGACGCCGGGCAGAATGGTATGGGCCAGGGCGTCGCCCAGGAAGGCCATGCCGCGCAAAACGACGTAGGTTCCCAGGACGGAACAGACAATGCCGACCAGAACGGCCGCGACTAGAGCGCGTTGGATGAAGGTGTATGAGAGAGGTGTGGTTAGCCAGTTTAACATATTTTGGGTGAATGGTTTTAGAGTTAAAAGTCAGAAGTTAAGGGTTAAAAGTGAATAGCCAGTCAGGGTTAGTTTTAACTCCTCGCTTTTCACTGTTCACTATCTTTACACCGGGTCGCAGCAGTCGTCTACCAAAACCATCCCTTCCCCATCCTGACCAAGCAGGTGGACGTGGCCGCCGTAGGCATGGAGGAGATTGGCAGAGGTCAGGACTTCTGACGGACGGCCGAAACCAACCAGTTTTTGATTGAGGAGCATAATCTGGTCGAAGGCGTCGGCTGCCAGATTCAGGTCATGGGTTGCCACCATGATAGTGACGCCGTCTTTTCGAAGCATATCCCAAATCTGGAATATCTTTTCCTGGCTGGGCAAGTCAAGGCCGTTGAGGGGTTCGTCCATGAGCAGGAGGTCGGCCTCTTGGGCCAGGGCACGGGCGATGAAGATGCGCTGGCGTTGGCCGCCGGACAGGTCGCCGATGCGTTCTTTCGCCAGGTGAGAGGCGCTCACTTTCTCCAGGCTGCTGTGTACGATGTCCCAATCGCGGCGTTTGGGCCAGTGAAAGAGGCCGATCTGACCCACCCGCCCCATCATCACGACATCTTCGGCCGTTACGGGGAAGCTCCAATCTATCTGGTTGTGTTGGGGGACGTAGGCGATGCAGATGTGGTGGTCGGGGTTTCGGCCGTAAACCTGGATGCTGCCTTTGACGGGCCGTAAGGTTCCGACAATGAGTTTGAAGAGTGTGGTCTTTCCAGCGCCGTTTGGGCCGACAATGGCAACGCGATCTCCAGTATCTATGCGAAAAGATACGTCTTCCAGGGCGTAGCGGCGGGAACTTTCCCGGCGGCTGTTTTCCTGGGGATTGGTTGGCGCATGAGAACGGCCGTTACTGCCGGGTGTGTAAGTGGCATAGACGCTTTGGGCTTCGACAGTTGGGGCGCTATCTATGTGGGAAATGCCCCGCTCTTTCTGTTTATTGAGGAATAAGGTCATATTGATATTTTATACCAGAAATTGTTGGACGTTAAGGAACCAGTTGGCAAGGCTTTTGTTGTTTTAGGTTTTAGATGGGCATAGTGGTTGAGATGCAAAACAACAAAAGTCGGATAGTTATTGGAGGCCGTTGACGATGGCGTCTATGTTGGCTCGCATCATGGCGGTGTAGCTGTCGTCGCCGCTGGCGGGAGCGCCGATTGATTCGGTGTATAGAGAAATAACCTGAACGTTCTCACAGGAGTCAAGTTCGGCCGCAATGGTTTCAGCCAGGGTTTGGTTGGCGCTAGTTTCGGCGAAGATGGTGCAAATACCGGCCTGCTCCATCGTATCTACCAGATTGGCGAGGTCGTCGGCGGAAGGTTCCGATAGGGTGCTGACGCCTGCCAACACTGTACCGATGATCTCGAAGTTGTAAGCATGGGCAAAGTAGCCAAAGGAGTCGTGGTTGGTTACCATGACCCGTTTTTCAGCCGGAAGGGTGGCGACTTGCTCATCGTAATATTGGATGAGGGATTGGAGTTCTGTCTGGTAATCGGCCGTGTTTTGTTGGTACAGCTCGGCGTTGGCCGGGTCTAGGGCAGCCAATGTTTGGGAGATATTATCGACCCACTGGACAACCAGATGAGGATCGGTCCAGGTATGGGGATCAGCACTGGAATGTTCCTCATATTCAGCATTCGCTCCATGTTCATCGTGCCCACTAAATGGCAGCGGGGTGATACCGGCGGCGACCGGCACCAATGGTGCATCACCGATCACATTTTCCAGGTTGGTGATCAGGCTTTCTTCGAGGTTCCAACCGTTGATGAAGATAACGTCGGCATCGGCGGCGGCGGTCAGGTCGCCAGTGGATGGTTCGTAGCTGTGGGAATCCTGGCCGGGGCCAATGAGAATAGTCAGGTCTATGGCGTCTCCCCCTACCCGGCCGACAATATCGCCAATGATGCTGGTGGTGGCAACGACTTTGAGTGGTCTGTTGTCGAGAGAAACGGCCGATAGCTGCGGCAGTGATAGTGGCTCTAAGGGTGGTTCTTCAGTGGTTGTGGTGTTTTCGGCCGATCGGCAGCCAAGTAGAAGGATTGAAAAGATAGTGACTAGCGCACTTATTTTGATCAGTAGTTTCACTTTTTGTCTCCTAACAAAAATAGTTCGCGCAGAGACGCGGGAGCGCAGCAGAAAAGTTCTATTTTTGAGGTCTTATTGATACTTTGTATCAATTATATCGGGTTAGGGCCGTCAGTCAAGGTAAACAAATAGGTGAGTTGAATCGGGAGTAGATTGGTTAATGGGGTGTTAGGGTTGGGGGGTAGTTCTGGTCGGAGGGCGGGGAGGGCCTATAATTAAGTAAGCAAATGGCAAATGGCAAGGTCGGTCTTTGGCCGAACAAGTTGGCAAGGTGCAAGTTGGCAAGTTAGTAGAGGATAGATGGCATCTACGGAAGGGTTGAAGACGACGACAATTGAGGTGAGGGGAGAGGTTAAGAAGATTAAATCCGGCCGATTGTTGGTTGGGTTGGGATTGATCGTCGCGGTTGCCTTGATTGTTCCCCGGCTGTCAGAGCTGCCGATTAGTGGCAGTTTTGAAACCTTTGTGACGATCTTTCTGGGCATTTTCATTGAAGCGGTGCCATTTTTGCTGGCGGGGTCGGCCGTTTCTGGCTTGATTGAAGTGTTTATTGATAAGAATTCGCTGGCGCGGGTGATTCCGAAACGGCCGTTACCTGCGGCCTTGATCGGGTCGGTGCTTGGTTTTGCCTTTCCGGTCTGTGAATGTGGCGTTGTGCCGGTCACTCGTCGCCTGTACCAGAAGGGGCTGCCGCTGCCGGTTGGGGTGGCTTTTTTGCTGGCGGCCCCGGTGGTCAATCCGGTTGTTATTCTCAGCACTTATGCTGCTTTTGGGTTTGGGCCGGTTTTAATCGGCCGAGTGGTGTTCAGTGTCTTGATCGCTTTTGCCGTTGGACTGCTCTTTAGTGTGGCAAAGCCGGAAGATGTGCTGCTACCGGAGACGTTGGAGCAAATCAGGCAGGAACAGTTTGAACAGGAACGGCCGAAAAAGAAAAACGGACCGCTTCCGAAGCGGATTTGGGAGGCTTTGGCGATAGGGGCTGATGATTTTTTGGATATGGCCCGCTATTTAATTGTTGGATCGCTGTTGGCGGCGGGGATGCAGACGCTTGTCCCCCAATCCACCCTGCTCTCTCTGGGAACCGGCCCAGTTATTTCGGTGCTGGTGATGATCCTCCTGGCCTTCGTCCTCTCGATTTGCTCAACCGTTGACGCTTTTGTGGCCCTATCCTTCAGTAACAGCTTTACCACCGGCTCGATTCTGGCTTTCCTGGTTTTTGGCCCGATGGTGGACATCAAAAGCTCGCTGATGTTTATGGGCGTTTTCAAACGGCGGGTTGTCGCTTATCTGATTATCTTGCCGCTGTTGTTTGCGCTGGTTATTTCGGTGTTTATTAATTTGAATGTGGGATGGTGATGGGTCAAACG
>JBAPRX010000726.1:0-3740 GCA_049281335.1 Promineifilaceae bacterium (SeqCode)
GATTCAACCCAAATACGGCCGCTGTGGGCTTCGATGACCCCTTTGGCAATGGGCAGCCCCAGGCCGGGACCGGCTCCTTTGAATTTGGTGCTGCCGGTTGAGTGAAGCTGGGTACTCCCGATTCGGAAGAATTTCTCAAAGATAAGTTCGTGGTATTTGGGATCAATACCAATGCCGGTATCGGCCACGACGACCTCGATGTATTCTTCGCCATCTTCGGCCGTCAGACAATCGGCCGAGATGGCGATGCTGCCGCCGTCGGGAGTGTATTTGATAGCGTTGCCGATGATGTTGCCGAATGCCTGAACAAGACGCTTGAAGTCAGCCTGGAGGTCGGGAATGCTGGTAATGCCGCTGAGTTTGAGGGAAATCCGTCGTTCTTTCATGGCGGAAACCAATGGTTCCAAAGCCAACCTTATCACCGTTTCCAACCTGGCCTGGACATAGGTCAAACGCATCCCATCCACATCTAGCTGGCTGGCGTCGAGCATGGCGGAAATAAGCCGTTCTAACTGGGTGGTGGCCCGGTTAATGTGTCCCACAATCTCTTTGGTTTGATCCTGGGTCAAGGCATTTTCGTCATTCATGGCCTGCAAGATGTCAGCGTAACCTTTGACCTGGGTCAGCGGGGTTCGTAGTTCATGGGAGGCAATGGTGATGAAGTCAGACTTGACTCTGTCCATTATCTCCAGGCGGGAGTTTTGCTGGCGCAAATCGGCATTGAGAAAACGAATGCGGTCATTTTGAGAGCCTAATTCACTGTACAGCCGGGCATTTTGGAGAGCAACGACTGTCTGATCTGCCAAAACCTGGAGCAGTTCTAATTCATTCGGCCGATAGGTTTGACCGGAGCTTTTTGGCCCCAAGGCGATGATGCCGGTTAATTCGTTATCGGTGTTAATAGGGACAAAGACGTCCATTGCCAGATCGGCCAGCCAGTTTTTTTCTTCTTCACTAATTTGCTGAAGTTGCGGGTTGAAGTCTAATTCATATTGTAAAAGCGGCTGGCGTTGGGTGGCAAGGGTATACAAGAGCAGGCTGTCACCGAAAAAGGTGGCTGTTTCCTGGGGAATGCGCCCCATTGCGGGGATGGGTTGGATGTTATAGTTGTCCCCTACCCGTGTGATGAGCATAAGACTGCCGCGATTGGTTTCGAGCAGTTCGCTAATGGTTCCAATAATGACGATGGAGAGTTGCTCCACATCCAGGGTACGGGCAACAGCCTGACTGTAGTTGCGGAGAATTTTGTTGTTGTCAAATTCCACCCCAAGAAAATAGCGGTATAACAGTCGTTCCAGGAAGCGGTAGGCACGAGGATATAGGAGCAAACCGACCGCAGCGACGATGATAATAGTCGCAGTTCGGACGGTGGGAGTCTGTTGGCGGGTAATCTCCTGAAGCAGAAAGATGATGGCGGTGCCAAATCCGGCCGAAACGAGGGCGACAAAAAAGAAGGCGATTATGCGGCGCAAACGGGTGCGGACATCGAAGATGCGATGGGAGTAAACGGCGTAGGCAAGACCTACCAGCCCGACCACCCGAATAATCTGCCCGCTGATAATGATCCCATCCTGGTTAATGAAAATCAGCGCCTCGCCGATGATGAGTACCAAAAGCGACATGGCCCAGAAAAGCAGTCGGTTGCCATGCAAGGGCAGTTGGGCCTGACGATACCCTCGCCAGGAGGCTCTTAACAAGATCATGTTGAGGATGAACCAGGCCGGAATGATGAGGAGGCCGCCGACTGTGGGGATTAAGGTGGTTTGCGAAGGGGAAGGGAACAGCGTCATCGGAAAAAGAAAATCAAGGACAAATATGCCACCGGTAGTCACTCCGGCCAGCAAGGTCCAAAACGGCTGTCGCTCCCAATCAATAAAAGCGGCCGTTGCCATCCCTAATATGAAGGTGTTCACTAATAAAATCTTGTCTGGTAAATTTATCAGTTGTTCGGCCAGGGGGGTTGGGAGCATGGCAAGCTCCCAAACAATTCCAACAAAGAGGAGAGCCAGAAGCCAACGTACCTGTTGTTCTTGCCAGCCGAGGCGGATGACTAATCCGATCAGGAGGAAGGCATATATTCCCGTGAAAATCAAAGGAACGAGGATACTGGCTTGTGGTAGATTCATGCGTTTTCCTGCGAGAAGCAGTTGTGTTCTGCCTGGGCAGAAAGTTTTAACCCTTTCCCCATTCCGAGGAGTAACCACAGCAGGTGAATCTGCATCACATTTGGGGAATTTTTTGACGGATTTTATTATACGATTTTTTAGAAAAAGAAAAAGACTGGTGTGGGCTGCCATGCCCATACGAGGCGGGGGTTGACAGGGAATATGGGTTAATATATACTGAACATCGTTCGGTAAACGAACGATGTTTTTACGAGACAATACAATGGCAGCATTGACACCGAGAGAAAAACGACAGCGGCGAACCCGAAATGAGATTTTGGATGCAGCGCGGCAGATTATTAGCCGGGAAGGGCCGGAGAAGCTGTCTATGCGGCGGCTGGCTCGGCGGATTGATTATAGTCCGGCCGGGTTGTATGAGTATTTTGACAGCAAGGATGCCATTGTTCTGGCGGTTTGTGTTCAAGGACATGAACGGCTGGCTAACTATCTGCGGCAGGTAGATATGACACTGGCACCGGTGGATTATTTGTTGGCGTTGGGGTTATCGTATATTCGCTTCGCCATTGAGAATCCGGATTTTTATCTATTGATGTTTACGCATCGGCCGACTAAAGATGGCGTGCAAGAAAAGTTGGAGGATGTCTCTACCTATGGCATCTTGCAAACGGCCGTTGAACGGGGGATTGAGGCAGGCGTTTTCAAAACGTCAGAGACTCAAGATAGTGAAACTATCTCTTACGCGGCCTGGACTTTGGTGCATGGTATTTCGATGGTACGCATTACGATTCTAAGTGACTATGCGGCCGAATTCGATACGGCCGATCGGGCTGCCTTGAACGTTCTTATTCGTGGTTTCATGACTGTCTAAACAGCGACCAATTTTTTGTGCCTCAAACCGAACGTCGTTCGGTTTGTGAATGCAGTTCAGCCCACCACCCTATTGAAAAGGAGTTACAAATGTCGAATATATTTACGGGCCGTTATACGGCCGGCACAGATGAACCTTTTGTCGTTTTTCTTATCGGTATGCGTTTTAACAAATGGCGGGCAGTACGCCAATGGCTGCCGGTTTTTATGGCGATGCCGAAGATGATTCGGGAGTTGGAGGCGCACCCTGAGAAGGGGTTCCTGGGCGGCCGTCTTTTGTTGGAGTGGCGGGGGGCGACCAATATCCAATATTGGCGTTCGTTTGAGGCGCTGGAACAGTTCGCTCGCAACCCGGATGACCCTCACCTTCCGGCCTGGAAAGCGTTCTACAAAAATGTGAAGGATGGAAGTGTGGGTTTCTGGCACGAAACGTATGTTGTCCGGCCAGGGCTATTTGAGACAATTTATAATAATACGCCTCGGATGGGGCTGGCGTCAGTCATGGATCATGTTCCGGCCACAGGAGGCAGGCGTGAAGCGCGGGAACGGTTGAAGATTGGATCGGCCGTTACTTTGGAAGAAGTTAAGCCACGAATTAACACAAATTAAACGAACTAAATGCCTGCTTTCTCTGCGAAGTTGCGGATGGCTTGAATGTGGTCGGCGGGAGTCTTTAGGCCAGCGCCCATTGTGTTGATGGTGATGTGGGTTGCTCCGGCAGCCCGCCATTCTTCCAACCGTTTTAAC
>JBAPRX010000727.1:0-7474 GCA_049281335.1 Promineifilaceae bacterium (SeqCode)
CTTAAGCATGTCCAAGAGAAACCTGTTCATTTTCCTGGGGGCTTTTGCCATTTTGTTTTTGATAGAAGGGGTGGCAGTCCATTCATTTTTTGGATCTAAGGTCCTGGCAGCGGCCGATTTTCACTCACGGTGGTATGGGGGAAGGGCGCTGCTGTTGGAGGGTCGGGATCCATACAGCCCCGATGTAACGGCCGAGATTGAAGCGATTCGTGACCCGCAGCAGTTGCGAACAAACAGCTTCAGCTTTGCTTTTCCACTCCATGTCCTTTACACATTTTGGCCTCTGACCTATTTTTCCTACGATTGGGCGCAGTCATTTTGGATCGTGACGCTTCAGTGGGTAATCATTGGGATTGCAATCCTCATGATGTACATGGTGGGGTGGAAACCATCACCCCTAGGCATTGCCGGGGCACTGCTCGGCAGCATTTTGTTCTACCCGGCGGCCCGAACGATCATCTTGGGCCAGTTCACCCTCCATGTGACGCTGTTTCTTGCCTTGTCGCTTTTTTTCTTGCGGCGGGGCCAGGATGGATGGGCAGGCGTCTGGCTGGCTGCCACCTCTATCAAACCACAAATGGTGCTGATAGTTGGATTGTGGATGGTAATTTGGGCGTTGGTCAAAAAGCGGTACCAATTCTTGAAAGGACTGCTCATCGGGGGGGTGGCGCTGTTAGCAAGCTCATTAATCTGGCTGCCGCGCTGGCCCATCAGTTTTCTGGAGGATATTCAACGGTATGCAGAAGTGGCAAGCGGCCGAAATCCGATGGAAGTGCTGGGGGAATCTATCTTGCCGGGTAATCCAAACCTGATCGTTTACCTTGTTACGGGCATATTGCTGCTGCTGATGTTGGCTGCCTGGTATTGGGGACTTGATTTTACGAGAAAAGGAGACAGGCAGGAAACGGCGTCACAGGATCGGGGCTTGGAGCGGTTTGAGTGGGTTTTGTTTTGGACGATGGCCGTCAGTATGCTGGTCTTGTTCCAGACAGGCTCGACCAATCAGGCGCTCCTGTACATTCCGCTTTTTCTCTGGTTTTGGGATGGGCTGAACAGTTGGGGCCGGGTTCCCGCGATTTTGATTGCAGTTGTCCTGATTGTTGGCCCCTGGATTCTTTTCCTGGCAACGATCACCGGGGATTATGAGAACCCAATTTTATTGCTGCCTCTGCCATTTTTCTGTCTCATTGTCCTGGGACTGAAAGGGTGGCGGCTTCGGCAGCAGGGGAGTGGAACACGAAACCAACCGTTGGAAACGGCCGTATGATCAACCGTCTCTGGCGGAGGCTGCGCGGCCGAATCCGGCTGATTATCCATATTTTGGGCCTCGTTGTTCTGGTCGGCATTATCTTATGGGGTGGGCCAGAAGCGTGGCGGCAAGTTTCACAGGGAAAACCGGGGCCGATCATCGCCGCTTTTCTATTGACGGGAGTTGGAAACATGCTGTCGGCCGTTCGATTGAAGTTGGTGGTGCAGGCTGCCAGCCCAGGAACGCGGCCCTCCTGGCGACGGCTTTATTATCTGACAATGGCAGCAAACACGGCCGGATTGGTCCTGCCCCGCAGTGTCAGTACAGTCGGCGGCAAGAGCGTCGGGTTGAAGGCAATGGGCATTTCGGTGCGTCGTTCAGTATCAACAGTTTTTGTGGACAATGCCTTTGATTTATTTCTGCTCACGCCGTTGGTACTGCCCGGTATCTTGTTTTTGCAAGGTCGAATCTCGGAGGGCAGCTTTTTTTTGATGACAGCAGCTATTTGCCTTGTGTTATCGGCCGTTTTATGGTGGGGACTGGAAGAAAAACGGCTTGAGAAGCTGGCAAACTGGCTGGAAAATCTATCAAGGCCGAGCCTGTTGGCCCGCCTGCCGTTGGCCCAAGGGGTACGCCTGCTGCCCGGTCGGTCTGCCGCATTGATCGTCTTCGGGTTAACACTTTTACTAAATGGATTGTTAGCAGTAAGGTATTTTTGGGTAGGAACGGCCGTTTCCCTCGAATACGGGTGGGTTTTGTACGTCGCAGCCTTTCCCCTAACGCAGTTGAGCCTCGTATTCGGCGGGCTGGGCATTTTTGACGCCAGTTGGTACGGCGTTCTGTTTCTGGCCGGTTTGCCAGAACAGGAAGCCTTGACCTTCGTCATTGCCCAGCGAGCCTATATCTTCGTCTTTATTCTACTCTGGACGGGAGTCAGCTACTTTTTATCCCTTTCAATACGTTCAAAGTAAAAATCCCGATAATATTTCCATTACATAGAGGGGAGAACTCTGGCTTGAATGGTTAAAGTGAGGCATAATCTACGGTTGGTAGTGGAATTGTGTCAAAGTTTGTCTTCATTACCAGATTACCGGGCATGTCCAAAAAACCCAGTTCGTTTTTTAGCACAAGACATACCGTTTGAACAATCACTTCGTTGGTTGGCTATGGCAATATCGAGCGAGCAACAGAAAAGGCGAAATCTCCTTCAGCAGGTGTCGCTTGCCTTGCGATACGGCCGAAAACTCGTCCACGTCGAGAATTACCAGGTTGGCGACATCAAATCAGAACACGGCGTCCTTGTTTATCCTCAAGCGGCCGTAGTTGGGGACATTCAAGCGCCAAAAGTCGTGATAGCGGGGTTGGTTTTTGGATACATCGCCGCCGATGAGGTGACAGTTGAGACCGGGGGACAGGTTTGGGGAGACGTCTTCTCCTCCGCTTTCCATCTGGAAGAAGGGGGAAAAGTTCACGGCTGGATTAGCTCCCCGGATGAGATGACCGCAAACGAAGCCGTATCAGTAAATGGCCGGACGGCCGACTACCAGATAATCGTTCCCTCAGAAATCGAACAGCTTGTTCCGACTTCCTTGCCACCGGGCATTGATAGTCAGGCCAGGATGGAACGGTTAGCTATCTGGCGGCAGTTACAGGCAGAGGCGGCGGTAGCGATAATGGCCCGGCTTGAACTGGAGAAAAGCTTCAGCAGCCGCGTTGATGAGGTAGCGGGGGAATCGTTTAGCGAGTCGTCCCGCCTCCGAGAAGAGGTAAATGCTTACCGGGAAGAACGAACAGCGCTGCAAATCCACATTGAGGAATTGCAAGGCCAGCTTGCAGATGGGGAAGAGCGTTTTAAGGCGAAATCGGCCGAGTTGGTATCCGTTCGAGGGTTGTTAGATGATAAAAATGTTGCTCTGGCCGAACTACAATCAGTTTTTGAGCAGCAAACGTCAAAGGTAGCTTCCACCGAAGCAGCCCGGCAGGAGTTGGAGTTGAAATTGGAAGCGGCAACCCGACAGGCCGAGGAGATGGTGGAGCGGATGAGCAACCTTGAAAGCGCCTTACAAGGGAGCTTGCAGCACACGGCCGAACAGGAAGAAGCGCTGATTCGTTGGCAAGAATTGGCAGAGGTAACGGAGCAGCGGGCCGACTCCCTGGAAAATGAACTGGAGTCGCTGAAGTTGCAGCTCAAAGAAAGCACTCAAGTCGTAGACATGATTCGTACACGACGCGACAAGCTGGAAAAAGAGTGGGAAAAAGCCACCACCGATTTAATGGAGGTAGCTCAAGATAGCGCCTTTATTCGAGCCGAACTGGATAAGAAAAGCGAGAAGCTGACTGTGGTGGAGCAGGAGCGAGCTTCGCTTCAAAAATCTTTAGACATCTTGCAGCAGCAAATCGAAGACCATCCGCCAGAATACGAAGAGCTGTTGAAACGGCTGGAAACGGCGATTGAAGCCAACGGCGAAATGAAAGAGCAGTTGGAGCAGGCCGAAGCAGATGCCCAGGAATACCATGATCAATGGTTATGGACGAAAGCATCCCTGGAAACGACCTGCTCAGAATTGGATGACTTCCGCCAACTGGCAAACCAGTATGAGGAGATGATCCACCAGCTTCAAGAGCGGATTGATGACCAGGAAAGCACAGTCGAAACCTGGAAAAATAACATGGGGAGAATGACCACGCTCCTCTATGAAGCTGAGAATAAGGTGAAAGAGTTGGAATTAGCCGTAGAAGAGGCTAAAAAAGCGGCTGCTGAAGATACGGAAAAGGAAGCGCTAAATAGCGAAATTAGAAAGCAGCGGCTTCAGATTGAAGCCTACGAGGCAGAAGTCACCCATATTCATGGCGAGATTGAAAAACAGAGCCAGCGATTGGCAGATATGCAGGCCAATTTAATTGAACGAGATATTACCCTGCGGCAGGCAAATGAAGCGGCCGAAAAACAGGCTGCCCAGGTGGAACAGGTAAAGCGGTTGGCGAGTAAGCGGATTCGAGACCTGGAAGCAGAACTGTCAAAAACACAGCGGAAGTTAAAAGATTTATCAGTCTGGCTGGAAAGGCGGCAAAAGCGTGGAGAAAACGGGAACGCTGGAATAACTGGTGAATTGGGAACAAATTCATAATGGTGACTGCCACCTCAAGATGGTTACGATTACTGTACGACCTCGAAACAAAACGACTGTCACTTGAATAGTTACAAAAAGGAAATTTATGTCTGATATTAGTCTGGCTGTTATTGGTGGGAGTGGACTTTATGATATGGAGGGGCTGACGGATATTGAAGAAATCTCTGTTGACACCCCCTTTGGCAAGCCATCAGATACGATTACCGTTGGTGCGCTGCACGGCCGTAAACTGGCATTCTTACCCCGGCATGGGCGGGGCCACGTTCTGAACCCCAGTGAAGTTCCATACCGGGCCAATATCTTTGCCCTTAAGACCTTAGGAGTTCGCTATATTATCAGTGTGAGTGCCTGTGGGTCACTTCGGGAAGATTACGGGCCGGGACATATTGTGATTCCTGATCAGTTGGTAGACCAAACGAAGGGACTGCGGGATCGATCCTTTTTTGGTAAGGGACTGGTAGCCCATATCGGGGTGGCGGATCCATTTTCGCCGGAATTGAGCGCGGCTCTGGCCGACGCAGTTAGAAAAGCAGGGGCAACTGTCCATGAAGGGGGCGCGTTTATCACAATTGAAGGCCCACGATTCAGCACCAAAGGGGAATCAAACCTTTTCCGAAGCTGGGGAATGAGCATCATCGGCATGACGACCAGCCCGGAAGCATTCCTGGCGGCCGAAGCGGAGATTGCTTATGCCTGCATGGCCCACGTCACCGATTACGACGTCTGGCACGAAACGGAAGAGCCGGTGACGGTTGAGATGGTTATTCGGATTTTGCTCCAGAATACAAAGCTGGCCCAGGATGGGATCAGCTATTTGGTTCAACACATGGCTGATTGGGAGGGAGATTACCCGGTTCATCAGGGATTGAGGGATGCCCTGATTACTGACCGAAGCAAGATACCGGCAGCGGTTAAGGAGGCATTGGCCCCTCTTGTTGGGAAGTACCTCGATCAATAGGGAGCGTTTACAGCCCCAGAACAGCCTTTATAGCCATCAGCAGGTCGGCCGTCGGGAGCTTGTCCTGCTTCTGATAGCGGCCGTTTTTGTCTTCGCCAATGGGCTTGCGTTGAACCTTGCGCTGGACGGCCGATTTTATTGGTGGCGGCTGTCGGCTCCGTTGGCCTGGTTGGGAATTATGGCCGGGGCGTATCTCTTGCTGCGGATTTCACGGCCGTTTCACGACCCCTACCTGCTGCCTATCGTTGGCCTCCTCACCGGCTGGGGCTTCGTCCTGTTGGCACGGCTGGCCCCGAATTTCCTGGGCCGTCAGGTTTTGTGGCTGGCAATTGGGATGGCCGTCATGGTGGGCATTGCTGCCTGGCCCCGGAATCTGCGTTTCCTGCGACGTTACCGCTACACCTGGCTGATAATCGGTATCTTTTTGTTGGCCGCAACACTCTTCTTCGGGGTCAACCCATCCGGTGGCGGGGCCGCATTATGGCTCAAAGTACCATTGCTGGGACGGGTCTATTTTCAGCCATCGGAACTGTTGAAGCTGCTGTTGGTTGTCTTCCTGGCAAGTTATTTCGAGGATCGGGAGTCGCTCCTGGTCTTGAATCGCAGAAACGGCCGTTTTGGCCCTTTGCCCTATCTTGCCCCCCTGTTGTTGATGTGGGGCTTTTGTATGATCTTGCTGGTCTGGCAGCGAGACTTGGGAGCGGCGACCCTCTTCTTCATCGTCTTTTTGTCCCTTCTCTACCTGGCATCGGGTGATAAGCGATATGTGCTGGGCGGCCTGCTGCTGCTTGTTGTGGCCGGAATCTTGGGTTACTTCGCTTTTGATGTTGTCGCATTGCGTATTGATACCTGGGTCAATCCCTGGCCGGAGGCCGATACCAGGGGCTACCAGATTGTGCAGTCGCTCTACGCCATCGCCTCAGGCGGCGTCCTGGGGCAGGGGGTGGCTCAAGGCTTCCCGAATTATATACCGGTGGTTCATTCTGATTTTGCATTTGCGGCCGTTGCCGAGGAATGGGGTTTAATTGGAGCGTTTGGGCTGGTGGCTTGTTTTGCCCTGCTCGCTTACCGGGGATTGTGGATTGCCATTCATAGCGCACGGCCGTTTCGCCTCTACCTTGCTGCCGGTGTAACCCTGACCATGACCGCCCAATCGTTGTTAATCATGGGAGGCGTCACCAAACTGCTTCCCCTCACAGGCGTAACACTGCCCTTTGTGAGCTATGGAGGCAGCTCGCTCCTGATGAGCTGCATAATGGTCGGGCTGTTGCTCTATTTGTCCGACCATAAGGGAAATTAAGGAGATATTGATCATTGAGTTGATCAGGTAGAGTGACCAACCAACCCCATCAACCCAATCAACCAGCCATGAACCTCGAACAGACAGATACCAGAAACAGAATCCAGCAGTTAACGGCCGTAATCCTCGGCGCGTTTTTGCTGGTTGGGGCCGGGTTGGTCTATTGGGGCGTCTTGGACAGTTCAGTCATCCTGGCGCGGGAGGATAACCCCCGGCTGGTGGAGACAGAGCTAAGGATTCAGCGCGGCACAATTCTCAGCGCCAACCAGGAAATTCTGGCAGAAACGATTGGCCCGCAAAATGATTTACGGCGATATTATCCAACAGCCGATATTGGCCCGGCAGTCGGCTATTACAGCTTCCGGCACGGCACATCGGGCGTTGAGGAAGGGCTGGATGCGGTGCTGCGCGGCGATTCAGACAGCTTTTGGGAGAACTACTTTGATCATGGCGTCCTGCACGAACCGCAAAACGGCCGAGATGTGCGCCTGACATTGAACGCTCGTTGGCAAAGAGCGTCCGAGGTGTTGTTGGGTGAGGAAAAAGGGGCAGTGCTGCTGCTAACCCTGCCGGATGGGGCGATTCGAGCGATGTCCAGCCATCCCGGTTTCGACCCCAACCTGTTAGACGATCAGTTTGACACGCTGACGGCCGATGAAGATGCGCCGCTGGTCAACCGGGTAACACAGGGTCAATACCAACCTGGCCGAATTTTACAGCCGATGCTGTTGGCCTATGCCCTCAATAATGGGCTGGTTAATTTGACAGCAGAGTTTTCGGGGGCAGATCGGCCCGTTACAGTCAATGGCACAGACCTCACTTGCCTGAATCCCATC
>JBAPRX010000728.1:0-2038 GCA_049281335.1 Promineifilaceae bacterium (SeqCode)
AGTTTGACCAGAGCCAACGCGGTCTTATAAGCATCAACCGCCGGTGTATCCTGCTCCAGCAAGACGTTGAAATCTTCCTCAACAGTCAATTCTCCAGCCCGAAAAGCCTCCCACAGAATCTTAGCCGCGTTCAACTGCAACTTGTACAGTTTGTCCTGAAGCTCTTCCTTCACCGAAGAAACTTGGATACTTGCCAGCCACATTGGCACCAAATCCATCCGCAGCACATACCCTGGCTGCAGCCCCCCGGCTGTTTGCAAGTTCTGTACCTGAACCAACCCTTCACGCATGACTTTGTGGCGTTTTATCCGGTTGCGTGCCGGTTGGGGCTTTAATCCCAATGCGTTGCACATATTGGTAATAGAGACATAAATCTGATCATCATCGGCCTGAATAGCCGTAATCTCGTCCCCATACATTTCAACCGATTTTTGTACAACAATTGCAGTCATTTTCTCTCCTATAAATTGCCAACGCAAAGGCCCAAAGCGGCAGAGACACAAGGGGGTACGCATATGGATACCCCTCGAAAGTTACTTTTGCAAGGGGTACCCATATGAGTACCCCTTGCCTGGCAGGGATATTATACCCTCTTAGACCGATTGACACCCACCCTCAAACTTGCCGCCTGCATCCTCTTGACAAGAAGAATCGGCCGTTTATAATACAAACATATAGACGACTATCAATATATGGAGGCTTTGATATGAGCTTGATACACCCCGATCACATTCATGAAGCAGTACGAGAGCGATACGGCCGAATCGCCACCGAATTTGAACCCGACATAAAAGCGGCCGATTGTGGCTGTGGCGATGGAGATTGCTGCAACAATGATGCCCTCTACGAATTCGATCTGAGCGACCTGCCGGCCGAAGTCAGCCAGTTGTCATTAGGCTGCGGCGACCCCATTACCCTGGCCGGATTGCAGCCGGGGCAAACGGTCTTGGATTTAGGGTCCGGTGGCGGCATAGACTGTTTCCTCGCCGCCAGGCAGGTAGGGGAGGGGGGTCACGTGATTGGGGTGGACATGACCCCCGCCATGCTGGAGAAAGCCGAACGCAACAAAGCCAAGATGGGCTATGCCAATGTCGAATTCCGCTTTGGACAGATTGAAAACCTGCCGGTGGACAACGACACTGTAGACGTGATTATCTCCAACTGCGTCATCAATCTCAGCCCCGACAAAGCGGCCGTCTTCCGGGAAGCATTCCGGGTACTGCGTCCAGGCGGCCGTCTTGCCGTCTCCGACATGGTCACACAGGGCCACTTTAGCCCCGAAGAAAAGGCCGACATGGCCGCCTGGTCGGGCTGCATTACCGGGGCAGAAGACGCCGCCGACTACGTCGCAGCCATTCAAGCCGCAGGCTTCACCGACATCTCCCTCCAGGACAAAAACGCCCCCGACATCGAACTGGCCGATTCGCTCGGCCTATACATCGGCCAGGCCCGCCTCTTCAGCGCCCGCGTAACGGCCGTAAAACCAGAATAAGAAGCATTTACAAGGTGCAAATTGCACCTTGTAAATGCCATTGACTCACTAGCACGTTTGTTCTATACTATCAGGTATGGAACCCACTGAAAAGCTCTCCCTCTTTGCCACACAAATGCACCTGGAATTGGCCGAAGAAAACAGCCACAAAACCAACGGCTCCATTCCCCTGAACGTTCTGCCCAACAACAAAACAAAAGTCGCCCCCTGCGGTCAGGTCGTCGAAACAAGCGGCAGCGGCATCCCGTTAAAGAAGGACTCGCTGGGCATCCATCCCGCCGTCACCCCCGGCGGAAAAAGCATGTCCCTGCTCAAGACCATGATCACCTCCGCCTGCGAACGGAACTGCTTTTACTGCCCTTTCCGCGCCGGACGCAGCTTCCGCCGGGCCACTTTCAAGCCCGACGAACTGGCAAAAACCTTTCTGGACATGCACCGCGCCGGAATGGTAGATGGCATGTTCCTCAGCTCCGGCATCATTCGCGGCGGCCGAACCACCCAGGACAAAATCATTGATGCGGCCGAAATCCTCCGCAACAAATACGG
>JBAPRX010000729.1:0-2444 GCA_049281335.1 Promineifilaceae bacterium (SeqCode)
ACGGACACCAATCCGAGTTAACTCATCTGTATGGGGACAGACCAACATAACATTAGACGCATCAATAGGCGCTTCAAATTCAATGATGCCGCCCTGAGTTGGCGTCTGCCCGCCCGTGGGACGCGGCCGTTGGTGTTTTTTAACCATATTCACACCAGAAACAACAACCCGGTTCGCCTGGGGAAATACACGCTGCACTTCACCTCGGACGCCTTTGTCATTTCCAGCAACAACTTCTACTCGATCACCTTTCTTAATACGCATCTCTATACTCCAGTAAATTGATAGGCCATTTACCAAATCGCGCTATAACACTTCAGGTGCAAGGGACAAAATACGGCTGAACCCTTTGTCTCGCAGCTCGCGGGCTACGGGGCCAAATACGCGGGTTCCAACCGGGTTTTTTCCTTCGCTGTCCAGGAGAACGGCCGCATTATCATCAAAACGAATATAGCTGCCATCGTCCCTACGGGTTTCTTTGGTCGTCCGAACAATCACTGCTTTAACAATGCTGCTCTTCTTCACATTTGAATTAGGCACAGCCTTCTTAACAGTGCCAACCACAATGTCACCAATCGCGCCATAACGCCGACGAGTACCGCCAACAACCTGTATCACAAGGATTTCACGCGCCCCTGAATTGTCGGCAACTTTCAAACGACTTTCTTGCTGAATCATCTTTCAATGCCTCTCTACGATTTTTTTAGTCGGCGCGGTCTACGATTGAAACAACAGACCACCGCTTGTGGCGGCTGATTGGCCGGGATTCAATAATTTCTACGGTGTCGCCCATGTGACATTCATTCGCTTCGTCATGAGCTTTGTATTTCTTCACCAGGCGAATAACCTTGCCATATAGCTGGTGACGCTGGGTGGTAGTTACTTCCACCACAACGGTTTTATCCATCTTGTCGCTGGTCACGACACCTGTTAAATGTTTGCGCTGTTCTCTCATCTTAACTTATCCTGCCACTTCAAAGTTGATAACTGGTGAGCGTTTATTGCTGCCACCCTGCCGGCGGCTCCGGCGGGAATCACCAGACTTCTTCTGGTTCAAATTTACCAGGGCGGTAGCGATTTCTTCGTCACCATCCTCATCAACGAATTCAACCTTCCAGCCGCTTTCTCTGTAGTCAAAACGTGCTTCGGCATACCAATCATGATTCTTGAGGGCAGCAGCAATTTCTGGCTGCTGTTCGGCAGTCTCAATCGCAATCAGGCGCATTTGCAAGATAGTTTCATACTGGGAAATATCCCTGCGAATCCGGCGCAGTTGGCTAAAATCGTCCAGACGGGAGGAGGCGTGACGAAAACGGAGATTAAACATCTCTTCGCGGGCGTTCTCCAGCATCTCTTCTAATTTCTCGTCGCTCATTTCGCGCAACTCTACAATAGCAGCCATCTCTTATATACTCCCTTCTCTTGCAACAACCTGGGTTTTAATGGGCAATTTATAGCTGGCGCGTTCTAATGCTTCCCGTGCTATCTCTTCAGAAACACCGGACAGCTCGAACATAACGCGACCTGGTTTAACAACTGCAACCCAATGGTCAACGGCACCTTTTCCTTTGCCCATTCTTGTTTCGGCCGGTTTAGCCGTTACGGGCTTGTCCGGGAAAATACGAATCCAATATTTACCACGACGGCGCATATGGCGAACCATTGCCCGGCGAACAGCTTCTATCTGTCGACTCGTAATCCAGCCTGGTTCTAATGCCTGGAGGCCAAATTCACCTTGTAGGAGTTCCGTGCCACCTTTAGCCATACCTCTCATACGGCCTCGAAACTGCTTGCGATATTTAACGCGCTTTGGCATTAACATAATCTTTTCTCCAAATAAAGAGTCTTTCGTAATTGGTAATCAGCTGAAACCGGCTTGAAATTACCGGTTATAAATTACGAATTACCCACCCTATTCGCTGATATAAACGTCTGTTGTCTCAGCCCGCTGGGGCAAAACCTCGCCTTTGTAGATCCACACCTTCACACCGATTCGGCCGAATGTGGTCAACGCTTCAGCAAATCCATAATCTAAATCTGCACGAATTGTGTTCCGGGGAACTTGCCCGTCCCACATCTTTTCCTTGCGGGCCATTTCAGCACCGGACAAACGGCCGCCACACTCAATGCGGATACCCTTTGCGCCCTGGCGCATAGCCTGCATAACTGCCCGTTTCATGGCACGGCTGTGTGAGATTCGGCGGTCTAGCTGACCGGCGATATTCTCAGCAACCAGTTGGGCATTCGTATCTGGCTGGGAAATTTCCTCAACATCTAACTTGACAGCTTTCCCGGTCAGGTCACGCAGCTTGCTGCGCAAATCTTTAACGGTTGCCCCTTTTCGGCCGATGACGATCCCTGGCTTCGAGGTCCAGATAACAATTTGAACCTGGTTAGGGAATCGTTCGATTTCAACGTTGGCAATACCCGCTCTCGGCAGTTCC
>JBAPRX010000730.1:0-7882 GCA_049281335.1 Promineifilaceae bacterium (SeqCode)
AACAAAATGCAGACTCTATTTTTGCATTCTGCGTCTCTGCATCTCTAGGCCTTTGCGTTAAGAAAATAGGATAATAAAGTGAGTGTTTCTAATTTAGCGAAGCAGCGAGGGAAGATTCTGGATGAGATTATGAAGTTTCATCGGGAGAATCTGCCCAAGATTATGCGGGAAGTGCCGGTTGAAGACTTACGAGCCTTTGCCAGCGTAACCCCACCGGCGGCCGATTTTAAGGCCGCACTCCGACAACCAGGAGTCTCTCTGATTGCCGAGTGTAAAAAAGCATCGCCCAGCAAAGGGCTGATGGTGCGGCATTACGACCCGGTCGAGTTGTCGCGCACCTATGTCCGGGCCGGGGCCAGGGCGATTTCGGTGTTGACAGACGGCCGTCATTTTCAAGGATCGCTCGGAGATCTGCGAGATGTGAAAGAACTGACGGCAAATCTGCGGCTCTTGATTCCAGAGCGGGGCGACCCACGCCTCAAAATCGGCGTGCCGGTGCTGCGAAAGGACTTTATCTTCCATCCCTACCAGGTCTATGAATCACGGGCGGCAGGGGCCGATGCGGTGTTGCTGATTGCGGCCGTTCTAAGCGACGGCGACTTAAAATCCCTGCTCGAATTGGTCAACCAGGAAGGGATGCAGGCCTTGATTGAAGTCCACACAGAGGAAGAGTTGGGCCGGGTGCTGCCCTTGAAACCGGATGTCATCGGGGTCAACAACCGCAACTTGCAGACCTTTGAGGTGGATTTTGCCAATACCGGGCGGCTGCGGGCAATGATCCCGGAGGAGATTGTGGTAGTTGGGGAAAGTGGGCTGAAAACGGCCGAGGATGTTCAGCAGATGCAAGCCATTGGCGTGGACGCCATTCTAGTCGGGGAAACGTTGGTCAAGAGCAAAGATACCTATAAAACAGCCAGGATGCTGGTTCAGGCAGGACAATTACAACGCAATAATAACTAAATTCATCGAAATCGGCCGACAGGAGTGTCGAGACTGATAATCAAGGCAGCCTATTTATGATATAGTTTGGGTATTGCTCTGACCAAACACTGCATCAATTGAAAAGCTTGATAAGGATTAATAAACGATGACGACAAATACCACCTCAACCCTTCAAGAATACGGTAGTTTGCCGCTCCCTAAGACCAAAGCCGAACTGCTGGAACGGATGGCCGTGGCCTACGACGCAGCCGAAGCGCTAATTGCTGCCTATGATGAAGCCGCTCTCACCAAATCCCTGAGTGAGTCAGGCTGGTCTGCCAAAGATTACATCGCCCACGTCAGAGATTGGGAAAACGGCCTCGTCGCCATACTCCAGAAAAAGGTCCGCCACGAAGAGATGGGCCTTGATCCCGCCCTCATTGCTGCTGGCGACTATGATGCCGAGAACGACGTTCTCTATCAAAAGCATAAAAATCGGCCGTTATCTGATGTCCTCGCCGATTTTCGGGCAACCCATCAGGCGCTTCTTGATATGCTGGCCAAACTGGACGATGAAGACCTGCAAAAGCCCTATACCTACTACCAGCCAAATGTTGAGGAAATCATCGCAGGGGATGACGTGAACCAGCCCGTTATGGGTTGGCTGGCCGGGGATACCTACAGCCATTACGCCGAGCACGTGCTGGATGTCGGCCGTCTTCTACAAAACAGCGACTAACTATCTCCCAACCAATTTTTGAACGAAAAAAGCCTGACTTTGAATCAAGTCAGGCTTTTTAGATCAAGGTCAGGTTTCAACCTCTTCAACATTGTTACCCAGGGCGTCCAGTTTTAGCTTCACCCCCTGTCCCGTCTCGAAGCCTCGCCAGCTATCCTCCGTCGTTTCCCACTCATAGCTTTTGCCGTCCTCATCGGTGAAGTAAACGGTATACGTTTCGGTGCGTTCCCCCTCCCTTTCGCCATCGGCGAGATTCGTAGCAGGCCAGGAGGCATTGTGGTCATTGTTTCCGGCATCCTCCGTCCGAACCACCACCCATTTGTCTATCTCATAGGTATATTTAGTCTGGTAAACCGGTTCATCCCGGTAAATCGGCTCATCGTAAGTTTCAGTATGGGTTTGGGTCTCATAGACCGGATCGGTACATTCAACATCCTCAAAGAAGCCGTTGCCCAGGTCACGCTGGCCGCAAACGTAGGTTCGCTCGCCTACCTGTACCTGTTCCGACACTTCCCTGGAGCGGGTTTCATAATGGTCAAGTACCTGATCATAGTGGTGGATTTCCTGCTGCTGGCTGAGAATTCGGCCGCCTTCGGGAACCGCCCAATCTTCTTCGGTAACGGTCTGGAAAGACTCAACCGCAACGGTTCGTTCCCAGGAAAAGCCGCTGACCGTTGCCTCCGCATTCCGATTACCAAAAATGAGAAAAGCCAGGCCGATACAGATACATAAGAGAATAATGGCCCCGATAACCCCGGCAATACCGATGGCCGGGGTCGCTTTGCTCTTCTTGGCCGGTTCAGTTGTTGTCGGCCGTTCTGGTGGCGTCGAGAGGTCCATATCACCGGAACTGGGGGCCTCACCAACCCCATACTCTTTTACCGCTTGCTTCGGGCTGACACTTTCACGTGGCGCCTGACAGGAACCGCAAACGTCAACATTGGCCGGATTACTGGAACCGCAAAACTCGCATATCCAGTCCGGGCCAATCTTTGCTTGCTGAACGAGCTTCTCGTCAGCGACTTCCTCCCCCTCTTTTGGTAAGTAAAATTTGGTGCCTTCAGGCCGGGATCGGCCGCAGCTGGGACAGGCTTTGTCCCGGCCTAAAATGCCGGTTTTTCCACAATATTGGCAATCCCAACGTCCTTCACGTACCGCCACAGATTAACCTCCAGGGTCGAATTAAACTATATTATGTCAAGATATTCTTCAAAATCAGTCAGGGATTCCGCCATTGTTGCCTGAAAATGAAGCTCTCGTAACTTCTCCACATCGGAAATCTTGGCCAGGCGATCAGCGACAACTGTTGGATCAGTGTTGAAACGGGCCAACAAGAGATCAAGAACAGAATTACGAAGTGCATCATGTTCGCCTTCCTGTTCATCCAATTCATTCCATTTATCAACTAATCCCATTATAGAATCTCCATCAAACTTGTATACGCAGGATACCCAATAAACGTTTCTACCTGGCACCGCATTCCAAAAAAATCCGAACATGCTTCTCAAGCAGCCCAGCACCGGTAGAATTTTACCGTTCGCTATCGACAAACATTAGCCCCAGGTACGACGGAGCATATTGAGCCAGTTTTGCCCCATGAAGCCGTCAACATCTTCCTGGCTGTACCCTTTTTCCTTGAGCGCCTTACCGATCAGGGGCAGATCGGAGACATTCTTGATTTCGGCCGGGACCGATTCCACCCCAAACCCGCCATCAAAGTCCGTCCCAATGCCAACATGGGCAGCATTACCCACGACCTGACAGACATGGTCAATATGGGCGACAACGTGTTCAAGCGTGACCCCTTCTTTGGGGCCACCTCTTGGATGGTCAGCTTTGAGGAATCCATTGGCAAGGACGGTCCCAATGACGCCTCCCCGTTCGGCAATACGCTTTATCTGCGTATCGCTCAACTGTCGCTGTGTGGGGACAAGCGCACGGGCATTGCTGTGAGTGGCGATAATCGTTCCGTCGTACTTATCCAGACAGGTCAAAGAGGCTTCCTCACTCATATGGGTCAGGTCTAAGATGAAGCCAAAACTTGCCATGACTTCGAGCAGTTGATGGCCTTCTTTGGTCAGGTCGCCACCGTCCCGCCAGGCTCCGGGCGCATAGGGGGTATCATCCCAGGCCAGACCAATAATCCGCAAGCCACGCTCATACCACATTTCAACTTCGGCCGGTTCTCGAATCGGGTCTGCCCCTTCCATGAGGGGGACAATGCCAACCAGCCTTTCTTGATCGCCCTCGTAGCTGGCGACAACTTCCTCTAAATCGGCCGTATTCCCCACCAACCGAATATAGTCCACATCGTCCGCCACCCGATGGTAATAATCCAACTCCATCTGTCCCATTCGGTGGGCTTCTTCGGCCGTTTTGAAGGTCAAGGCCGAATTATTGTCCGAACCGGCCATCCGGCTCCCTGCTGGCATCACAAAGATCGTCCCAAAGACCAATCCAACATCGGCCTTTTGAAGCTCAGGAAAAGATACCAGAGAGATACCGTTAGGATGAGGCTTACCCTCCTCCGCTTTCCGAATCTCAGCGACAGGTTTCAACAGGTTTCGGTTGTGACGAATGGCGTTATAGGCCAGGTCGAGATGGGCATCAACAATGAACATGATGAGTTCTCCTCAAGAAGATAATCAGTAGTCAGTAATTCAGTAGTCAGTAGTCTGCCGTCGGTATCTCGTCCTTCAATTGCGTTTGGCCGTAAATCCCAACTATTCAACCAGGCTCCGCAGTCGCTCCAGATTAACGACATCCATATCAATCTCATTGCCGTCATCATCCGTTTCCGTTTTGGGCGTTTCCAGGTGGGCGGCATGGTGTGCCCAGCGAGAGTCGTTCAGGAAGTTGGCAAAGCCTTGAGCGCCAACAAACCCTTCACCAATGTGATCATGGCGATCTTTCCGCTCGCCGAGGTCATACTTGCTGTCGTTGAAGTGGAAACATTTGATATTGTCGAGGCCGACCACGCTGTCAAATTCTGACATGGTGGCATCATAGGCTTCGGGGGTGCGAATGTCATAACCGGAAGCAAGGGCATGGCAGGTGTCAAAACAGACCCCTAAACGGCCGCTTTCGCCATTCTCCCCTCCATTCTCCAGCAGGTAAGCCAGGTGTTCAAATTTATAACCAAGCGTGGTGCCGGCTCCGGCCATATTCTCCAGGCAAACGGTGGTCTTGAATCCTTCCGTTTCGGCCAAAAGCCGCTGCAAAGCGCGGGCAATGTTCGCCAGACCAGTCTCTTCCCCTGCCCCAACATGCGCTCCAGGATGGAACGTCAGAAAAGGAATTTCCAACGCCTCACAACGCTCCACTTCAACCTTTAGTGCCCGAAAGGACTTTTCCCAAAGGGCATCATCAGAAGAACCAACGTTGATGAGGTAGCTGGCATGAACAGCAACAGGGTGAATGTCCTGGTATTCGGCCGTTGCATCCTTAAACTGCTCAATATCCTCGTCGGTCAGCGGTTTGGCCTTCCACTGGCGGTTGCTCTTGGTAAAGATCAGCATCGTCTCGCAACCCGCTTCGCGGCCCCGTTCGTAGGCTTTGTGAAGCCCCCCTGCTGCGCTCATATGTGCGCCTAATCGCATAATATTTCTCCTTAATTTCCTTAACGCAAAGACGAAGAGGTCTCATTTCTATGCTGCATGAGGAAATGAATTTCATCTGTCGGAACACACTCAGTGTGCTGCGTTACTTCCTAATCTCAGGCCCGCTTGCAAAGTCAGGCACGCTTGCGTCGCGGGTTAAAAAATGGGGTTGGGGTGACAACAGCCAGCGCCTTTTGGCGCGTGAATTCGACAGTCACCTCAACCTGCAATCGTGTCCCCGGCTTGCTATAACGGCTTTCAACCGTTGCCAGAGCCAGGTATTTCTTCAAAATGGGTGAAAAAGTACGGCTGGTTACTTGTCCAACCTGACGGCCGTTCGCGTTATAAAGCGGAATGGCAGTCCGATCCGTCCGGTTGTCAATCATCGGCGGCAGGTCATGGACGGCAAAAAGCTGTTCCAATGCGGGCCAATCCACATCCAGGCCAACAAACGACCACTTTGAACCGGCCTTCTTTTCAGTCACAAGCGCGGAACGGCCGATAAACGGCCCCTTATCCAACGCCACCGTCCAGCCCAAACCGGCCTCGTAGGGGGAAGATTTTCGAGCTTCCGTCAACGCCTTTTGGGACGAAATATAGTCCACCTCAATCAGCAGCAGCCCAGCCTCAACGCGGGCAATATCAAGCGCAACCATCCCGGCGGGCAGCAAACCATAGCCCTGTCCGGCCATTATCAAACTGTCCCATAACTGGCAGGCATATTCCGGCAGCGTCCACAGTTCGAATCCCAGGTCGCCGGTATACCCCGTGCGGGTCACGGTCAGGGGGAATCCGGTGTCGGTGGTCTGGAGAAAGTGATAATACTTCAAATCATCCAGAGCAGCATTCGGTAAAACTCTTTTGAGAACATGGCGGGCATTTGGCCCCTGCAAGGCCAGCGCAGCCAGCCGGGTGGAAACATTCTCAACGGTGGCGTCCAGACCAAATCCGCAGTCCTGAAACCAGCGCAGGCTGGGGTCGGCGGCCGTAATGCGAAAATGGTTCTCAGCCAGCCGCCAGACCGTGCCATCATCTATCATTTTGCCCGCTTCATCGCACCAGGGCGTGTAAAGAATCTGGCCTATCTTACATTTAGCGGCGTTCCTGGTAATGATCTTGTTGACCAATCGCAGCGCATCCGGGCCGGTAATGTCATATTTGAATAGAGGTGAAACGTCAATCAGGGCAGCAGCATTGCGAATGGCATAATATTCTCGTTCGTGGGATGGTTCGTACAACCCGGCAGCAAGATAACCGGACCAGTTTCGCCATTCATGGCTCTCACAAAGCGCGGCCGTTCGCTCGTGGAAAGGAGTTGGTATAGGCATAGCTATAACTATACATTTGATACGCCCTGCGGCCAAAATTTGCCCATTCAATAGGTGCCTGGCACTTCCTAACTAGAAATAACAGGTATACCCAAAAGATTCCTAAGTGCCTGGCACCTCCAAGACTGCAAGACGCTAACACTTAATCCGTGTCAATAAAGACAATCATCTGCGTGCGCCGCAAATCCCCCTGAAAGGCGCTGCCAACGGCAACAGCCTCGACTGGCTCCAACAGTTGCACCGATTCGTTGAAATCAAGCAGGTCAAAACCAGTTTTGCTTTCCCGAAGCGTTCCCAACAACGAGCGAACATCTAAATAAAGAGACACATTGATGTCCCTGTCGAATTCTGACTGGACATTCCGAAAATGGTCGCTTTCGGCCAGGGGAGTGCCCCCGGCAAAAGTCTCAACGGCCGTTCCGTCGCTCGAAGCGATAAAGAAGTAACCCTGCTCCAAACCAAAATCGAAAGCGGGTGGGGCCGACTCGCTCAAGCTGACCTGATACCCGGTGATGTCGGCCGATTCTATTTCGCTAACCAGGAGAAGCTGGCCTTCCAACCCCATTCTAAGCGCTTCAACCGTGTCCGCCATCGCCAATGGCTGATCGGTAGCCGCCACCACCGTGAATCCAAGCGGTATCTCCAACTCTTCGGCCAGCAGCCCCGATTGACCGGCAATCAGGCCAATGGCCCATTCCCCGTTCAGGAGTGGGAAAAGGTCGGTGCTGGGATTGAGGCCAAACTCCTCACCAAACGACGCCATAGATTCATCAAAGGCTTCTTCGTCGCCCGTTGCCTCTCGGATTGACTGCCAGAGCAAATCAAGCCGCTGCCCGGTCAGGAAAGCAACAGTCTGATCGGGGTACAACTCGGCCGCTTTTGAGGATTGCCCGGCAGCGTCCAGCATGGCCTTTTGGGTCGTTGTTAGCTGATCGAGGTCAAGATAGCTGACAATATCAACTTGCAGCCCTGCCTCCACAACTGAAAGGGCAAACGCGGAACTGGCAAAATTGGACAGGGATAATTGATCAAGATTGAGGGGAACGGGAGAAGCAGAACTGGCCTGGCTAATTAAGTCTCGAACACCGCTGCCGGTGGTATAAACGGTCACGGCACGGCCGCCTGGCAGGTCGCCGATGATCTGGCGATAGTTGTCGCTTTCATCAAGCGAATCACCTCTTTGGGCGTCAATGGCCGCCTGAACCACAACCAGGTTCGCCCCCAAAATGACCACCCCACCGGAACGGCCGAAAACAACGCGCTCCACAGGTTGGCTGCTCTGCACAGCATAAAGG
>JBAPRX010000731.1:0-3461 GCA_049281335.1 Promineifilaceae bacterium (SeqCode)
GCTTTATGCTGGTCTACTCACCTCAAACGGCCGACAGCCAGCCCATGATGGCGAAAACGAGCTACAACTTCTCTGAACTGCTCCAACCAGCCGCCGTTGCGCCGGGCCAGGAAGGGACAATCGTGATGAATATGACCGCGCCGGAGGTTTACGGCCGTCATTACCGCAGCCGGTGGGAACTGCGCGATCCGAATGGCAAACGATTTGCCTATCTCTATGCCGAAATAACCGTTGTCCCCGCTTCCACCGCCGGAACGTCGGTCCAGGCATCTGATATGGCCTTTGTGGACGATCTGACTATTGAGGATGACACCCGCATGGCAGCCGGTACGACTTTCAATAAGCAGTGGCGGGTTCGTAACTCCGGCGGCCGTGTTTGGGGCAACGGTTTCCGCCTCGTTTACGTTGAAGGCGACCTGGCAATGGCCCAGGGAATTGCCTCCTATGTTGTGCCGCCCACCGGACGAGATGAAATCGCCACCTTGACCATCCCCATGATTGCGCCTCCGGCCCGCAATGGCCAGCCAACCACGTACAGCAGCCTGTGGCGGATGCAAGATGACCGGGGCGATTTCTTCGGCGACCCCATTTGGGTCAGGATCATCTCGCTTCCCTCCGAGTCTGGTCTTGCTCTGGGGCCATATACCAACACGACCGGATGGTACTCGCAGGTAGACCCGCGTTGGAAGGACGACCTTTTAGGACACGGCCAGCCAACCATCGGCAGTTGGGGCTGTCTGCTCACCTGTTACGCCATGATGCTGACTACCTACGGAATGCGCTTCAATCCAGCTGAATTAAACAACCGCCTGAAACAGATCGGCAACGATGGCTTCCGAGGGCCGGTGGTGCAGTTTGTCGCTCCGACCCGCCTGCTGCCCGGCCTCACCCTGCATGGCAATTTACGTTCTAACCGTTCCCCGGTTCTGGCGTGGACGCAGTGGACGGGTGAAGACCCCATTGCCCGGATTGATAATGCCCTGGCACAGGGTCACACGGTCATCGCCCAGGTGGACCGCAATCCCAACGACGCTCATTATCAGGCCGATACCGAGTCCCATTGGGTCATTCTGGTGGCGAGAACGGCCGATGGCTCCGACTATCTGATACTTGACCCGATGACCTCTTCCAACCAGATAACGGATCAACCTCGTTCACTGATGCTGAAATACGGCCGACGCATCCCGTCCCGTTCCAACGAAGAAAACCTCCGCAACGCCATCCAATCAGCATTGGTCTACCGTTATAATGGAGCAGTCGGGCCAGGATAGCTTATGTGTGAGAAAGAAGTCTGGCTTTTACTAGAAGCCAGACTTCCACTAAAATATCGGGTTGGATTTTGAAATCGTTGGGGAGATAACCGAAATAGAGGCTATTGCTGTTGGCCGTCGAATTCGTGAATTAGCCCGGCTTCGCAAAAGGTATGGCTCTGGGCGCTGGCGAAAATTGAAAGGCATTACCACTGTTCGTTTGAAAGATGGTACAAGCTGAAATTCACTGGTATGAAGCACATGGTATCGGTAAGAAGGAATTCAAACTAAAGTTTCCACTACTAGATTAACGATGAAAATAGAACAGGAAAAACAACAATTTGTGGTTTGTCTAAACAACAAAGGCTATGAAGCCTCATTGGAATTAGGCAAACTGTACCGGGTGATACCAGACGAGCAAGCAGCAGCACTCGGCTATAATCCCGTCGTAGATGAAAGTGGTGAAGACTATGCCTATGACAGCGATAGGTTTTTTTCTTTGGAAATCCCAGAACAAGTTGAAGAGGTTTTGTTATCGGTTTTTCCGGTATAGAAGCAATAAATCCGGTTCCTTAATCCTCGAGCATAGTCATTATCCCGGCCGTTCTCCCGCCCTCAGTCAAATTACCTCCGCCCCACAAATATGATAAAATCATAAGCGTCGGTCTTGTATTTGTAGAGACGACATCATAAATAGTCTACCATTGTGAGGAACAAGTTTTGGAGACTGGCTTCGGAATCGCTGCCTGGAGGGATGGTGGAGCCAGGGGAGAATTGCAATGAAACGTCTGAGCCTACTTTTTACTGTCTCGCTTGGCTTTGGTATCTTCCGCATTTTGGGCTACAGCACCGATGACTGGCTGCTCTTACAGTTGGTGAGGGTGGAAGACAATTGTATCGAACAGACGCCGACAGCCATTACAACGGCCGATATTGCCCAACCAGCAGCAAGTCATCCAATAAGTGAAATTATCTTTGTCCTACTGCTGGCGGCGGCCTCAGTTGGAACCCTGTCGCTTCTGCGACGGCGCTCCACGAGTAAAATCAGGAAAGGTTGAGTATGAAACGTGTAAGCTGGTCACTTTTTGCTGCTGTACCTTTATTGGTCGTCCTGCTGGCCGGATTGAGCGATACGGCCGTTGGAACCCCCGACCACAGTCAAAGCCAGGTCATCACAGACACCGTTCCGGCCGAAATTTATAACGGCCGACGCATCCAATATGGCATTCTCGGCTTTGATTTTGTCAGTGTGTTTGGCCCCCACATCTGTACATCTTACGGCGACCCCTTTTCGGCCACGATGGACCCGCATGGAGCAATTTTCCGCGAGCAGTGGCGGGATGACCCCAACGACCGCACCTACCATTACCAAATCAAAATTCCGGCCGACTATCCCGACGACGTTGTTAGGGTCGAGTTATTCGACCCCGACTCCATCAACAAACCCAATAACAACGGTGGCAGCTACCAAGACCAGGTAGCCCATACCAACATCGCTATCCAAAATGGAATGCCGCCAGTTGAAACACGAAGTTGTTCTGCAAACCAGAAAAATCCCTGCATGATTGACACCACTGAGGCCAGCCTGGGGCTTGATCTAGACTTGGTCAATCTATGGTGGTTTGCTCGCGTTGACGAGAATCGAGGCACTGGGTCTACTTCAAACACAGGTAATGGATCTTGTGGCGAACCGAGCAGCTACACCCTGGCATATAACACCGTCACCCTCTACGAGCTGTTCTATTATAAAGAATCCAGCAATGGCTCAATCGAACGAGTCGCCGTTGCATCCTATTACGGTCAAACAGGCGATATGGTCACATCCCGAAACGGCTTTGCCCGCGACCTGGCCTTTAGCAGCTACAACCACGACACCGACCTCCGTTGGGTAGCCCCCGGAGGCCAATTATCAAACGACCAGCCAATCACGGTCCCGGCAGCCTGTGGCAGTCCCAATGGCGGCGACTACGACCCGGTTACTTGCCCCGGAGGGTCGCTGCCTGGGCCGGGAAAGGGTTTTGAAGTCAATATTGCCGATGATATGGTTGGAGCCGTTACCGACGAGAACGGCAACCTCAAGCTCTACCTCGACATCACTACCTTCAGCGGCTCGTCTGAAAATGGCTTTGACATTTGGGCCGGACCAAACGATTACGTCGCCACCCTCCCCAGCTACGTCAATGCCCGGCAGGTTGCCATGCTCAATAACCC